>JAKSQD010000019.1 GCA_024404315.1 Oscillospiraceae bacterium
AGGACTCGTGGCCAGCCAGGAATGCGAAGCACTTGGTCTCGTCACGCAGCAGCATTGCGCCCAGGTTGCCGTGGCCCAGGCCGACCTTACGGTTGTCAGCGACGGAGCCGGGGATGCAGAAAGCCTGAAGGCCGATACCGATGGCCTCAGAAGCCTCAGCAGCGGTCTTGACGCCCTTCTTCAGAGCGATAGCTGCGCCCATGCAGTAAGCCCAACGAGCGTTCTCGAAGGAGATGGGCTGGATGCCAGCGACGATCTCATAGGGATCAAAGCCAGCAGCCTTGCAGATTTCACGGGTCTCCTCAACGGAGGCAATGCCGTACTCATCCAGAACGGGCTGGATCTGGGGCATTCTTCTATCGTAAGATTCAAACAGTGCCATGTTCGTTCACCTTATTCCTTTCTGGGGTCAATGTACTTGACAGCACCGGCCTCAGCAGCGAAACGACCATAGGTACCGGTTGCCTTCTTCATTGCATCATTAGCGTCCATGCCGCCCTTGATCCAATCCATCATCTTTCCGAGGTGGACGAACTGATAGCCGATGATAGCGTTGTCAGCATCCAGAGCCAGCTTGGTGATGTAACCCTCAGTCAGAGCCAGGTAACGGGGACCCTTCTCCTTGGTAGCGAAGATAGTGCCGACCTGACCGCACAGACCCTTGCCCAGGTCTTCCAGGGAAGCGCCGATAGCCAGACCGTCATCAGAGAAAGCGGACTGAGTACGGCCATAGACGATCTGGAGGAAGAGCTCGCGCATAGCGGTGTTGATAGCGTCGCAAACGAGGTCGGTGTTCAGAGCCTCCAGAATGGTCTTGCCAATCAGGATCTCGCCAGCCATTGCTGCGGAATGGGTCATACCGGTGCAGCCGATGGTCTCAACCAGAGCTTCCTCGATGATGCCCTCTTTAACGTTCAGGGTCAGCTTGCAGGCACCCTGCTGAGGAGCGCACCAGCCGATGCCGTGGGTGAAACCAGAGATGTCTTTGATCTCCTTTGCCTGGACCCACTTGCCCTCCTCAGGAATAGGAGCAGGACCGTGGTAAGCGCCCTTAGCGACGGGGCACTGGTTGAGAACTTCTGCGGAATAAATCATGAGATGTTCCTTCCTTTCTTCAATATACAGCTGACGGGTCGGAGCTTTTGCCGCCTCCGCCCGGACAACTTTGTAGGGGTGGACAATTCCTCCGAAAACGGTCATGCTCGGTTTTCTGCAAACAGCGCAGTCAACCGGTTAGCAGCAAGAAAACCGTTTCTTCAAGAAATCTCACTTATAAAAGGATTATAGGACAAAAAGGAGAAATTGTCAACAAGAAGAAAAAACGCTTTTATTCTGGTGATCTATTTTGTACAAATTGATTCCTGAAAATTTCTTTCCTTTTTTAAAAGTTTTGGCTGTTTTTCTCCCGGATTTCAAATGGAAAGGAGAAAAACAAATTTTTTGTGACTTTGAGAAAAATTTAACAAAGGTTTTCCCGGGAAAAGGCCATGCCGGGGAAGGAGGACACGGAAACAGACGAAAAAACCAGCCGTTATTCCGCCATCCATTCCGCCAGGCCGTCTCCGCTCAGTTCTTCCAGCAGTGGATCTAATCCTTCTATGATTTCCGGGTCATATTCGACTTCCTTGGAGAAAATACGAACCATGTCCTCCTGGTCTGTGGTGGAAAACTGCTTCCTCTGCCGGAGCCAGCGGCCAAAACTGAGCTGTTCCACCGTCAGCACGCCCCAAACCGCACTTTTGACCCAGTAAAGCAAATCATGGTCATCGTAAGCCTTCAAAACATACCGGAACAGCAGATAAACCAGCAGATGCTCATATTCCCAGGCAAGGTCTTCCATCTCCTCTGCAAAATCCTCCATCAGCTCTGGATATTGTGCCGCCGCCAGAGCATCCGCCAAAGCGTCGCTCCACTCTGCGTCAATGGGCTCCAACTCCATCAGGCCATCCAGCCATAAGCCGCCCTGACCGGGAGAGATGGGCAAAATAGGCTCGTCCGGGACGATGGATTCAGCGTCGAAGGTATCCCAGTCCAATTGTTCCTGCGTGAGTTCGGCGCAGGCCAGCAGCAGGGAAAGGCGGTCGTAAATGCTCTTGGAACGGTCTTGAGCAAGTGCCATCAACTGAGCACGCACCAGCAGCAATGCTTGCAGAAACGGATTTTCTACTTCCGGTTCGTCTTCCGTGAAAGCCAGCGGTTGGGGAGAGGAGAGCAGCAGCCGAGCCGCTTCTGGGCAGGCCAGTCCCACGCCCCATTCCTGCGTATCACCCACCATGCGGAAAAAACGAGGGTGCTCGGCGCAAATTTCGCAGAGAATGTCTTCTCCACAGGCGAGAATCTGCTCGCAAAGTCCCTTTTCGTTGAGAAACGGGCAGCGGTCGCCCTCTTTTAAACGGTAGTGGTGGGTTCCATCCTCCTCCGTGACGATAGAAGCACGCAGGCGCTCTCCGAATGAGCCGGACATCTTTTGAAAGCGCTGAAAGCTCTCTTCGTCCACGTCGATTTCCCAACCGACGCAGCAGCTATCCTTGCAGGCTCCGGCGACGCACTGAAAGGACGCAAAACAGGATAAAGTACTTGTTTTCAAAATGCAAACATCTCTCTGTACAGCTTTTTTCGGTTCTATGCGAAAAATGCTGTGATAGGCTGTTATGTGAAAAAAGGCTTTCCCACAAGGAGAAAGCCGAATGGAGCAAAAATACAAAAACCCCGCAGAAGCCGTGTGTTCCACCTTAAACCTGCACAAAAGATGCAGGTGGGTCGCCGCCGCATGACATTACTGCTACCAACATCCAGTCCGCAAGGGAGTGGGAGGTCTGCAAACAGTCACGAGAGCTTTATCAACGTCCCGTTTAAGAGATGTGGGTTTAAATGAAAGAACATCACGAACCCCGCAGGGTCTTGTTGAAAAAATAATGGGTGAGGGAGGATTACTCTTCCTCGTCCTCAAACAGGACTTCCATGAACTGCTGGTAAACTTCCTCCAGTTCCTCGTCACTGTCCAGCGTGGTCAGCTGTTCTTCGCCGTCCACGTCCACGACCTTCATGATAATCAGGCCATATTCCTCGTCGTCATCGAGGGTGTCAGGATCCACGTCATCAGGAACGGTGGGGAAGAATGCCATATAGACATTGCCCTGATATTCGATGGTATCCAGGTATTCCAGTTCCAGCTCTTCGCCATCCTCACTGGTCAGAGTGATGAAGGTAGCGCCGAAATCATCATCCATTTCGTTGGGGGTGTTCTTGAGTTTATCGCTCATGATTAACGCACCATCCTTTCCACAAACATTGTAACCGAAATGACCGCAAAAAGCAAGAGGAATTTGGATTACTTCTTCTGTTTTTTCCGATCTTTTCTTTGGGGGTCGGTCGGCGGGGGAGAAGCTGGATTATTTTTCAAGAAGACGGGAAAACAAATGGAATTTTTCTCACTGCTGTGATATAATCGGATTTGTCGAAGCTTCTTCACAAATTTTGCGAATAAAGGTTGTTTCGTTTATGAAAACAAAAAAGATTAACACTGGAAACCTCAAAAAAATGCTCAGTTACTACCGCCCTTACCTTGGGATTTTCTGGGCGGATATGTTTTTTGCCACCCTTTCCTCCGCCATTGCCTTGACCATTCCGCTGGTGGTGCGGTATGTCACCTCTACGCTGATTTATAAGCCTTCGGAGCAGATTCTCCAGGAAGTCGGCTTCATTGCCCTCTTCCTCTTCCTGCTGGTGGCGGCGGACGCTTACGCCAAGTTCTTTATCGGCAACTATGGCCACGTCATGGGTGCCAAAATAGAGTATCATATGAGAGCGGAGGTCTTTGACCACCTGCAAAAGCTCTCCTTTGCCTTCTATGATGACGCAAAAGTGGGTCAGCTCATGAGCCGTGTCACCACAGACCTGTTTGAGATTACGGAGCTGCTCCACCACGGCCCGGAGAATCTCCTTCTGTCGCTGCTGAAAATCACCGGTGCGCTCATCATTCTGGCGGGCATCAATCCCACGCTGACCCTGGCGGCCTTTGCCGTTTTGCCCTTCATGTTCACCTTTGCCTACATCCTCAACAAAAAGATGCGCCAGACCTTCCGCCGCAACCGTCAGAAGATTGCGGAAATCAACGGTCAGATTGAGGATAACCTTTCCGGCATCCGTGTGGTGAAATCCTTCGCCAACGAAGAGGTAGAAAATGGAAAATTCAAGCTGGGCAACGATGGATTTTTGCGCTCTAAGCAGGATAATTACTTTTATATGGGCAGTTTTCACGCTGGAATCGGCGCATTTTCTACCTTAATTCAGGTCAATGTCATTTTGGTGGGCTGTGTGCTCATCGCTCATGGCAGATTGAACGTCAGTGATTTGGTGACGTTCCTCCTCTACATCGGCGTGTTCACCGAGCCCATCCGTACACTGGTGGACTTTACGGAGCAGTTCCAAAATGGCTATACCGGCTTTGAGCGTTTCCGGGAGATTATGGATATCGAACCGGATATTCAGGATGCCCCCGAAGCGCAGGAGCTGAACCATGTGGAAGGCCGGATTACCTTTGAGAATGTCTCCTTCCAGTACCACGACGGAGCACAAAGAGTGCTGGACGGTGTGAGTCTGGACGTTTCTCCGGGGTCTTATATGGCGCTGGTCGGCTCCTCCGGCGCTGGCAAGACCACCCTTTGCTCCCTGATTCCCCGCTTTTATGATGTCACCGAAGGTAGGGTGCTGGTGGACGGCGTGGACGTGCGAGACGTAACGCAGAAAAGCCTCCGTAACCAAATCGGCATTGTCCAGCAGGATGTTTACCTCTTCGCCGGAACGATTTTTGAAAACATTGCCTACGGAAAACCCCACGCTACTCGGGAAGAAGTGATACAGGCGGCGAAGAACGCCAACGCCCACGAGTTTATCATGTCCTTCCCCAACGGCTATGATACAGACATTGGTCAGCGGGGCATCAAGCTCTCCGGCGGACAGAAGCAGCGGCTTTCCATCGCTCGTGTCTTCCTGAAAAATCCGCCCATCCTCATTTTTGACGAGGCGACTTCGGCGCTGGATAATGAGAGCGAGCGTGTGGTGCAGGAATCCCTGGAAAAACTGGCCAAAAACCGCACCACCTTTGTCATTGCGCACCGCTTGACCACCATTCAGAACGCCGAAAAAATTCTCGTCCTGACGGAAGAGGGAATTGCGGAGAGCGGCTCCCATAAGGAGCTGCTGGAAAAGGGCGGCATCTATGAAAAGCTGTACCATATGCACCAATGAGCACCGGCGCTCCTTGCTTTCCATTACCAACTATATGACCACAACTGAGGAATATTCATGATTGTTGAATTAAAAAATACCAACGCTCCAGAACTGGATGTATTTGCCCGGCTCACGGAAGCACAACTGAAAAACAAACGAAATCCCGCTCAGGGAATTTTCATTGCGGAAAGCCCAAAGGTGATTGGATATGCCCTGAACAAAGGCTGTGAGCCGCTGGCTCTGCTGATGGAGCGGAAGCACATGGAGGGCGACGCAAAAGAACTCATCGCCCGATGCGGAGATATTCCCCTTTACACCGGAGAACGGGAGGTTCTGGCCGACTTGACGGGCTATGAGTTGACACGGGGGGTTCTCTGCGCCATGCGTCGTCCGGTGCTGCCCGCTGCGGAGGAGGTGTGCCACCACGCCAAACGGGTGGCCATTTTGGAGGGAATCGTGGATCCGACCAACGTGGGGGCGATTTTTCGTTCTGCTGCCGCTTTGGGAATGGATGCTGTTTTGTTGACCCCCACCTGCTGTGACCCGTTAAACCGGCGGGCTGCTCGTGTCAGCATGGGCACGGTCTTCCAAGTCCCTTGGACACGAATCGGGGAGAAGCCCGCCGATTGGCCCGGCGTAGGCATGGAGCAACTGAAAAACTGGGGCTTTTCTACGGCGGCGCTGGCGCTGGATGACCGCTCTGTGTCCGTCGAGGACAAAGCACTCATGGCGGAGGAGAAATTGGCGGTGATTCTGGGCACGGAGGGGCATGGACTCATGCAGGAGACCATTGAACGAGCCGATTATACTGTAAAAATCCCCATGTATCACGGAGTGGACTCTCTCAATGTAGCGGCGGCCAGTGCGGTTGCCTTTTGGCAGTTGAGAAGAAAGTGAGAGACGATTATGACAAAAACGAAAAAGAAAACCAATAAAAAACAAATCCTTGGGCAGCCGGATTCCAAACGGGAGCGCACGCTTTCAGAGCGGTGCGAGCAGCAGTTTTTGGTTGCCTCCAAGGCTCTGAAAAAAGTGGCGCAGGGTCGGGGCGTTCTTGCCGTGTCGCAGGATTTTGCTTATGAGTTTCGCAAACGCCGAATTAGAGCCATCCTGAACACCGTAGAGCAAGCACAGCAGCACATTCAGCCCATCTGCTGGGTGGATTCCCAAGAATTTGACTGGAAAAATTGCTGGGTGGAGGTCAATGCCCTCCCAATTAACAGCTATGATATTGAAGAGGAGTCGTCTCATCTCACCCAGGCGGCGGCCATTTGGATGCTGGACGAGCTGGAACGGGCGGGGCATTTGGAAGAGGCGCTGAACCTGCTGCCCAGCGTGGACGAGCTGCTGGATGAACTACCAGAACCCCCGGATATCTGGGATTTGCGTTATAGCAATGAAGTTCTCAGCGCTATGCGCCAGGTGATTCTGCTGCGCAATCAAGATTGCCAAGGCATTCGCAAAAAGGAGAAAAATATCTGCTTCCGAGCCTTTATGGATGAGGCCACCGTTGCCGGAAAACAGCATCAGGATGTCCCCTCCCGCAACCGCTGGGAAAGCCTTCTGGCTTTGATTCCAGAGGAACGCAAACAAGCCGCCGTGCGGCGCTTTTCGGCCTATTTTTGGAGCTGGACGGAGCATTATTTCCGGTGCCGTATGCTGTTTTATGACAGAGAACGGGAGCTGCTGGCACGAGGCAGACGCTTGGCAAAGCAGATTACAGAGAAGGAACAAAAACAAGAGGAAAAACGAAAACAGCTCCTCTTGCGGCAAAAGCGGCCATTGCTCTTTGAGGGGGATAAGGATCCCTTGGGGCTGATGCAGGAGCAGCAAGACGAGCACCAGCATTCCTTTGACAATTTGGACGCACTCTATGACGAGATGAATCGGCGAATGGAACAACACATGCAGCTGGAAAATGAAATCAGCCGGATGAATTTCCACATCTCCCGTTATCGCAGTGAGGAATCTTCACCCGAAGTGATCGATAACGAAGCGTTTGCGGAAATATGGAACGGCTTTTCTGTGGAGGAACCTTATGAGGCTTGTTTTGCTCTGCTGCTTTTGGTGGATCGGGATTCTGATTTGCCTTGGCTCTATTATCCGGGAACCAACCTGATAGAGCATGTTGCAAAACAACTACCCTGGTATTTTCAAGATTACGAGCCAGAACCGGAAACCGACCTTTCCGGTTCATCAGACGCTCAGGCGCAAGCCGGAAAGACGATGGACTGGTATAACAAACGCTTTTCGTTCCAGGAACAACAGGCGGAGGAGGAAGAAGCGGACGATTCTCGAAACCTTGCCCAGCTGCTTTACCGTATGACGGGAGTTTTGATTCCCAGGTCAATCACCCATTTTCTGCCAGTTGAGGAAAAGCTACGGCAGTTTGACCTCCCGGAAGAGGAGGAGGCGGAGCAAATGACCCTCTTTGTAAAGTTGCTGTCTCAGGCAAGAAATCGAGCGGAGCTTCCCATGGTGCTCTCTGAAGAGGAACCGGAGGAAGTGGCTGTAGACCCGGCGGAGGAAGTGGCCGCCCTGCGAGAACGCCTGGCGCAGCTGAAAAAGGAAAATGACCGCTTAAAATCCGTTGCCTACGAAGCAGGGCGAGGTCTGCGGGAGGCAAAAAAGCGAGCCGAAGAGCAGGAAAAAGCCCATCAGTTGGAGCATCAAGAGCTGGTTTCCATTCGAGAATTGGTTTTTGCTCAGGGGGAGCAGGCAGAAGACCAAACCAAGGAGGAAGTACCGGACTCACTGACATTTCCTTGCGAAACGGCGCACCGCATCGTTTCCTTTGGCGGGCATGACTCCTGGGCGAGGGAGATTCGCAAGAAACTGCCCAACGTCCGCTTTGTGGATCGGGACAAGCTGCCAAACAGCGAGACCATCCGTAATGCGGACATGGTTTGGGTGCAGAGCAATTCCCTTTCCCACGCTTATTATTATAAAATCATTGATGAGGCTCGGCGTTACAGCATCCCGGTGCGGTATTATTCCTATGCCAGCGCCGGAAAATGTGCCGAGCAGCTGGTACAGGCAGACCGAGAGCTTCCTTAAAAAAACAAGCCGATTTTGACGGAACTGGGGAACAGGAAAAGGGGGAGAAAAACATGGTACACATCACAATTGTGGAGGACGAGACTCATTTTGTGGGGCAGTTGAGGGATTTCCTGACACGTTATCAGAAAGAACGGGGCGTAAAGCTAAAAACAGATTGGTTTTCTGACGGAGAGGCCGTGGTGGAGAACTATCCCTCCAGCACGGATATTTTGCTGATGGATATTCAGCTGCCCTATCTGGACGGCATGACCTCGGCAGAGCTGATTCGTGGCAAAGACCCGGAAGTGATTATTATTTTCATCACCAACATGACCCAGTACGCCATCAAAGGTTATACGGTTGGCGCTATGGACTATCTGGTCAAACCGCTGTCTTATTTTGCGCTGTCTCAGCGGCTGGATAAAGCCATCGCCAAAATGCAAAAGCGAGAGCGGAAATATCTGGTGGTTGCCTCGGCGGGACAGGCTCGCAAGCTGGATGTTTCTCAGATTTGTTACATCGAGAGCAGCGGACACAACCTTACCTTTCAGATGGTGGACACCTCCTTTTCGGTTCCCGGAACCATGACCCAGATGGAACGGGAGCTGGCGGGCAATTCGTTTTACCGCTGCAACAAGGGCTGTTTGGTGAACCTGGAGCATGTGGACGGCATTCAGGATAACTGTGCTCTGGTGGGAAACGTGCATCTGCCCATCAGTCGGGGCAAAAAGGCGGGCATGATGGCCGCTTTGACCGATTATGTCAATGGGGTGATGCCATGAGCGTGCTGCCTGATATCCCACGCACCTATACCGCTCTGGCCGAGTGGCTCTCCTGCGTTCTTTATATTTTCCTGGCACCTCGTCGTTTGGATGGCCCCAAGCTGTGGACAGTTTGCGGCGGTTTTCTGGTGGCGCAGACCATCTTTCTGAACGTGACCGACCATATGGACGGTATCTGGTGGCTGATTTGCATGGGTGGAGCCATTGGCATGATGTGGCTGATTTTTTACAGCTGTTGTGAGATGAAAAAGGTCAACATCAGCTTTACCACCATTCGTGCCTTTCTGCTGGCGGAGCTGATGGCCTCCTTGGAATGGCAAATCAACTGCTATTATACGGTTTATATCGCAGCGGAAAACCAAAGCTTTTATGGCATCCAATCCATTTTGATGCTTCTGCTGGTTTATTCCTGCCTCTTGGGGGTGATGTATCTCTTGGAGAACCGCTATCAGAGCGGCTTGACCTATCAAGGGGAGTGGCAGGAGCTGCTCACCGGCATCCTTATCGGCGCTGGAGCCTTTGCCCTGAGCAATTTGAGCTTTGTGTCATCTGCCACGCCATTCAGCAGCACCAATGGCAACGACATCTTTTATATTCGCACGCTGGTGGATCTCTGCGGCGTAGCGGCGCTCTTTGCCTACCACATTCAGCACGTCGAAAGCTATATGCGCTATGAGCTGTCCGCCACCACTACCATTTTGAAAAATCAGTACGATCAATACTGCATGTCCAAAGAGACCATCGACCTGATTAACCGAAAGTATCACGATCTCAAAAATCAGATTGCGGCTCTGCGCATTGAGAGCGACCCCGACCGCCGCAGTGAGTGGCTGGACGAAATGGAAAGCGACATCAAGCAGTATGAAGCGGAAAACAAAACCGGAAATGCTGTTTTGGATACGCTCCTCACGGGTAAAAGCCTGTATTGTCAGAAAAATGATATCAGTCTGACTTGTGTAGCAGACGGAACCAGCCTGGATTTTATCAAGGTAATGGATCTTTGCTCCATCTTCGGCAACGCCCTGGATAACGCCATCGAGAGCACCATCCAATTGGAAGAACGGGAAAAACGCCTGATTCATGTGGTGGTCTGCCGCCAAAAGCAGTTTGTCGCCATCCGCATAGAGAATTACTTTGGCGGAACGCTGGAGTTCGAAGAGGGAATGCCCGTTACCACCAAAAAAGACAAAGCGTATCATGGCTTTGGCGTGCGAAGCATCCGCTCTTCGGTGGAAAACTACGGCGGAACTATGACCATCTCCACAGAACAGGGATGGTTTGAGCTGAAAATCCTCATCCCCATTCCCAATGAACATTGAACCAAAGCAGCCATAAAAGCCTATCCGTCAATGAAGTACACCTTTATTTGCGGATAGGCTCTCAAATTTCCATTTATTGGGGGTGAAAACCAGCATTGGGGAGCTGTTGGGTGAAATACCCAAAAACGTATATTGGATTTTGTGTAAAACAGAGATTCTTACTTGCAACTTGTGACGAAAAACATGCAACTTAGGAAAAAGTCTTTTCTTTCTTGTCGCTTTGTGCTATAGTAACTTAACGGCATTCCTAATATAAGTGCCAAAAACGAACAAGGAGGAAGAAAACTATGTTAGCAATCAACATGGACGACGTTATGAACGTCCTCCAATCCTGCAAAAGTCAGCTGACGTTCTTCGGCGTGGTTCTTGCGGTGGCAATCGTTATCATGATCGCAGTGCTCAAGATGCCCAAGAAGATCAAGCGCTTGATTCGTGGTGAAGCTCTGATTGCCATTGTGCTGTCCCTGCTCATCACCGTCAACATGATTTGCACTGGCCCCATGTCCACCATGCTGGATCTGGTGACTGGTTCCGGTTCCATCGACGCAGAGACCTCTGCCGCCGCAACCGAGCTGGTCAACGAGATTACCGAGGAGGGCATTGTTCTGGCAAAGGACGAAGGCGGTATCCTGCCCGTCGGCGAGGGCGCCAAGCTGAACGTGTTCGGCTGGGCTTCCACCAGCCCCTGTTATGGCGGAACCGGCTCCGGCGCTCTGAACACCGCTTATCCCACCACTTCTCTGCTCCAGGGTCTGAATGAGGCCGGCGTGGAGACCAACGAGGAACTGACCAAGTTCTACACCGATTATCAGTCTGTCCGCCCCACCGTCGGCATGTGGGCACAGGACTGGACCCTGCCCGAGCCCAACGTCAGCCTCTACACCGATGAGCTGATGGAGAACGCAAAGGCATACTCTGACACCGCTATGATCGTCATCACCCGTGTCGGCGGCGAGGGCGCAGACCTGCCTTCCGATATGATGAGCGTTGTCAATGGCACCTGGGGCAAGCCTGACGGCCCCAACGCCTCCAACGAAACTTACTTCGCCGGTGTTTATGACGACACCATGAACGAGGGCAACGACTGGGACGAGGGCGACCACTTCCTTCAGCTGGACAACCGTGAGGAAGAGATGATTGAGCTCGTCACTGCCAACTTTGACAATATCATTCTGGTTTACAACGGCGCTAACGCTTTCGAGCTGGGCTGGGTCAAGGATTATCCCCAGATTAAGGGTGTCCTGCTGGTTCCCGGTACTGGTCAGTCTGGCTTTGCTGGCTTCGGCAAGGTTGTTTCTGGTGCGATTAACCCTTCCGGTAAGACCGTTGATACCTATGTTTCCAATCTGAAGAACACTCCCTGGTGGAACAACTTCGGCTCCTTCGTCTATGACAACATGGACGAGTTCTCCGTTACCTCCGAGTCCATGTTCACCAAGACCACTGCCACTGAGACTCCTTCCTTCGTCAACTACGTTGAGGGCATCTACGTTGGCTACAAGTTCTATGAGACCGCTGCTGCCGAGGGTCTGATTGACTATGATAAGGAAGTCGTCTATCCCTTCGGCTATGGCCTCAGCTATACCAATTTCACTCAGACCATGAGCGAGATCACCAACGATGGCACCAACCTGAACTTCACCGTTACCGTCACCAATAACGGCACTGTCGCCGGTAAGGATGTCGTCGAGGTCTATGTCAATCCTCCCTACACCAACGGCGGCATTGAGAAGGCTTCCGCAAACCTGATTGACTTTGCAAAGACCCAGACTCTGGAGCCCGGCGCTTCTGAGACTGTCACCTTCTCCATTCCTGTTGAGAATCTGGCTTCCTTTGATTACCTGGTCAATGGCTGCTATGTCCTCGACGCTGGCAATTATGTCATCTCCATCAACTCTGACTCTCATAACGTCATCGACTCCAAGAACGTCAACCTGACCAAGGTCGTCTATGACGCTGCTGGTAAGCGTACATCCGATAAGGTCGCCGCCGTCAACCTGTTTGACTACGCCGCTGGTGATGTCACCTATTTGTCCCGTAAGAACAAGTTTGCCAACTACAAGAAGGCTACCGCTGCTCCTGCTTCTCGCACTATGAGCGATGAAGCAAAGGCAACCTTCTTCAACATTTCCAACTACCTGACCGCTGAGGCCACTGCCGCTGATGAAGCTGCTCATGGCTTTACTGATGAGCCCGTTACCACCGGTTCTACCGCTACTTCCTTGAAGCTGGTCGATCTGCGTGGTCTGGACTATGACGATGCAAAGTGGGATGACTTGCTGAACCAGATGACTCTGGACGATTACAACGCCCTGATTTCTCTGGGTGGCTATCAGACCAATGGTGTTGATTCCATCGGTAAGGTTCGCACCAATGACTGCGACGGCCCCGCCTCCATCAACAACAACTTCACCGGTGTCGGCTCCGTCGGCTTCCCCGCTGCAACTCTGATTGCTATGACCTGGAGCGATGAGCTGGCTTACAAGTTCGGCGACTCCATCGGCACCATGGCCGACGAGATGGATACCTCTGGTTGGTATGGCCCCGCTATGAACATCCACCGCACCGCTTTTGCTGGCCGTAACTTCGAGTATTACTCCGAGGACGGTGTCCTGTCCGGCCATATGGCAGCCAACGCCATCAAGGGCGCTCAGGCTCACGGCGTTTACGCTTACATGAAGCACTTCGCCCTGAACGATCAGGAAGCAAACCGCTGCTCCATGGTCTGCACCTGGTCCAACGAGCAGGCCATCCGTGAAATCTACCTCAAGCCCTTTGAGATGTCCGTTAAGGAAGGCGACTCTCTGGCAGTCATGTCCTCCTTCAACTACATCGGCAACCGTTGGGCTGGCGGCACCTATGAGCTTCAGACTCAGGTTCTGCGTGACGAGTGGGGCTTCCGTGGTTTTGTCGAGACCGACTACTTCGGTGTTTACAACTACATGAGCTCTGACCAGGCTATCCGTAACGGTACTGACCTGATGCTGGTCAACTATCCCACCGCTACCAACAACGTGGCCTTCCGTGAGACCAACGGCGCACAGCAGGCAATGCGTCAGTCCGCTCACCGCATCCTGTACGTTGTCGCTAACAGCCGTGCATACGCTGAGGAGAACCTGAACCCCGCACCCGCTCCTTGGCATCTGTGGCTGACCATCGCTAATGTGGTCGTCGGCGCTCTGCTGGTTCTGTGGGAGTTCGCTCTCATCAAGAAGTTCATGAAGAAGTAATTTGACCTCTTTTTGAAATTCCATCGCTCACCAATCAACCGGCCTCCTGGTTTTCTTGCCGGGAGGCCTTTTTAATTGGCAAAGTGCCGCATGTCTCGCCTGTCCTTTTGAGGTTGCTTCCTCAGCAGCGTTTGAGACAGCCCCTTAAACTCGCTCGGAGAATCGCAGCTTGGTTTGCTGCGGTTTTGCGATTGGTTTTAAGAGAGAAACATAGGAAAAATCATAGAGTGAATAGGAAGGAAGGAATTATATGAAGCATCAGGATATGATCTCCAAACTGACGCTGGACGAGAAAGCCTACCTGCTTTCCGGCAGAGATTTTTGGTCCACGCACGAAATTCCAAGCAAGGGCATTCCCAGTGTCTGTCTGTCCGACGGCCCTCATGGTATCCGTAAACAGGAGGGCGCTGGCGACCAGTTGGGTCTGAACGGCTCCGTTCCTGCTACCTGCTTCCCCACCGCCGCTACCATTGCCAACAGTTGGGATCCCCTGCTGGGCGAGGAAATCGGCAAGTATCTGGGCGAAGAGGCCGCTGTGCAGGATGTTTCCGTGCTGCTGGGTCCCGGTATGAACATGAAGCGCAGCCCCCTTTGTGGCCGTAACTTCGAGTATTTCTGCGAAGACCCCTATCTGGCCGGTAAAATTTCCGCCAGCTACATCAGAGGCATTCAGGCAAACGGCGTTTCCGCCTGCCCCAAGCATTTCGCTGTCAACAACTCCGAGCTGCGCCGTCAGGCTTCTGACTCGATCGTGGATGAAAGAACCCTCCGTGAAATTTACCTGACCGGCTTTGAAATTGCGGTCAAGGAGGCCAAGCCCAAGAGCATCATGTCCTCCTATAACATGATTAACGGTGTCTATGCCAACGAGAACGAGCACCTGCTCCAAAATATCCTCCGGGACGAGTGGGGCTTTGATGGTTTCGTGGTCTCCGACTGGGGCGCAAACAACGACTTCACCGAGGGCGTTCGTGCCGGTTCTCATCTGGAAATGCCCACCACCGGCGGCGACGGCCCCGAAAAGCTGATTGCTGACTGCAAGGCTGGCAGGATTTCTGAAAAATTGATTGACCGTCGTGTGGATGAGCTGCTGGACGTGGTTCTCTCCACCCGCAAGGCCTGCGATGCGTATCAGGGCAAGCACTTTGACGTAGATGCCCACCATGCCATGGCTCAGAAAGCCAGTGAACAGTCCATTGTTCTTCTGAAAAACGAGGGAAATATCCTGCCCCTGGCCAAAGGCTCCAAGGTGGCGGTGATTGGTGAATTTGCGCAACAGGCTCGCTATCAGGGTGCTGGTTCCTCCGTGGTCAATTGCACCAAGCTGGATAACGCAATGGATGTCATTGGAAAGTTTGACCTGAATGTGGTCGGCTTTGAGGCTGGTTATCCCCGCTGTGGTGCTGGTGACCCCGCTATGGAGGCCAAGGCCGTGGAGCTGGCAAAAACCGCAGATTATGTGCTGATGTATCTGGGTCTGGATGAAATTTCTGAGTCCGAGGGTCTGGATCGTCCCCATATGACGCTGCCTGAGAGCCAGGTTTCTCTGCTTAAGGCCGTCAACAAGGTCAACTCTCATATCATTGTGGTCATGTCCGCCGGTTCCGCTGTGGAAATGCCTTGGCTGGGAGAGTGCAAGGCTCTGATTCACGGTTATCTGTGCGGCCAGGCGGGTGCTGCTGCCATGCTCCGTGCCATTCTGGGCGACGTGAACCCATCCGGCAAGCTCTCCGAAACCTATCCCGTCGTGTATGAGGATGTTCCCTCCGCTCCCTATTTCCCCGCTCCTCAGCGCTCCGTGGAATATCGGGAAGGTCTTTACATCGGCTATCGTTACTTTGAAACCGCAAAGGTTCCCGTGCTGTTCCCCTTTGGCTACGGCCTGAGCTACACTACCTTTGCTTACTCCAACCTCTCTGTTCAGGGCAATCAGGTGACGTTCACCCTCACCAACACCGGCGACCGTGACGGCGCTGAAATTGCACAGCTCTACGTTCACGCCCAGAATCCCACCATCTACCGTCCCGCTAAGGAATTGAAGGGCTTCCAGAAGGTCTTCCTCAAGGCTGGTGAAGCCAAGCGTGTGACCATCACGCTGGATGACAAGGCGTTCCGTTATTTCAACGTCCAGACCGATCGCTTTGAAATTGATGGCGGCAAGTATGACATCATGATTGGTGCTTCTGTCGCTGATATCAAGCTGACCCAAACCGTCACCGTAGCAGGCACGAACGCCCCCGTTCCCGCTAACGCTATGCTCCCCAGCTATGCCAAGGCGGACATTATGAATGTCTCCGACGATGAGTTTAGCAAGCTGCTGGGGCACGCCATTCCTGACGGCAGTTGGAGCGGCACTTTGCAAATGAACGATGCCATTGCACAGCTTTATTACGCCAAGAGCTTCAAGGCTCGCCTGGTCTGGAAGATTATGACCGGTATGCTGAATAAGAGCATGGAGAAGGGCAAGCCTGACCTGAATATCATCTTTATCTATAATATGCCCTTCCGTGCCATTGGCAAGATGGCCGGCGGCATGGTCTCTCAGGAGATGTGCGAGGGTATCCTCAAGATTGTCAACGGTCACGCCATTGCGTTCTTTGCCGGTCTGGGCAAGATTATTTCCGGTTTCTTCAAGCAGCAGAAGGTCTTGAAGAAGCACAAGAGCATTGGTAAGTAATGAAACCATAAGAGGGGAGTTTTCTGCTCTGCAAACGCCCGACCGAGTGGAGCGGACGCCACGGTGTAAGCCGTAACAGAGTAGAGAGTCCCATAAAACCAAAAGAAAAGGAGAAAGATTATGAATCAGTTTGCAGAGAAGCATCCCAAGCTGGTCGAATGGATTCGCAAGGGCGGCCTGTTCGTGATTTTTAGCTATGTTGTCACCTTTATTAAGATGCTGCTTTTGATGTTCCTGCCTGCCATGTTCCGTGGTATGGTGGGCAACGCTGAATGGCTCTGGCCCAACATTCCCGTTAGCATTTTGGGCGTGAAGTTGAACCTCGCTATCCTGGGCAATGCGCTGGCAACCGATGCCAATGGTGTGGTTTCCGGCGGTCTGGCCTTCACGCTGGCCAACTTGACCACCATCTTCCTGGGCGAGTGCATCAACTTCCCGCTTCAGCGCAACGTTACCTTCAAGAGCAAAGGCCCTCTGCTTCCTCAGATTGGAATGCACCTGCTAGCTACCATCGCCGTGTTCCTGGTCATGAACCTGTTCACCTGCGTTTGGAACCCTGTCACCAATGCCCTCATCACCAATGAGGCGCTCCGCAACACCGTCCAGAGCATCGTCACCACCGTCGTGACCGGCGGCGTTGCCATGGTCATTATCTTTGCCGTGGACAACACCATCTTTGCTCCCGGCTGGGGTGAGAAGAAGTAAAGGCAACACCGCACAATCGTCGAATGTGCGCCTTGCTTGTCCTTTCACTCCCAAATTTGCCGTAAAACCCTTGAAATACGTCAGTATTCCTGCGGCTTTCCCAACAAATTTGGAAGCAAAATTACTGCGCAACCCGCACATCCCTATTATGCGGTATTGCCTAAACTTTTCTATACAATACCCGTTCACTTCTTTGGGTGGACGGGTATTTTTGTGAAAAAAGAACGAGCCGATTCCGTTAAAAGAGAATCGACCCGTTAAAAAATGGAATTATTCAGCGCTTAACAGCTCAATGTGGAAATTCAGCTCTTTGCCAGCCATTTCGTGGTTGGCATCAAAGGTGATGGTCACATCGTCCTTTGCGGTTACGGTGACGGGGAAGGGGCGACCCATCTGGTCAGCCAGATAAACCTTCTGATTCACCACCAGATCCTCAGAGCCGGGAATCTGAGCAATGGGAACGGTAAAGATGGCGTTGGGGTCAGCCAGACCGTATGCCTCCTCGGGCATCAGATGGATATCAGCGCTTTCACCAACCTCCATGTTGACCACTGCGGCATCAAAGCCACGAATCATCATCCCGGCGGCGCAAACGAACTCCAGAGGTTCGCCTCGGTCATAAGAGGAGTCAAACTGGGTTCCGTCGTTGAAGGTGCCTCTGTAGTGAACCTTGCAGGTTTTGCCGGCGTTCTTGCCCTCCATGGTCAAACGAAGCTCGCCGCCGCAGCCGCCGCAGCCACCACCACAGCCACCGCCGCAGCCGCAACCGTCGCCGCAATCACCGCCGCAGCATTCGTGGTCTTCTTCGTGATGGTCGCAGTTCACGCCAGTGGAGAACAGCTCACCATTCAAAAAGTCGATGACCGCTGCATCCGCATCGCCAGAAGCGCCGGAGCAGATTTCAATCCCTGCTTCTGTCAGAGAGCTCTGAGCGCCGTCGCCCAGGCCGCCGCAGATGACAACATTAACGCCGTTTTCTGCCAGCAGCGCAGCCAGCGCACTGTGACCGCTGCCGTTGGAATCGAGAAGCTCGCAGGAAACAATGGCGTTTCCGTCGAACTCATAGATCATAAAGTGCTCGGTTTTGCCGAAATGCTGAAAAACTTCACCGTTTTGATAAGTGACTGCAATTTTCATGGATGAATCCTCCTCAATCTATCGTTAGGCTTATGAACAGGGCGAAGGAGCGCCAAAACCCCCAACGCTCACTGTGATTTGCTCAAATGGGGAAGGGATAAGCCCGTAGAAGCCATTATACCATACATCCCAACAAAATGGGAGAGGAAATTCACGAATGAAACGAGGTTTTCTCTCTTTTTTACAGGCTGTTCACACAATTTCCTGAAATTGTCAAAGAACGGGGGAGAGGAGGCCATTTGTGCCTGCATCCCCTTGTGATTCGGCGCTTTCTTGCTTTGTCGCTTTAAAAACGTGATTTGACCGCTCTGATGAGAAAAGATGCGATAATTTCATATTGCTTTTATTTGTTTTCTATGTTAAAATCTAGGATGTATATTTTTTGACAATGATTGAATATTTCTGTTTTTGAAATGGAAGAGTTTGGTAATCAATCACTCGTGAAGGTATATTTATGCGTCTATTTAAGAATATTTGTATCATTATAATAGCGCTGGAACGATTGGTGGAAATTGTAAGTATCAGAGACCGAAAAATAGGATTAAAAGTGGCTTCGGGAATGGTTCTCGGTGTCGCAATTATTGCTACACTGACGTATAAAATACCTCAATTGTGGAATCGTCCTGCTGAATCAGACCAATCGACGGCTGCGGAAAGCAATGAAACGGTTGTTTCCGGCAATCTTATCAAAACCTATGATTTTGGACAGATTGAAAAGACCTATACAGGAACTTATATCACCGATTCAGGAATTTCAGGCTTAACATTGCGGATTCATTCCTACGAGAAACACACAGGAAATCTATCTGCGGAACTGAATTTTTACCCTCATTCCAGCAATCCAGGAACTGCTTCAGGCAAATATGAGATGAAGGGAAGCTTTATTCGACAAACACCGGAAGGAGAGATTGAGTTTGCTTTAAGCGGAGTGAAGTGGATCGAAAATCCTGGCCAGCAAGAGATGATAGATTGCTTTATTTCTATCGACCAGAGTAGAAATCATATTACCTCTGACACCTACCAAATCAGCTTGACCTCCTATTATTCTGATGTGGTTTTTGACTTTTCCGAAACCGCAGAACGGTATCTTGGAAAAATCGGATATAAATATTGGGATCGTGAATATGGAAAGAAGCATCATGATCCCTGTGCCGATTGGATTGTAAGCGAGCTGCTTTACTCTGGCTATCAGGAAAGCGATATTATCCAAGATGAGTTTCAGGTGAGAACCACAACGATGAAAACCAAAAAAGGAAAGAACCTCATCGTCAAAATAAAGGGCGCTGACCCAACCAAGCAAATCATCGTCGGAGCGCATTATGACGGCTATGGTGCGACTGACAATGGTTCCGGTGTTGCCTTGCTGCTGGCAACGGCCTGTGGCCTGGTCAACGAAACACCAGATGTCAATGTGGTTTGTGTCTTCTTCGACCAGGAACTACCAGGAATGATAGGAAGTGGACATTATGTCTCTTCTATGACAGATCAGGAAATCAAGAACACTTTATTTATGATAAATGTTGACTGCATTGCTGCGGGCGATTACTGCAATGTTTATGGAGGGGTCACGAAGGGTCAGACGGTGGAGCGTACAGAGGGCTATGAGCTTGCCGTGGGTCGTGTGGAGCAGCTTGGTTTTAACGTGTATCGAACTGCCGACCTGGAGGGCTACTATCAGGCGCACGGAGCAGGCCCGGAAATTGAGGAAAATACCCTCTATACCAATCCCTGGACGGTAGAATATCCAAACCCGGATCAGGAGGTGGAAAGTATTTCCCCCACCACAATTGCTTGGAGTGACCATGCGCCGTTTATGAATCTGGTTCCATACATCTGTTTTCAAGCCTCCAATTGGTATGTGGGTCTATACGATGGTATGTATGATACCGCTGATACAACTCTGGGTCTTAACGGAAAAATGATGGGCACTGGATTCGACCAATGGTCTACCCTAGAGGAGAAACTTCCCGGAAGAGCGTTGTCACACTTGAAAATCTATTCTCCGTTGCTGTCCAGTCTCATGCTACATCCTTATTCATGAGCTCTGAGCAGGTGACGGCGTTTGCTTGTGTGTCCTCATCAAAGAAAGCCAGGTGGTGTCAGTCCAGAGATATCATGATACTTTTCCATTTTGTAATCAATGATTAGAAAGAGAGAATTTTTATGCGTTTTATTATCGTAGCATTGGAACGCTTTTTTGAAATTGGAATGCTGAAAAATTCCAAAAAAGGGTTCAAAATAGGTTTGGCAGTTGCTTGCTGCTTGGTGCTTGTTGTTGCCTTGGCGCTCGGTGTGCCCAAGCTCTTGAAAACGGACAGCATAGAGGCTCTGCCTTCCACACCGACAGAGCCTGCCTCCAATGAAGCCGCAGAGCCGGTCGATTCTGGTGATACCAGCATTCCTTTGAATGATTCTCAGGCTGATGTACCTTTGGATTTTTCCGAAGCTGCAAAAAAGTATTTTGACAAAATCGACAGCAAGTATAGTGAACGAAGCTTTGACACAGAAAAACATGACCCGTGTTTGGAGTGGATCCAAAAAGAGTTGATGAAGGCCGGATATGATGAAAGCAATCTGACTGTGGACGAGTTTCATGTGGGTAACAAAATAGGAAAGAATCTCCTTCTGAAGATAGAGGGTGCTGACCCCACCAAGCAAATCATCGTCGGAGCACATTATGACGGTTTTGGTGCGACTGACAATGGCTCCGGTATTGCGCTGCTTCTGGCAACGGCCTGTGGCCTGGTCAATAAAAAGCCGGATGTCAATGTGGTCTGTGCGTTCTTTGATGCAGAAGAAATCGGCGATAAAATGTTGGGCAGCAAGCATTATGTCGAGTGCATGACCAAAGAGGATATTGCAAATACCCTGTTCATGATAAACATTGATTCCATTGCTGCGGGTGATTATTGCAATATTTACGGAGGAGTCACCCAGGGTGAGACGGTGGTGCGTACAGAGGGCTATGAGCTGGCCATGAATCGTGCGGAGCAGCTTGGTTTTCATGTGTATCGAACCGCCGACTTGGACGGCTACTATCAGGAGCATGAAGCAGGACCGGAGGTCGAGGCGAGAGCCTTCTATACCAACCCCTGGACGCTGGAACACCCGACCCCAGATCGAAATGTTGAGTATCTTTCCCCCTCAACGGGTGATTGGAGTGACCATGCACCGTTTATGAGCATCATTCCTTATATCTATTTCGAAGCCACCAACTGGTATGTGGCACAGTATGAGGGTGAGTGCGACACCGATAATGAAGAAGCAGGCATCAACGGACAGATTATGAGCACTGATTACGACAATATGATTTATATAGAAGAACGCTTCCCCGGCAGAGTGATGGCTCACTTTCAGCTTTATTCTCCGCTCCTCTCCAGCCTGATGCTGCATCCTTATGAATAAAAAGCGCTGCGCTGTCGCTGTCGCTTTTGGTTGAAAAAATAGTATCTCATGCCCCTTCGGATTCTCTCCGAAGGGGTTGTGCTTTTAGAAAGAAAAAAATCTCCGGCCATCCAACGGACAGCCAGAGATTTGGCGGAGACGGTGGGAGTCGAACCCACGCACCCTTTCGGGCCTATCGCATTTCGAGTGCGACCTCTTTGACCACTTGAGTACGTCTCCTCACTTCTATCTCACTATTATGCCACATCGAAGCCCAATAAGCAAGCCCTTTCCGCAATTTTTTTTGCTGCGGAGAGGGCTTCAAAGTTTTAATGGTTTTTCTCCCGCTCGAATCGGTTCAGGGTGGTGAACAGCAGCGTCAGCGCCAGCACCATGCAAATTGCTTCTTCCACAGGCTGTGCGTGAATCAAGCCCCGGAAGCCCCAAAAGCGATGGAACAGCAGAAGGAAGGGAATATACAGCACCAGCTGACGCACCACGGTGATGGAAAAAGCGTAAATGGGTTTTCCAATGGCGTTATAAGTGTTCCGGGTGATAGAGGTAGAGCCGACGAAGGGAAGCAGAAGCATAGAAGCCCGCAGAGTCATGGAACCCAGACGAATCACCTCTGCGGAATCGGAGAATGCGCCAATCAAAACAGGGGCGAATATGCCGAAAAAGACCATAATGCAGCATTCCACGGCGGTGGTAACACCAATGCCAGCCTTCACCAGCGCTTTCATGCGGGAATAGTTTTTTGCGCCGTAGTTGTAACCCATCAGCGGCTGGCAGCCTGCCGCCAGTCCCTGGTAGACGTAATTACCAAAGCTCATGATTTTGCTGGAAACGCCCATGGCTGCTACGGTGGCCTCTCCATAGCCGGAAGCCAAGTTGTTATTGACAATCATAGCAGCAGTGGTAAAAAATTGTTCTAAGGTATGGGGGATACCAACCCATAAAATTTCTCGGATAATCTCAGGGTCAAACCCCATCAACTGGACAGAAGGACGCAGCAAGGTTTTTCCTGCCCAGTAATACCAGAGACAGAGGAGGGTTCCCACGACGTTGCCGATGACCGTAGCGATGGCAGCGCCCAGCACACCCAAATCCAGCACAAAGATAAACACAGGGTCTAAGAAGATATTCGTGATGGTACCGGCCAGCATCCCAACCATCGAATAAGAGGTAGAACCCTCGCTTCTCAGCAGTTGGCCAAAGGCGTAGTTGCCCATGGTAAAAACTGCGCCAATCAGCATAACGGAAACGTACTGCTGGGTGAATCCAAACGTACTCTCTTTGGCACCGAGGATGGTCACAATCGGACGGAGAAACAGCAATCCCAAGACCGTCATCAGAATGCCGAACAATCCAATCATCTCAAAGCCGATGGTCAAAGTGTGGCGAGCCTTTTCTTCATCCTGAGCGCCCATACACCGGGCAATGTAGGACGCACCACCGTTTCCCACAATACCGGAAATGGCAATCATCACCATCATCACGGGGTAAGAGAGGTTGGTGGCAGCCAGCTGGCTGTCATTGTGGAGCATACCAATGAAATAGGTATCCACCAGGTTATAAATCACCATAAACAGCATACCCATGGTGACGGGCAATCCCATCCGCAGAACGGCCTTTGCCGGAGTCTCTTTGGACAGGATAAAAATTCGTTTATCTTCCGAGGAAGAAGTGCATTTTGGATCCATTCTATCGCCTCACAAAGCCAATATGAATAAAGACATGATAGCACATCATAGGGGAATTTTCCACTCTTTTTTTCAAAATACTTGGATTATGAATGATTTTTTGACCATAAATCCCACTTATTTTGTCGTATTTTTTCGAAGCAAAGCCCTTTGACGCATTGACAACGCTGATGGAAAGGACTATACTGAACGGCAAGTCTGGAAAGTAGCGGAAGCCCCGCAGATTTTCAGAACCGGTCGTATCGCTTCCTCGGGCCAGTTGAGTAAAATTTATCCCAAGCATTCGAAGCAGTCAGCGACAATTGCTGCTGTTTTTCCTTTTTGCGGGGGAAATGGCTTTTGTCCAGGAGAAGCGAGCGATTCAATCAAGGTCATCCCCATGTCTTGCTTTGAGGGGAACTGATCTGTACAAGGAAGGAGAATAGGTGTATGTTTCTGATTCTGCTGATTCTCTGGTTCATCTTTAATGGCCGTTTTGGGTGGGATGTTCTGGCGGTTGGCCTGGTGTCCTGCGCCGCAGTGGACTGGTTTGCCCGGAAATACTGCAAGTGGTACATCACCAGTGACTGGCGCTGGCTGAAGTTTATCCCCGGTATTCTGGGATATGCCGCCCTGCTGGTCTGGGAGATCATCAAAGCCAACTGGGCAATGATCCGCATCATCCTCAGCCCGAAGATGAAAGAAGAGGTACAGCCCCAGCTGGTTCGTTTTCAGGTGGATTATAAAAGTACCCTGATGCGCACCTTGCTGGCAAATTCCATTACCTTGACCCCCGGCACCATTACCGTGCGTATGCTGCCTGACCATTTTATTGTTCATGCGCTGAATCCCGGCATGGGCGTGGGTCTGGACGAGTCCTCGTTCTTCAAGGGCTGCAAGCGCCTGGACGAGTTTGTCTGTGAGCCGGAGGATATGGAAAAGGAGGAAGCTCATGTTTCATAACGTTCTGTTGATTCTGCTGATTGGGCTTTGCTTCTGTGCGCTGGCCGCTCTGGTGTACATCATCTTCGCCAAGCGCTTCGAGGATCGCATGGTGGGAGTCAACCTGGTCAGCACCATTGTGCTGAATATCATCGCCATTCTGACCATTGTGCTGGACACAACATTCATCATTGATGTTACCATTGTCTATGCGTTCCTTGGTTTCCTGGCCATTGTTGTTCTCTGTCGTCTGCTGGCCTTGCAGGTGGTGGAGCGTGGCATCAGCCAGGGCAAAACGTATAAGCTGCCTGGACATTACAGCCGCCACAACAAAGAGAAAGGAGCAAAGAAATGAGCATTTCTCAAATCCTGTCTGTGCTCCTCATTGCTCTGGGTGAGCTGTGTATCATTATTTCCATCATTGGCGTCTTCCGCATGAATTATTTTCTGAATCGAATGCACGCCACCACCATTGCCGATACCATGGGCACGCTGCTGGTTTTTCTGGGCGTGATGCTCCAGTTTGGATTCAGCATGGTCAGCGCCAAGCTGCTGCTGGTGCTCATCTTCCAGTGGACAACCGCTCCTGTTTCCGGCCATATGATCTCCCGTATGGCTTACACCACCAACGAGAAGGATGTGGAACAGCACGCCGAGCGCACGTTCCCCTATGAGGAGGAAGAATAATGGCTTATTTGGAACTTTTACTTCTTGGATTTCTCATCATCTGCGCCATGAGCGCCACTCTGGTGCGGTCTCCTATGGTCACGATTATCACGCTTATGGTGTATAGCGTGGTTATGAGCGTTGTCTGGATGACCCTGGAAGCAGGCGACCTGGCCATCACCGAAGCCGCTGTTGGCGCTGGTGTGGATACCATCCTCTTCTATGTGGTTCTGAAAAAAATCAAAGAGCTTCACCGTGCCCATACGAAAGGAGAGGACAAAGTATGAGAAGCGACAATGGCTTCTGGAAGCGGTTCCTTGACTGGGTGAATGGAGACGAGCGGGAGCTGTGGTATTCGGCCAAGCCAGCCAGAGCGGCGGAACCGAAGCACAAAACCGCAAAGAAAATGACCAAGGCTCAAAAAGACCGTATTTTCAACCTGATTTACCGCACCAGCGGCGTGCTGATTTCCGTTGCTATGCTGGTTACGCTCCTGCTGGTCATGGTCAATCTCCCCATTGTGGGCGAGGCAGAAAATCCCACCAACAACGAATTGAGCCAATATTATATTGAGCACGGCTTAGAGGATGCCGGTGCCACCAACCTGGTGGGCAATATGATTCTCAGCTACCGTGTGTTCGATACCTTTGGTGAATCCAGCGTGCTCTTCCTGGCGGCTACCGCCGTCACCATGCTCCTGCTCCGGGACACCAAAAACACCTCTGACAAGCTGCTGCGTTACTTCAAACGGGAGGATAAGGCCGAAAGCATCGTCAATGACCGTCTGCTTCGCACGGTTTCCCGCACCATGCTGCCCATCATCTTCCTGTATGCCATCTACATTATGGTCAACGGTCATCTGTCTCCCGGCGGCGGTTTTGCCGGCGGAAGCATTCTGGGCGGCGGCCTGATTCTGTTTGCCCAGGAATTTGGAACCGGCGGTGTCAAGCAGTTCTTCAGCCAGACACTCTTTAAGAGTGTTCGTACCGTGGCTCTTGCCGGATACGGCCTGATTGACCTGTATTATGCTTTTATGGGTGCCAACGGGCTGGATAACCACATTCCCCTGGGCACTCCCGGCAGTCTGTTCAGCTCCGGTATTATCCTTCCCATCAACGTTATGGTTGGCATGGTGGTCACTTGCACCATTTATGCCTTCTATGGCCTGTTCCACAAGGGGGAGATCTGATATGAAAGAATTTTTCATCACACTCTATCATCAGCGGATGCTTGTGACGGCTGCCATCCTCTTTGTGATTGGCATGGTGGGATTGCTCTTCAACATGAACCTCATCAAAAAGATTGTGGGTTTGAACATCATGGATACCGCTGTCTATCTCGCTCTCACCGCCGCTGGCCATGTGGAAGGCCGCATGGATCCCATTATGACCGATCCCACCATCCCCGCCACCGTCCAGCAGTACATCAACCCGGTTCCCACCGGCCTGGTTCTGACAGGCATCGTGGTCTCTGTGGCCAGCACCGCCTTTGCGCTGGCTTTGACCGTCCGCCTGTACCGCATCTATGGCACGCTGTACCTGGATGACATTCTGTTCAAAGCAAAAAGGAGGGAAGACTGATGCTGCCTTTTTATCAGAATATCCCTCAGTTTACCATCATCGGCTGTATGCTGATGGGCATCTTCACTGCCCTGTGTAAAAAGGGTAGGACGGCCTTTGTCCTCAATCAGATGATGTTGGCCGCCGTTGGAGCGGCTACGGTCTATCTGCTGGTCTGCGTCACCAAAGCCGGAGAAGCCTTTGACTATCAGATGGGCATTGTGGGACACCCCTTCGGCAACGAACTGCGGGCTGGCCCTCTGGAGGCTGGTCTGGCGCTGGCCTTCATCATCGTCATGGCCTGCTGCATTCTGGGCGGCAAGGAAGACCTCTTCCACGATATGCACCCCGACAAGCTGCCGCTCTACTTTGTCATGGCTGATATGCTGTTGGCCTCGCTGCTGGCGATGATTTACACCAACGACATGTTCACCGCCTACGTTTTCATCGAAATCAATACCATGGCCTCCTGTGCGCTGGTCATGGCAAAAGATGGCGGTGCTACCATCGCCGCTACCATGCGCTATCTGGTCATGTCCCTGCTCGGCTCTGGCCTTTTCCTGTTCGGCCTTTCTCTGCTGTATTGGATTACCGGTCATCTGCTGATTCCCAACATCAGCGAGGCCGTGCAGAACCTTCACGCTACGGGTGAGTTTGCCCTTCCCCTGACCATCATCCTCGGTATGATGACCGTGGGTCTCTGCGTCAAGAGCGCTCTCTATCCGTTCCATACCTGGCTGCCCGATGCCCACGGCTCCGCTACCACCGGTTCCAGTGCCATCCTGTCCGGCCTGGTGCTGAAAGGCTATATCATGCTCATTGTCAAGCTGATTTGGCAGGTGGTCACGCCTGAAATTTTCTGCGCTCTGCACCTGGATACCGTCCTGCTGATTCTGGGCGCTCTGGCCATGATAATGGGCTCTGTCAACGCCCTTCAGGAAACCCACATCAAGCGCATGATTGCCTATTCCTCTGTGGCTCAGATTGGTTATATCTACCTGGGCATTGGACTGGGAACCAAGGCCGCCATGGTCGCTGCTCTCTATCAAATTCTGGTTCACGCTTTCACCAAGCCCCTGCTCTTCTGCTGCTCGGGTGAGCTTGCCAACGCTAGCCACCATCATAAGCATATGTATTTCCTCCGTGGTGCGGCACATCGTGCTCCGCTGGCCGGTCTGGGCTTCACCTTGGGCGGCCTTTCCATGGTGGGTATCCCTCTGCTGGGTGGTTTTGCGGTCAAATTCTTCCTGGCCGATGCCGCCATCCTGGGCACTTGGAAGATGTTGGTAGCGCTGGGCGCTCTTGCGGCCTCCAGCCTGCTGAATGCGCTCTATTACCTGCCTGTCATCATCAACATCTGGAGCAAAGAGCTGCACGGCGACCCAGACCCCCTGCCCGGAATGCTGAGAAAGCCCCTAGCTCCCACCTTTGCCATTTCTACTGTTTGTCTGGCAGCTGGTGCGGTTGCTCTGGGTGTGTTCCTACAGCCCGTCGCCACGTTCCTGGCCAACGGCTTGGGCTTGATGTAAGAAGGAGGGTACTATGATTCGACTGTTTCTCTTTCTCATCATCGCTGTGGGGATTCCGGCAATTTCTTTGATTGCCTTTGCCGACCACGACACTCGAACCGCCAATGTCAACCTGATTTGCGGTCTGATGATTGGCCTTATCAGCATCGGAGCGCTTTCCTTTGGTAAGGGAACCTGCTGGGGGTGGGATTTTGGCGTGTTTGCGCTGCGCTTTGGCGTGGATGGCTGCACCCGCATCTTCGGCATCCTCTTTGGCTGCATTTTCCTGTTGGCTGGTGTGTTCTCCTTGGAGTACATGGATCACGACCACGCCCCCCATCTTTACAACATGTTTTTCCTGCTGACCTTCTGGGCTATGTTGGGTCTGAGCCTTTCTCAGAACCTCTTCACCTATTATATGTGCTATGAGCTGATGACGGTGCTTTCCCTTCCGCTAGTCATCCACGAGCGCACCGACGGAGCCATGAAAGCCGGTATGAAGTACTTGGGCTACTCCCTCTTTGGCGCAAGTCTGGCGCTGTTTGGCTTCTTCTGCCTCAGCCGATTCTGCAACAGCACAGATTTTGTGGTTGGCGGCTCTTTGAAAGCGGCTGCTTCCACCGAACCTGGCGTGTTTCTCTTCGCTGTCTTCTGCCTGCTCATCGGCTTCGGCTGTAAAGCTGGCATCATGCCCCTCCACTTCTGGCTCCCCACCGCTCACCCGGTCGCTCCCGCTCCGGCTTCCGCTGTGCTGTCCGCTACCATCACCAAGGCTGGCGTTCTGGGCATCATCCGTGTGATTTATTACATCGTTGGAGCAGATGCCATCCGTGGCACTTGGGTGCAGTACACCATGCTCACCCTGGCTCTCATTACGGTGTTCTCTGGCTCCATGCTGGCCTTTAAGGAAAAACTGATGAAGCGCCGCTTTGCCTGGTCTACCGTTTCCCAGGTCAGTTATGTGCTCTTCGGCGTGTTCCTGCTCACCGGTTCCGGCTTGCAGGCGGCTCTGCTACAGGTGATTTTCCACGCCGTGTGCAAAACTGCCCTCTTCCTGACCGCTGGCGCTATCATCCATCACACCGGATGCACCTACGTCAGCGAGCTGAAAGGCGTTGGTCGTGAAATGCCCCTGCTGATGGCCTGCTATACCCTGGCAAGCCTCTCCCTGATTGGTATTCCTCCCTTTGCTGGCTTTGTCAGCAAGTGGCAGTTGGTCACTTCCGGTATGGAAGTGTTTGGCGGCTTTGGAATTGCTGGCGGTGTTGTTCTGTTGACCTCCGCCATTCTCACAGCCGGTTATCTTCTGCCCATCTCCATTGATGGCTTTATGAAGGACGGAACCATCAAGGCACATCGCAAGCCCACCTGGAGGATGAATCTTCCTATGATGGTACTCAGCGGTGCGTTGCTGCTGCTGGGACTGTTCCCCCATGGCCTCTTGGCCGTGATGACCTTCATCGGCGAATTACTGTAAAGGAGGCGGTGAAACAATGACAAATCTAACCTATCTGATTGCGGTTTTCCTGCCTATCATCACCGGAGCTGTGTTTTTGGTTAAGCGCAGAGTTCCCCGCATGGTGCGGGAAACGGTTCTGCTCGTCTCTGCCCTTATCACCAGCGGACTGGTGGTGGCCATGTTGGTTTTCCGCCCGGAGCCTCTGACCCTGCTCACGTTGAATGAGTCCCTCAGCCTGACCTTCTGCATAGATAACCTTTCCCTGGTGTTTGCGGCGATTTTGGCGGTGTTGTGGCCCATCGCTGATCTCTACTCCTTCGAGTACATGAGCCACGAGCACGGCGAAAACCGATTCTTCGGCTTCTTCACCATGACAGAAGGTGTAGTGCTGGGCATCGCCTTTGCCGCAAACGCCTTCACCCTCTATCTCTGCTATGAGTTGATGACCCTTTGCACCCTGCCTCTGGTGATGCACGAGATGGATGGTCAGGCTCGTTACGCTGGTAAGAAATACCTGATGTTCTCCATGGGCGGCGCTGCCTTCGCCTTTATCTCTTTGATGTTCCTCTCTACCTATGGCACGTTGGATTTCACTCTGGGTGGAAGCCTCAATCCTCAGCTCATCGCCGGTGTGGAAAACACCTTGAGAATGGTTTTTGTGCTGGGCTTCTTTGGCTACGGCGTGAAGGCCGCCGTGTTCCCCTTCTTCGGCTGGCTGCCTGCCGCTGGCGTGGCTCCCACGCCCGTCTCCGCTCTGCTCCACGCCGTGGCCGTGGTCAACTCCGGCGTTTTCGCCGTTCTCCGTTTGACTTACTATTCCTTTGGGGTGGATATCCTCAAGGGCAGCTTTGCTCAGTGGATTATGATGGGGGTCTGTTCCTTTACCATCGTGTTTGGCTCTGCCTACGCATGGCGGCTCCAGCACTTCAAGCGTAGACTGGCTCTTTCTACGGTGTCCAACCTGTCCTATATTCTGTTGGGTGCTTCTGTTATGACCACTGCTGGCCTCACCGGTGCTCTGCTGCACATGGTGGCGCACTCCGTCTTCAAAATTATGTGCTTCTTTGTGGCAGGCGCTGTCCTCTGCCAGACGCACCACAAGAGCGAGTATGTCTTCCAGCTCTCCGGTATTGGCAAGAAAATGCCGCTGACCTTTGCCGCTTTCACGGTGGCCTCTCTGGGTCTGATTGGTATCCCGCCCTTTGCTGGCTTCTTCAGCAAGTGGGCCATTGCCGCCTCCGCTGTGGAGCTGGGCGAGACCTTGGGCTATGTGGGCGCTTTCGCTCTCATCCTGAGCGCCTTCCTCACGGGTCTCTATCAGCTGGAAGTGATTATCAAAGCCTTTTTCCCCGGCGAAGAGGAGAATACCTCCTCCACCGAGCACGTCACCGAAGTTGGCTGGCGCATGAAGACCGCCTTTGTCCTGCTGATTGTGCTCTCTGTGGTCATCAGCCTGTTCGTTTCTCCCTTGACCGATACCCTGTCCGCTGCGGCGCAGGGTCTGCTGTAAGGAGGTAGTCGTATGGAACTCAAGATTTTGAGCGCAGTGCTCATCCTCCTGCCCATGGCTTCCGCTGTTTTCATCTACCACACCAGAAAGCTGGCGCATCTGCTGACCTCCTGCGTGCTGGCGGTGGAGCTGGCTGCCGCCGTGATGCTGACCGGTTTTGTGGGGGAGGCGTTCGAACTGCCGGGCGTGTGCGGTTTGGGTCTGAACTTTTCAGATACCGGCCTCCAGAGCTGGTTGTGCATTCTGGCTGGCTTCCTCTGGCTGGTCTCTGGACTGTTTTCCGGCAAATATCTGAAACAAGATTCCAAGAACAACCGTTACTACCTGTTCCTCCTGCTGACAGAGGGCGCTATTATGGGCGTATTCCTCAGCGCTGATCTCTTTACCACCTTGGTTTTCTTCGAAACCATGTCCTTTGCCTCTTATCCGCTGGTCATTCACCATGGAACCCAGAGCGCTATCCGAGCTGGTGCCAGCTACCTTTCCTACGCTGTCATCGGCGGTATGGTGTCCCTGATGGGACTTTTCCTGCTGTGGACGCTGTTGGGAACCCTGCGCTATACCGAGCTGGCGGAGGCCGTCTCCTCCTATAACGGCGATAGCAAGGGAATCTTCCTGGCTGGCTGCCTGGCGCTTGTCACCTTTGCCGCCAAGGTCTGCATGTTCCCCCTCCACACTTGGCTGCCCGGCTCCTACGGCGAAGCCCCCTCTCCTGCTACCGCTCTGCTCTCCGGCATCATCACCAAGGCCGGCGTGTTCGGCATCTTTGGCCTGACCGCCAAGCTCTTTGAGGGCAGCCATCAGTGGGGCAACCTGATTCTGATTTGCGGCATCATCACCGCTCTGGTGGGTGGCACGCTGGCGCTCTTCAACACCAACCTCAAGCAGACCATTGCCTATTCCTCCATGAGCCAGATCGGTTTTATTCTGGTGGGCACTGGCATGACCGCCCTGCTGGGCGAAGAAAATGGCCTTGCGGTCTGGGGCAGCATCCTCCACCTGACCAACCACAGCTTTATCAAGCTGGTGCTGCTGCTGGTGGGCGGTGTCATCGTCTACAACGTGGGTCAGCTGGATTACGACGTGGTTCGAGGCTTTGGCCGTGGCAAGCCTGCTTTGGCCTTTGCGTTCCTGATGCCCGCATTGGGCGTGATGGGTGTCCCCGGCTGGAACGGCTACATCTCCAAAACCATGATTCACGAGGCCATCGTGGAGTACATAGAGGAGTTGGAGCACCTGGGCGAGGCCGCCGACCTGTACCATGTGATTGAGTGGCTGTTTCTCATCGCTGGCGGCATGACCGTGGGCTACATGACCAAGCTGTTCGTCTGCATCTTCCTGGAGAAGAACACCAACCCCACCGTGCAGGCCAAGTATGACACCCAGAACAAGGGTTACGCCTCCAAGCTGTGGCTCTTCCTGCTGGACGGCTGCGCCCTGATGTTCCCCGTCCTGGGCTTCGGCGCACACGCCACGCAGGACAAAATTGCCGCCTTTGCGCAGGACTTTTTCGGCAGCGGCGTGGAGGAGCACATCGACTATTTCAGCGTTGGCAACCTGAAAGGCGCTGGTATCTCGCTGGCCATCGGCGTTGTGTTGTATGTCGGCTTTGTCCGCACGCTCATTCGAACCAAGGACGGCTACCGCAACCGCTGGCCCAAGATGCTGGATTTGGAGAACCGCCTCTATGTCCCCCTGCTGTTCACCGTCCTGCCCTTCGTGGGTGCGTTCTGTGCCCGCTTTGTGGGCAGCCTCTTTGAGTGGGCTTCCAAGCTGGTCAACAAGGTGCTGTTCTTCCGTTATAACAAATACGTCACCCCCGGCGAAGATCATTACTTTGCCCGCTACAAGGCGGAAGACCCCGGTGTCCGTGGCTATCGTGGCCAGTTGGCCTATGGCCTGGCGCTGTTCGGTACGGGCTTTGTGGTCGTGATTGCCTTCCTGCTGATTTCCAACGGCTTCTTGTTCTAAAATTAACCCCCAAACGCCTCCTCGATTGTCTGCAATCAGCGGTCGAGAAGGCGTTTTCTGTTTGTCAGCAGTTCCGAGCGGGGAAAGATTTTTTGCTTCCTGCGTAAAAAATGGATAGGATTTCCACGAAGACTGTGGTATAATGCAGAAAACGCTCAAAACAGAGAGGTGAACCGATTCTATGGAAATGAAAGAAATCTTCGATATTGTGTTGAAGCTTTACAACCTGTTCAATCAGGTGGGCGGCACGCTTTCCAATGCGCAAACCTTAGAAAAAATGGTTGAAACGCTCAAAAAAGAAGGAATTCCCGCTGTAAACACCGATAAAATACCAGAAGAGCACTGGCGCAACCTTGAAAAGTATTGCGAACAACATAAAAAGGAGATTTTCTCCGGGCAACTGTTTTCAGAAGCAGACAAACAAGCCTTTTGTGAGAATTATTTCCAAGAAACCCCTTCTGCCTATGCGAATAGGGATGAAATCAAGTGCTCTCTGTATCGATTCTTGGAAGACCTGGACAATTATTTATGTAACAATATGAGCGTTGGTGAGCAGGCCATTTTTCAAAAGCTTATGGAGCTGTCAAAACTGCTCACCCCCACCCCTCCGCCGGAACCCTCTGTCCACACTGCAAACCAGACCTATACCAACGCCTTTCAGGAAATTCTCTTCCTACATAATAAAAACAAAGATAGAGAAGCGGTGAAGGATGTCACGCTGGCGAACCTCTACGTCAAGCCCCGCTATCAGGGAGTCGGGTTTCCATCCCGTAACCTTTCCGACCGCCTGCAACGATTTGTTGCAGAGGACAAGCAGCACTTTTTACTCATCGAGGGCAACGCCGGCACCGGCAAAACCACCCTGGTGGAGTGGCTGAATTATCACAGCTGGAAGCAAACCCCCGAGGTCATGAATCTGCTGAATGGCCGCCCGCTCGTCACCATCCGCCTGCGGGATATGAAGCATGAGACACTGAAAGGCGGCCTGCTTTCCGCCATTCAAATTTATCTGGGCGGAGGAACCCCCATACCCGATGAGCAGTTTGTGGAACTGCTGGATACTGCTTTATTCGTGCTGGACGGCTTTGACGAGCTTTGCACCATTGATGGAATTACCAAGCCTTTTAGTACACTAGAGGATTTCAGTGACTATTTTTCAGATGGTGATTTGTCTCAAAAGGTGATTGTGACCTCACGCCCCAATTACATTCGTTCCTTGCCCGATGGCTGGTGCCGTCTTGCCCTTCTGCCCTTTGATCAGAAACAGAGGGAAGAATGGCTCGATAACTACCAGACCAAGTGCAAACAGGCCGTTGCGCCGCACATTGAGACCTACATTCGGAGCCTTTCGGACGAAGAAGAAAAGAAAAACTCCATTTTTACCGCCCCCTTGACCCTCTATATGGTGGCGGCAAAAGCGCCGAACGAGGCCGAGCTGAACAACGAATGGCGGCTCTACCATGCCATTTTTTATGAAGAAATCCGGGACACCAGGTACAATCAGACAACCAAAAGACAGTTGAACACCAAAAAAGTTCACCCGGCCAAAAAGTATTGGGACATTTTTTACCAAATCAATGAGGAAATCGCCTATCGGATGTACCAGACCGGCAACAGCCGCCTGTATGTGAATTCCGACGAGGTGAAAGGCATCATCAAAGAGCTGAGTGAACGCTCCCCGGAGCTGAAGGAACAACTGAAAGACAGCACCACGCAGGCAATCGTCCAGCGGTGTCACGCCCTCTGCGGCTACTGGAAGCTCAATTCTGACCAGGGATTTCTGGAATTCTACCACAACGACATCCGAGACTTTTTCCTCTGCGAAAAGCTCTTTCGGGCGGTCAATGACCTCTATCACGCAAAAAACTGGGAGACCAGAGCAAACGCCGTCAAGCTGGTGGAGCTGTTTCAGTA
>JAKSQD010000002.1 GCA_024404315.1 Oscillospiraceae bacterium
TCACGCTGGCGTTTTGGGATGCGTTTTTCTTTTTCCTTTTTTTAAACTCGCTTTAACCACTCAGCAGCACGCCGATAATGACAACGGCCAGCACCAGCACCACGGCGGCATGGCGCATGGATTTCCAATCCACCTGCCAGGTGGCGGACGGAGCGGGCGGGGGTGCTGGGGGCGGATTGTTGGCGGGCGGTTTACTGGCCGCTGCCGGAGCGGGCTTGGACTTCCGGGTAAAGGCATAGACCAGCAGAAAGAAGAACAGCACCAGCAGGATCTCCACAAACCAGGTCATTTGCTTGGGGTAATCCACAATCAGGCGCAGCAGGTTGCGGTGAAAGCCCACCAACCCGTCAAAAAACCACTGAATCATGCTCTTTACTGTTCGAAAGCACCACTTCATAAACCGAATCATGAGTTCTTCCACGTTTTCTCACCTGTTTTCTCTCTTTTGTCATGCAGGGTTTTGGTATATAGCTGGTGCGACTTTCCACCCCTCCGGCTCCCCTAGCAGGGGAGCTGTCGCCGTAAGGCGACTGAGGGGTGATTCCCCACTCTCTTTCTGTCACCATGCAAGTTAATAATCCAGGTTAATCACTTTATGGGCGTTTGCCTCAATGTACTCTCTTCTCGGCTCCACCTTCTCGCCCATGAGCAGGGTGAAGATATAGTCGGCCTGAACCGCATCGTCCAGCGTGACCCGCTTGAGGGTGCGGCGGGTGGGATCCATGGTGGTCTCCCACAGCTCGGTGGGGTTCATCTCGCCCAGACCCTTAAAGCGGGAGATATCCACCTTGACATTGGGGTTTCCGCCTCTCAGCTCGTTGGAGATGAGGTCTCGTTCCTCGTCGGAGAAGGCCACCCGGGTGGTTTTGCCCCGCACCAGCTTATACAGCGGGGGGACTGCGGCGTAAACATAGCCGCCCTCGATGAGGGGGCGCATAAAGCGGAAGAAGAAGGTCAGCAGCAGCGTGCGGATGTGGGAGCCGTCCACGTCGGCATCCGCCATGATGATGACCTTATGATAGCGGAGCTTGGAAAGGTCGAACTCCTCGCCCAAACCAGCGCCCAAGGCGGTGATGACGGGACTGAGCTTATCATTGCCATAGACTTTATCGCTGCGAGCCTTTTCCACGTTGAGCATTTTGCCCCACAGCGGGAGAATGGCCTGGAAGCGGGAGTCACGGCCACCCTTGGCGGAGCCACCGGCGGAATCGCCCTCGACGATGTAAATTTCCGTGAGGGACGGGTCCCGCTCGTTGCAGTCGGAGAGCTTACCGGGCAGCGTTGCGCCATCCAGGGCGTTTTTGCGGCGGATGTTCTCTCTTGCTTTGCGGGCGGCTTCCCGGGCACGGGCGGCGGTCATGGCCTTTTCCAGAATGGCACGACCCACGGCGGGATTTCGTTCCAGATACTCCTCCATCTTGCGGGTGACAATGCCGCTGACCAAGGTACGGATTTCGCTGTTGCCGAGCTTGGCCTTGGTCTGACCCTCAAACTGAGCCTCGGTGAGCTTGACGGAGATGACGCAGGTAAGACCCTCTCGGCAGTCGTCGCCGGAGACCTTCTCGTCCTCCTTGAGGAGCTTTGCTTTTTTGCCGTAGTTGTTGAGCGCCTGGGTGAGGGCAGCTTTAAAGCCGGTCTCGTGCATACCGCCCTCGGGGGTGTGAATGTTGTTGGCGAAGGAGACAATAATTTCGTTATAAGCGTCGGTGTACTGCATGGCGATTTCGGCCATGGAATCCTCCTGCTCGCCGGTCATATAGATGACATCCTCTTGGATGGGGGTTTTGTTCTCGTTGATGTACTCCACAAAGGAGCGGATACCGCCCTCATAGCACATCTCCTCCCGCTGCTCCTGCCCCGGGCGCTCATCGGTCAGGATGACCCGAATGCCGCCATTGAGGAAGGCCTGTTCTCTCATGCGGGTCTGCAAGGTCTCGTAGTGGTATACGAGGTCATCGAACATCTCGGGGTCGGGCTGGAAGGTGACGGTGGTACCGGTGTGGTCGGTGGTGCCCACGATGGTCATGGGCTGCGTGACCTTGCCCCGGCTGAATTTCATCTCGTAGATATTGCCGTTCTTGTGCACCTGCACGGTGAGCCACTCGGAGAGGGCATTGACCACGGAAGCGCCCACACCATGCAGGCCGCCGGAGACCTTATAGCCGCCGCCGCCGAACTTACCGCCGGCATGGAGGATGGTATAGACGACTTCCAGAGCGGGCTTGCCGGTCTGCGCCTGGATATCCACGGGGATGCCTCGGCCATTATCGGTGACGGTGATGGAATTGCCGTTGTGAATGGTGACGCCAATCTCGGTGCAGTAGCCCGCCAGCGCCTCGTCAATGGCGTTGTCTACGATCTCATAGACCAGATGGTGCAGGCCGCTGGTGGAGGTGGAGCCGATGTACATACCGGGACGCTTGCGAACGGCTTCCAGTCCCTCCAGCACCTGAATTTCCGATGCGTTATAATCGTTGTCTGCGCTGACCGCAGTGCCCTTTTCCAGTAAATCTTCTGCCATAATAAACCTCTTTGTTCCTGTGCGGTATACGGTACGCACAGCGCAGAGCTGTCCCGGAGCCGCCGGAACAACGCACGTTTTTTCGAATCTGCCTGGTGTTGGGTTCAAAGCGGGTTGGGGTGTTTTCACCCCTCCGGCATGGCTTGCGCTTGCCGCCGAAACCCTGCTAATGGTGTATCAAGTTTGAACTTTCAAGAATAGATTCGTTTGCAAACCCCCTCAGTCGCCTTTTCCTCGCTATCGCTCGGGGCGACAGCTCCCCGAAAGGGGAGCCATAAAAGTTGCATCCAACCAAATGCCTCCCCTTTCGGGGAGGTGCCGACCATAGGGAGGCGGAGGGAGTTACGAAAAAGCAAACTTTTCAGACCCCTAACAGGGGAGGTGGCTCCGAAGGAGCCGGAGGGGTACGCCGGAGCACCAGCTCCCTTTGAACCTAACACCATCTGTCTTGTCAATTACTCCGGCTTTTGGGCGGATTCCGTCACGTTTGAGAAGAAATGCTCTCTTCCGTCAGAAGCCGCAGTCAAGCCTGCCGTTCATTGTGTTTATTATACCACAAAAACCCCGTTTCGTAAACAAAAAAACGCCCTTTGCAGGGCGTGGGCGGGTAAAATCGTGATATTAGATAAATTTTTCGCAGAATTGGGACGGGTCTTTGATACCCGGAAAACCCCCTCACAAAAAGGGGAAAAAACCGCCTGGAATGGGGTTAGAAAGCGGAGAAAAGGAAGAAAATGCTCCCCCTGTCACAGCCCCTCACAGCAGGCCGCTACCCGTCTCGCCACGGCGCTGGAGGGTCTGGGGAGAGAGGGGGGAGAGAATGACGGTCTGCCCCTCCCCCGGCTTGGCGCAGACCACAAAGCTCTTGGGGATTTCTTCAATGTCCACATAGACCAGGTGTCCCCGGCGCTCCGCCTCGTTGAGGTAGTTACGGGTGCGGAAGCTCTGGGAGGTAATTTCCAGGTCGAAAATACCGATGATGTCTTTTTCGTTGACCAACGTGCCGCTGCCCAGGTGCAGATACATCAGCCCAGCTCCTTTCCTCACTCCATGAGCCGTCCGTTTTCGATGCGGAAGACCTTTCCCTGCGCCAGCTCACTCAGGCGCTCGCTCTCGCAGCAGGTGATGAACACCTGGCCGCCCTGAATGCGGTTGAGAACAAACTCCTGTCGGCGGCGATCCAACTCACTGAGCACGTCGTCCAGCAGCAGCACGGGGTATTCTCCGTCGTTTTCGAAGAAGATTTCCCGCTCCGCCAGAATGAGACTGAGGGCGGCGGTGCGGGTCTGCCCCTGGGATCCGTAAGTACGGACGCTCAACCCGTTGAGCTCCACCAGCAGATCATCCTTGTGCGGGCCGGAGAGACAGCTTTTGGAGTCCAGCTCGGCCTGGTGGTGGGCGGCCATGTGCGCCCAAAGCTGCTGAACGAGCACCTGAGTGGGAGCCAGGGGGTCGGGAATGGTTTTCACGGTGTGATAGTACAGGCGGAGCGCCTCCCGTCCGCTGGAAAAGTCCCCATGGATGCCGGGGGCGTACTCCCCCAGCTTGCGGACGAAGTGGGCACGGTAGTGAATGACCAGCGCACCGGTCTGGCACAGCCGCCGGTTAAAGTCCTCCAGCGTCTCCAAGAGGGCGGGCTTGCTCGGCCAATCCCGGAGGATGGCTCGTTTTTGTTCCAGCAGGCGGCGGTATTCGGCTAGGGCTGCGGCGTACCGGGGGCGAAGCTGGCAGATGGCATCGTCCAGAAAGCGCCTGCGCTCCACCGCTCCCGCCTTGATGAGGTTCAAGTCCTCGGGGCAGAAGAGCACCGTTTTCAGCAGGCCGGAGATCTCCCCCACCGTCTTTTTCCGCACGCCGTTGCACAGAATCTGACGGCGGATGCCCACACCCAGGCGGATTTCCAGGGTAAAGTCCCGTTCCCGGGAAATGAGCTGGCTTTTGACCAGGGCTCGGCGGTCGCCAAAGCGGATGAGCTCGCTGTCGGCTCGGGCTCGGTGGCTGCGGCAGGCGGAAAGGTAGGCGATGCCTTCGAGCAGGTTGGTTTTGCCCTGAGCGTTGTCACCAGTGATGATGTTGATGCCGGGAGCAAAGGCGGCGTGGAACTGGCCGTAATTGCGAAAGCTCTCCAGCGTGACGGTTTGGACAATCATCCGAGCACGTCGATGTAGGTGCCCAGCGCCTCGGCGCTGTCGCCGGGTCGCATTTTCTTGCCCCGCATGGTGCAAACCTCGCCGTTGACCTTGACCTCCCCCTGCTGGATGCGGATTTTTGCCTCTCCGCCGCTGCCCACCAGGTGCGCCATTTTCATGAGAGCGTCGAGGCGGATAAACTCGGTTGTAATTTTAACTTGAGTATGTTTCATAATTTTAACTTCCTTAAAATCTTGTGTTTTTTGGAATCTTCTTCTCACACGCCCGCTCTCAGTCGGACGGGCAGCACCATGAACACGAAATTCTCGGGGCGACCCTCCTCGGGCAGGATGACGCAGGGAGAAACGGGGCTGTTGAGCTTGAGGCGGAGCATGTCGGAGGGAGCGGCCTTCAAAGCGTCGAGCATATACTTGTTGTTGAAGCCGATTTCCAGCCTCTCGCCGGAGGAAGCAACCATACACTCGTCATAGGCAGTGCCGATGGCGGTAGCGGTTTGGAGCTTGAGCAGGTGGTTTTCCAGGGTGCAGCGCAGGGGGCTTTTCTGCTGCTCGGTGATGATGAGGGAGCAGCGGTCAATGGCGGAAATCAGCATTCTCCGGTCGGCGATGACGGAGATGGGGTTATTCTGGGGGATGGCGTTGCGATAATTGAGGAAGTCTCCCTCCAGGCGGCGGGAAATCAGAGTCACGTTGCCGGTTTTGAACATGATGTGGCGGGAACCCATGACAATCTCAATCAGCTCCTCGGAGTCGGAGCAGATTTTGGAGACCTCGGACAGGGCGGCGGCGGGCACCACGAAAGAGCAGGGCTTGCCCCCCTTGACCTCTTCCCGTCTCAGCGCCAGGCGGTAGCCGTCCACGGCCACAATGGTGAGCTTTCCGGTGTTGTCCAGCTCGAACAGCTCGCCGGTGTGGATGGGGCGGCTGTCGTCGTGGCTGACGGCAAAGATGGTCTGGTTAATCATGCTCATCAGGGTTTTCTGGGCAATGGTGATGGTGTTCTGATACTCCACGCTGGGAAGCTCGGGGTATTCGTCGGCGTTGTTGCCCTGAATGTGGAATTCCGACATTCCACACCGAATGGTGACAGTTTCTCCCTGCGTCTCAATGAAAACGATATCATCCGGGAAGCGGCGGACGATCTCTCCAAAGAGGCGGGCAGAGAGGACAATGGAGCCTTGCTCCTGAATGTCTGCGGGAAGAATGGCACGGATTCCGGTTTTGGAATTGTAACCTGTCATTTCCAGACGGTCGGTGGCCTCCAGGAAGAGACCTTCCAGCGCTGGAATACTGCTCTTGATGGCCACGGTTCGGGAAGTGATGTTAATCATTGATTGCAGGATGGATTTTTCGCAGGAGAAACGCATGGAATCAAAACCTCCGTTCGCTCATAAGGAGTGAATCATAGAAATAGTAGTATTAGTAGGGAGCCGTGCGATGTGGAAAACTCAAATTTTGCCTGAGATAACAGGGAATTTTTGATCCACAGGGTTGTCCGTGGTTTTCCACAAGACAAAAAGGCGAGGGCATAAAAAAATTTTTACGCACAGAATCCTTTCCACAGGTGGAAAACTACGGTGGATTCTGTGGAAAAGTGAATAGCGCAAGGGGAGGAAGGATCAATACAAAGCGTATAGGGGTGGGAAGGGCGAAACGGAAGATGTCCGCCACACGAGGACAGGATGGGGTTCAGGGGGTGGGGATGGAAGGGAAAGGTGGATGGGGCGAAGGACTACTTGGGGCACGACTGTTTTTCAAAGGCAAAAGGTGGAAGCAGTGCTGTCCGCACGGGACTTCTCTCTGTTCCGCCAGAGAGAAGCAGAGAGGCGGCTCAGGGGCTCGCCGCCCCTAAGTACCCCGTTCTAAAACAAGAAAGAGAGCTTGGCCTTCCATGAAGGAACGGGTTCGGTTCTTTGATTTTAGGGGGAGGCATTTTCTCTCCCGCAACACAAACGGAAAAGGGGAAAGTTGGCTCCCCTAGCAGGGGTTTCGGCGGCAAGCGCAAGCTTGCAACATGCGTTCGTAACGCATGTTAGCCGAAAAGAGAGAAAACGGCGAAGCCGCACCGTATCCATTCTGTCAGCGTTAGCTGACTGGAGGGGTGATTGCCCTAGCGGGAATTTCGGCGGCAAGTGCGAACTTGCAACATGTGATTCCCCTCAATAGGTACGGGAATTGATATTTGCCTTGATGTCCTTGATGATATCGCTCAAGCCCTTGTCGGTTTTGAGGGCGGTTTCGATTTTCTCGACCGAGTGCATCACGGTGGTGTGGTGCATCCCATAGAACTTGCCCATTTCGGGCAGGCTCATATTGGTCATGGACCGGACAATGAACATGCTCACCTGGCGGGCGAGCACAATATTGGCCTTGCGGCTGCTGCCCAGCAGCACCTTGGCATCCAGGCCGTAAAATTTGGCGGTTTCGTCCAGAATGATTTCGGCGGAGGGGGTGAGCTCGTCGGCGGACTGGATCAGCTCCCGAATGGCACGGCTGGCGGTCACATCGTCCAGGTCGTCGCCCAGCAGGTCACGGTAAGCCATCAACTTTTTGAGGGAGCCTTCCAGCTGGCGGACGTTGGAGGTGATGTTGTGGGCGATGTACTCGATGATATCGGGGGGCATATTGAGCCCCAGCAGAATGGCCTTGTCCTTGATGATGGCGCAGCGGGTTTCATAGTCTGGGGGCTGGATATCGGCCATCAGACCCCACTCAAACCGGGTGCGCAGGCGGTCCTCCAGCCGATTCATCTCGGAGGGGGGACGGTCGGAGGTGAGGACAATCTGCTTGCCAGCCTCGTACAGGTTGTTGAAGGTGTTGAAGAATTCCTCCTGGGTGGCATCCTTACCGGCGATGAACTGGATATCATCGACCAGCAGCAGGTCTTTGTCCCGGTACTTCTGGCGGAAGGCGTCGGTGGAGTGCAGGCGAATGGCCTCATTGAGCTCATTGGTGAACTCGTCGCCCTTGATGTAGATGATTTCGAACTCGGGGTGACTGCGCTGAATGGCGTGGAAGATGGCATAGAGCAGATGGGTTTTGCCCAGGCCGGATTCGCCGTAGAGGAAGAGGGGGTTATAGCTTTTTCCGGGGGCATCGGCCACGGCACGGGCGGCGTTATAGGCGAATTTGTTGGAGTTGCCGACCACGAAGCGGTCAAAGGTATATTCCTCGCTGCCCATGAGGATATTGGCGTTTTCGGCGGGGCCTCTGGACTGGTATTTGGCGGCCTCTTCGGGGGTCAGCACAATGATGTCGATATCGGCGGCGAACAGCTCATACAGGGTTTTTTTCAGCAGATCCAAGTAACGGGTGCGGATGATATTGGCCTTGAAGGCTTCGGGATGGGTGATAACCAGGCGGTTGCCGTCCATCTCCAGCGCCCGGACACCCACGAACCAGGTGGAAATGGCGGTGTCGGTCAGCTCATGCTTCAGCAGCGGCACCACGCTGGCCCAGATGTCAGCGGCAGAATTCATATCAAAACCTCCTTTTGGGACATGCCGAGCGCCACACACTCTGGCGTAGAAGAAAAATCCAGCGCCGGAGGGCAGTGGGGCAGGCGTTGTCGGGATTGATTTGGGGGAGTCAGCGGCCTCCTCGTCTGAGGCCGACTCGTTCGGCGGAAAACAGTGGAGGACGAGGGGGAAAGCGCTCATGGTTTTGCACAGAGCTTGTGTACCGTGCCAGGCCAAAACCCCGCCCAGCTTAACGTATTCCCTATTATACCACGAAATGGGAGGGAACACAACGAGAATTTTGCACAAGGCAGAGCCTGAGCCTGTGGAAAATTCTCGCTCAAAACCGTATTTTTCTTCAAAAATTTTGAAAATTGCAGTTGACATGGAAGATTGCTTTAGGTTATAATGACAAATGCGTGAAAGTGCCTTTATGGGGGTACTTTGCGCCAATGCAAGAGTTTCCGGCCCGGCTGCCTTACAACAAGTCCGGTCCGCAGAAAGTGTATCGGAGGTGTAACGAAATGGCAACCAAACGTACCTATCAGCCCAAGAAGCTCCATGGTCAGAAGGTCCACGGTTTCCGCGCTCGCATGGCAACCAAGAATGGCCGTAAGGTCCTGTCCCGTCGTCGTGCAAAGGGCCGCGAGCAGCTGAGCTACTAATCAATCAATTTGGGTTGAATCCGCAGTGCGGTTTACGAGGGGTGGAGGAGCAGATTCTTCCACCCCTGTTCCATTGCTGCCGGTGTTCGTTGCAACGTGGTCGGGTGCGTCTGTTCCACCCTCCGTCTCCCCCACCATACAAACGGAAAAGGGGAAAGCTCTGTCAGCGTGAGCTGACAGGGGGGTGCTTCTCCCCTCCTCTTTTTGTGATATTTGCTCATTTTCACTTGGAGTTCGTTATGAAAAAGACCGTTACAATCAAATCCAACCGGGATTTTCAGCGGCTCTACCGCCGAGGCAAGTCCGCCGCCGCTGGCACGCTGGTGATTTACTGGCAGAAGAACCGCCAGGGAGACAGCCGCCTGGGAATCACCACCGGAACCAAGCTGGGCAAGGCCGTGGTGAGAAACCGAGTCCGCCGCCAGATCCGGGAGATTTATCGCCTCAACCGGGAGCAGCTGCTGCCCGGTCGGGATATCATCGTCGTGGCTCGTGTCCGTGCCGTCTCCGGCGGCTACCACGCCATGGAGAAGGATTACCTGCGGCTTTGCAAAAAGCTGGGTCTGCTGCGGACGTAAGGGAGCGTCCTCTTGGTGCTTATGATACAAAAGTTGATTCTGTTTCTCATTCAACTCTACCAGACCCAGATTTCCCCTGGACTTCCCCCACGGTGTCGGTTTCTCCCGACCTGCTCTGAGTACGCCAGGGAAGCGGTGGAGAAATACGGCTCGGCTCGTGGCTCCCTGCTGGCCGCCAAACGCCTGGCCAAGTGCCAGCCCTTCCACAAACAGAAGAGCATAGAGTACGACCCCGTACCATAAGAGCCTGTCCGGTCACGGGTTCCGCTCTTCTCTCCTGCGCCCGGGATCGGCTTTTAGCCTCCCGTGGCGTGTCCCCCACCCGATCCCATCAGCAGGTGCGCTTTCCAAAAGGCTCTGCTGTCGTGGAAATATATCTCTGAAAAGGAGGATGCCGAACATGATTACCGCATTTTTGCAATTATTCGGCAAATTACTGCTGTGGATTTACAATGCGTGCCACAGCTACGCACTGGCTCTCATCATCTTTACCCTGCTGACGAAGCTGGCTCTCTTCCCCGTGTCCTACAAGGGCAAGATGAGCATGATGCAGACCAACGCCCTGCAAACCGAGCTGCAAAAGCTCCAGAAGCAGTATGGCAAAGACCGTGAGCGCCTCAATGAGGAAACCCAGAAGCTCTATGAGCGTGAGGGCGTCAACCCCATGGGCGGCTGTCTGTGGTCCTTCCTGCCCCTGCCCATCCTGATGGGTCTGTATGCCATCATCCGCCGTCCCATGCTCTACATGATGATGCTGACCAATGAGGAGATTGAAGCAGCCATCGCCGCCGTGGACAAGCTGGGCATTGATATGGGCAGCAGCGTGGCCTATAAGGAAATGACCATCGCCGGCCTGATGCACAGTGACAAGAATGTTTGGAACGCCGTCGCCGGTGCTGTGGGCGATTCCGCCTCTAAGCTGGTGGATATCAACTTTACCAGCTTCGGCATCAACATGGCGCAGATTCCCACCTGGAAATTCTGGACGCTCCACATGAATTGGTCTGATATCGGCCTGTTCCTCATCCCCCTGGTGGTCGTGGTCGTCTCCTACGCCTACAGTATGCTTTCCCAGAAGACCAACAAAATCACCATGGGCACTGGTGACAAGGACGACGATAACCCCGCCGCTCAGACCACCAAACAGATGATGATTATGATGCCCCTCATGTACCTGTGGTTCGGCTATATCATGCCTGCCGGTATGTGCGTGTATATGATTTTCAACTCTGTGTTCATGGCCATCCAGGAAGTGATTTGTGCTTGGATGCTCCGGGGCAAGTTCGCCCAGATTCAGGCCGAGACCGAGCGCCGTGCTGCGCTGGCCAAGGAAGAGGAAAAGCGCCACAAGGCCGAAATTGCCGCCCGCCGTGTGGAGGAAGCCGAGCGCCTGAAGACCAAGAAGGGCCGCCAGCAGGCCAAGGCCGAGAAGAAAAAGACCAAGGATCGCCCCAACGAGTTCACCCGAGTGGGTGTCCGTGCGTATGCCCGTGGCCGTGCCTATGACCCCAACCGCTACCCCACCACCCCCTACCGGGATCCCCAGGACGTGTTGGATGAGGCCGCTTTGGAGGCTGCCCTGGGCAGAAAGGGCAAGCTGAAACTGGAGGAGCCCGAGGTTCTGCCCGAAGTAGTCGAGACGGTGGAGGCTGTCGAGGCTGCTCCTGTGGAAGAGGTCGTCGAGGCCGCCACCCAGACTGCGGACGAGATGTTCGAATCCATCCAGAAAGACCTGGAAGAGTAACCAAGCGAAAACGTGTGCTTCACCTCCCGTTCCCCTCGGGATGTTCCCTTGCTTGGGGAACCACGCCGCCCCTCACCGGGCGGCCAACAAAACGGAGAGGTGAACGTCCTCTGACATAAGGAAGGAAACGGTTCCCATGATAAAATCCATTGAAATGACCGGCAAGACGGAGAACGATGCCATCGCCTCTGCACTCAAGCAGCTTGGCCTGGATCGGGACAGCGTGTCCGTTGAAGTCATCGCCCGTGCCAAAACGGGCTTTTTGGGCATTGGCAGCCAGCCTGCCCGCATCCGTGTGAGCTATGAGGTGCCCGACGCACCCGCCCCCGCTCCTGTTCCCACCCCTGCCCCCGTGGTGGTGGAGCAGAAGCCCGAACCCCAGCCCGTCGTCAAGCCCGAGCCTGTGGTGGAGGCTGCTCCCGTGGTGGTGGAGCGTCCCGCTCCCGTTGTGGAAGAGCCTGCCCCCGCTGAGGAGGCTCCCGCCGCTCCCAAGGCTCCCCGCAAGCGTCCTCCCCGCAAAAAGAAGAAGCCCCAGACCAAGCAGCAGCCCGCCCCCGTGGTGGAAAAGCGTCCTGCTCCCGTCGTGGCCGAGCCTGCCCCTGTGGAGGCTCCCACCGAGCCCGCCGAGCCTGTGGAAGACCGCACCGAGCAGGTCAAAGCCTTCCTCTCCGGCCTCATGGAGAAGCTGGACGTGAAGGCCGAGCCGGTGATCCACATCGTGGACGGCTCCATCTACCAGGTGGAGCTGGTGGGCAAGGAGCTGGGCGCTCTGATTGGCCGCCGTGGTGAGACCCTCGACGCCATCCAGCAGCTCACCAATTACGCCGTCAACAACGGCAAGACCCAGCGCATCCGCATTCACATCGACGCTGAGAATTATCGTGCCAAGCGGGAGGAATCCCTCCAGCGCCTGGCTCATAAAACTGCGGGTAAGGCGCTCAAGTATCGCCGCAACATGATGCTGGAGCCCATGAACGCCTATGAGCGCCACGTCATCCACGCCGCTCTCCAGGAGTTTGACCCCGCCATCAGCACCTATTCCACCGGCACCGAGCCCAACCGCCGCATTGTGGTGGCTTATAGCCGTGCCGGACGCTGAGGCAGCACCGCACCACAGCCAGCGGCATTGCCGGAACCTTTCGCTTTTTGAAGAGGACGGGGTATCTTTCGGGATGCTCCGTCCTTTTTGGTGTACCCGTCCGCCCTCCCAGGAAAGGAGCCTCTCTATGATGTCCGAACCTTCCACTCCCCTCTATACGGCGCTGACCGCCTTTGCACAAGAGCGCCCCCTCCGCATGGCCATGCCCGGTCACAAAGGCGCTCCGCTCCCCGGCTTGGGCGAGGCTTACGCCGCCATTGATTTCACCGAGCTGCCCCCCACCGGCAACCTCTACGCCCCCGGCGGAGCCATTGAGCAGGCGGAACGGCTTTGGGCGGAACGGTGGGGGGCGGATGCCTGCCTCTTCCTCACCGGCGGCTCGACCCAGGGCATTCACGCCGCCCTGCTGTGCGCCACGAAGCCCGGCGACACCGTTCTCATGGATCGGGTGAGCCACCGGAGCCTTCATACCGGAATGGCTCTGTTAGACCTGAAACCCGTGTGGTTGGAGCGAGAATGGCAGCCGGAAGGCGGAATCGTCGGCTCCGCAGACCCGGAAAAGGTGGAGGAAGCCCTCCGTAAGCATCCGAACCTTTCGGCGGTTTGTATTACTTCTCCTACTTATTACGGAGTGTTATCTGACGTTCCAAAAATCGCTGAAATCTGTCATTTTCATCAGGTAAAATTGGTGGTAGATGCCGCTCACGGCGCTCATCTGCCCCTGCTGGGGGAAAATCCCTTCGCCGGAGCGGATTTTGTCATCACTTCTGCCCACAAAACCCTTCGTGCGCCGGGACAGTCCGCCCTGCTGTTTGCCCAGGCCCCCGCCACCCTGGACGACCTGCGGGAAGCCTCCATGACCTTTGCCACCTCCTCCCCTTCTTACCCCATGATGGCGGCGCTGGACTGCTGCCGGGCGTGGTATGCGGGGGAGGGAACCGCCCAGTATCAGCGCACTGCCGCCGCCGTCGCCGCCCTGCGCCGGGACTATCCCTCCCTCCATGACGGGGATGCGCCGCTGGATCCCTGTCGGTTTGTCCTCTGCGTGGAGGACGGTTTCGCCGTGGAGAAGGCGCTTCACAGCGTGGGCATTTATCCAGAAATGGCGGATGCCTGCCATGTGGTTTTCATCCTCACCGACGGCGACCAGCCCGCCCACATCGAGCGCCTCCGGGTCGCCCTGGACAACCTGGGGCTTTGGTGGGCTGACCGGGCTGCCGGTGTCATGCCGCCCCTGCCGCCTCTGCCCGAACCGGTGCTCTCCCCCAGAGAGGCCGCCTTCGGCCAAAAGCGGGAGGTTCCCTTTGCCCAGTCCGCCGGACAGATCGCCGCCCAGCAGCTCGCCCCCTATCCCCCCGGCGTTCCCGTGGTCGCCCCCGGTGAGCGCATAGATAAAAAAGTTCTTTCCTATTTGAAGCAAATAGGGTATAATACTCAGAGCGTGAAGTGTGTTGTGCAGGATTGAAATCACTTGTTAGGGAGGCATTTTCCCCACTAGACAAACGGAAAAGGGGAAAGTTTGGCTCCCCTAGCAGGGGAGCTGTCAGCGAAGCTGACTGAGGGGTGATTCCAATAGATAACAACCCATTTTCTTACTATCACCTTTTTGTTACCAAAAACCCAAAATAGAACAAATTTTGAGGTATCATAACTCCTATCATGAACCTATCCAATCTCATCGGCAACGAGTCGCTCAAGCGCACGCTCGAAGGGCAAAAGCGCCCCCCTCACGCCGTCATCCTCAGCGGGCCGAAAGGCTCTGGCCGCCACACCCTGGCTCTGCTGCTGAAGCAGGCGTATCTCTGTACCGGCGCAGACGTGCCCTGCGGAGCTTGCCCCAACTGCCGCAAGGTGCGGGCGGGCATCCAGCCCGACGTGATGGATTTAAACGCCTTTCTCCCGGAAAGCGAGCTGGGAAAAGAGCTCAAGGTGGGCACTGTGCGAGATATCCGAGCCGACGCACGGATTTTGCCCAACCAGTCCAGCCGGAAGGTCTACCTCATCGACCAGCCCATGAACGTCAACGCCCAGAACGCCATGCTCAAGCTGTTGGAGGAAGGCCCGACCTATGCCGCCTTTCTCCTGATTACCGAGAACAGCGGGGCGCTGCTGGAAACCATCCGCAGCCGCTGCGCCCAGTTTTCGCTTTCCCCCGTCACCACCGACCAGGCCGTGACCTGGCTGAGTCAGCGCTACCCCCACCTTTCTCCGGCGGAGGTGCACCAAGCGGCGGCGGACTGCGGCGGCCTGTTGGGAAAAGCGGTGGAGCAATTGGAATCCCCCAGCCAGGCAGACGAATCCGTCCCCCTGATCCGGGACTGGACGGAAGCCCTTCTCCGCCGCAGCGAGACGGCGCTGATGGAGCGTGCCGCCGCCATTCAGACCCAAAAGGTCAGCGCAGACACCGTGGCGGCGCTTTACGCCGGGCTGGGACAGCGCCTCCGGGATGCTCTGCTCTGCGCCGCCGGACTCCCCGCCGAGAGCGACACCGCTTCCGCACTGGCGCAGACCTTTTCCACGGATCAGCTGCTGGCCTTTCGCTCCCTCACGGAGGAGGCACGGCAGATGTGCGCCTTTCATGTGGCTCCCGCCCATAGCGCCGGCTGGCTGGCCGTCAAGCTGTACGAGCAGGGTCAGGCGCTCCAGAGATAACATCCCATTTTTTTACTATCACCATTTTGATAGATCGCACGGAGCGGCAGAACCCCCTTGTCAGAGCAAACCAGCTCCGTATTCAGTCAGGGAGGACAATTATGACAGAAGTAATCGGCGTCCGGTTCAAATCCGCCGGAAAATTATATTATTTTAACCCCAATAATACCCATGTGAACGTGGGCGAGTCCGTCATCATCGAGACCAGCAAGGGCGTGGAATTTGCCGAGTGCGTGCAGTCCAACACCATGGTGGACGAGATGGAGCTGGTCACGACCCTGCGTCCCATGCTCCGGGTGGCCACGGAAGCAGATTTCCGTCAGGTGGAGCGCAACAAGGAGCTGGAAAAAACCGCTTATGGCATCTGCCAAAAGAAGATTGTCGAGCACAAGCTGGATATGCACCTGGTCTCGGTGAAGTACAGCTTCGACGGCAGCAAGGTGCTGTTTTTCTTCACCGCTGACGAGCGAGTGGATTTCCGCAACCTGGTCAAGGATCTGGCCTCCATCTTCCACACCCGCATTGAGCTGCGTCAAATCGGCGTGCGGGACGAGGCGAGAATGATGGGCGGCCTGGGCATCTGCGGGAGACCCTTCTGCTGTGCCCAGTTTTTGGATGACTTCCAGCCCGTTTCCATCAAAATGGCCAAAACCCAGAACATTTCCCTCAACCCCACCAAAATTTCCGGCTCCTGTGGCCGCCTGATGTGCTGCCTCAAGTACGAGCAGGAGGCGTATGAGGATTTGCTCCGCCGTGCCCCCAAGCTCGATTCCCTCGTGCGCACCCCCGACGGCGTGGGTGTGGTCAATCAGGTGAGCCTGCTCCGGGAACAGTGCCGGGTGCAGCTGGATAACGACCCCGATACCATTCACGTTTACCACAATCATGAGCTGGAAATCCTCCGCAGCGGCAAGGGAAAGCGTCCCGTGGGCTATGAAATCCCCGACGAGCAGACAGAAAAGCCCCGTCCCCCGCAGCCCAAGCTCCCCAAGGAGCTCCAGGAGCCGAAGGAAACCAAGCAACCCAAGGAACAGCCCGTTCCCGCCCCCGTCCAGGAGACCTCTGCCCCCCAGCCCGTTCCTCAGCCCCAGGAGGCAGAAGAGCGCCCCGTGGTCAAGGAGACCAAGGAAAATCCGCAGCCCTTCCGCCGCAAGCAGCGCCCCTTCCCGCCCAAGGGTGAGGGACAGCAGCAGGAGCGCAAGCCCCGTCCGCCCCGCCCGGAGCGCCCCGCCCAGCAGGGGGAAAAGGCCGCTCCCGAGGGGCAGGCTCCGCAGCCCTTCCGCCGCAAGCAGCGCCCCTACCCGCCCAAGGGCGAGGGACAGCAGCAGGAGCGCAAGCCCCGTCCGCCCCGCCCGGAGCGTCCCGCCCAGCAGGGGGAAAAGACCGCTCCCGAGGGGCAGAAGCCTCACCGCAGACATCGCCCCCATCACCGTCCCGGCGGTGGCAGTGCCCCCAAAAGTGAAGGCTGACATATGTTAGCCGAAAACAGAGGAAACGGCGGTTCCCTCCTTTTTTCCAAGCTCTAAGTAATGATTTTTTCGGGTCTGAATGGGAAACCATGAGAGTAACAGCCTGTCCGTGGCCGGTGGGCGCTCGATGGTCTCCCCATCAGACCCGTTTTTGCTGCCGCCCGGAAATAGCCCTCGGCTCGGCAGCCCGAAAAGACCGAATCAGCGCCCTTTTGCGCCTATTTTTGGCGGAGCAAAGGGAACACGCCTCTTGCGAATCCCCCTCCTCCGTGCTATAATAACAGAGAATATCGAAGTTTTTGTCTGTGGGGGTTGTTCTTCCGTTCCCCACGGCGTCTGTCAAAAAAATTCACATTCAGGAGGAAAATTCCATGAAAAAAGTGATTACCTACGGTACTTTTGACCTGTTACACTACGGCCACATCAACATTCTCCGCCGAGCCAAGGAGCAGGGGGATTATCTCATCGTTGCCCTCTCCACCGACGAATTCAACTGGAACGAAAAGCGCAAAAAGTGCTACTTCACCTATGAGCAGCGCAAGCAGCTCTTGGAATCCATCCGCTATGTGGATTTGGTCATCCCCGAAGAGAGTTGGGATCAGAAAATCAGCGACGTGAAGGAGTTCCGGGTGGACACCTTCGTCATGGGCGACGACTGGAAGGGCAAGTTTGACTTCCTCCAGGAGTATTGCGAGGTGGTCTATCTGCCCCGCACCCCCGAAATCTCCACCACGCAGATTAAGTCCGACCTGGGTGTGAAAAAGTGAGCCGCCCCATTGATCGGACGCTCCGCCGCATCCCCAACCTGTTCCCGTTTCTGCTGATTCTCATCAGCTTGGGTCTGCTGCCCTCCAGCCATCATGCGTTGAATGCAGTGCGGGCGCTTTCCACGGTGCTGGTCACGCCGGTGCTGCTGCCCCTGAGCGGCTTCCTCTCTCAGAAGCTGGCCTCCGGTGGAAAGCGGCTGTTCCGCCTCTCCATTGGTATGATGGTGCTCTACGGGGGCATGTCTGTGCTCACCTTCTGGGCCAGAGCCGCCGGTCGTGGCAAGTCCTTTTCCATCTTGACCGGTATGGGAGCCTGTTGGTTCTTCCTCGTGGCCGCTGAGTGCCATGTGGGAGCGTGGCTGCTGGAATGGGTGAGCCAGCGGAACCATTGGAAAAAACGGTTTGTGTTTGCCGTCCTTGTGGCGTTGAGCGTTGTCTCTGGTTATCTGCCCCTCTACCGCAACGTGTTTTGCTTTGGCCGGTTGACCCTCTGCCTGCCCCTGTTCCTGATGGGGCGCTGGATGGATCCCTATGCCTTGCTCAGTTACCTGAAAGAAAAATGGGTCAAGCCGCTGGGCTGTGCGGTGCTGCTGGCGGTGCTGGCGCTGTGCTGGTTCCAGACGGATCTCGTCCTCACCCTCTCCAAGGTTCTGTTGGGCGCATCCGCCTACCGTGCCCCGGCGGTTTGGGGCTATCCCGCTCTGGGCGGTCTGGTGCGCCTGGTTCAGTTGGCGGGCGGCGCAGCGCTGACCCTCTTCTTCCTCTCCCTCTCCCCGAATCGCAAAATTCCCGTCTTGTCCTACCTGGGACGGCGCTTCTATGTGGGGTATTTCTTCCACGCCCCCATCCTGTATTTGCTCAACGCCTGGATGAATAGCGACACCTTGGCGGTGGATTTGCTCCGCATGGTGCTCATCGTCGTCCTCCCGCTGGCCGCATGTACCGCCCTCTTCCAGTACCCCGTCCGGCGCTTTGCAATGTCCATCACTGCCCTGCTGGTGGACGGAGACGACCACTGCCGGGAGGGACACCCCTCCCCCGCCTTCTGGTTCTACTGCCTGGGCTTCGGCCTGCTGGTGAGCATGTATGCCAGCGTGCTGGTTGCCAAGGGCAAAACCTTCATCTGGCAGCCCGACGGCGAGGATTTGTACGTCACCATTATGTATTATACGAGGGATTATATACTGAACGTATTTAAAACCCTCTTCACCACGGGTCGATTTGTCCTCCCGCAGTACGATTTTTCCATTGGACAGGGCGCTGGTATCCTCAGCGTGCTCCACTTGAACCCCCTGTTCCTGCTGGCGATGTTCTTCCCCCACTCCGCCCTGGAGCAGGTCTATGGGTTTTACGCCCTGGGTCAGCTCTTCCTGGCTGGCTTGGCCTTCCGCTATTTCGCCTCCTACCTGGGCATCAAGCGGCGGCTGCCCGTGTGGTTGGGCGCTCTGACCTACGCCTTCAGCGGCTTTTGCATCTTCACCGCCGCCAAGCATATTTACTTCATCACTTATATGGTGGTGGGTCTGCCCCTGCTGCTGGCGGGCTGCGAGCGCTGGCTGCAAAAGCGGAAATGGGGGCTTTTCGTGGTTACGGTGGTCTTCCTCTTCCTGGGCGGCTACTATTACACCTGGATGGATAGCCTCCTCATGGCCATTTACCTGGTGGTGGTTGAGATTCACCGCTACCGCCCCAATCTGAAAAAAATCCTGGTGGACTGCTTCCAGCTGCTGGGGCTGTACCTGTGGGGCATGGGTCTGTCAATGGTGTTCTTCCTGCCCGCCATCTCCAACCTGTTCAGCAGCAGCCGTGCTCCCACTGCCGAGGGGGAGGGTCTGTCTCTGTTTGTCCCTCTGTCCTTTGCCAGAAAGATTCTGCACGCCCTTTTCTGTGTCGTGCCGGACGCACCCAGCTGGACCCGTCTGGGCTTCATCGGCCTGATGCTGGTTGCCCTGGTGGTGCTCTTCCTCCGCCTGCGGAATCGGGAATGGGCTCCGCTGCGGATTTTGGCGATTCTGCTCTTTTTGTTCCTCTTCCTGCCCGTCATGGGCAGCCTCTTCAACGGCCTGGGCTATAGTACCAACCGTTGGAATTATGGGATTGCGCTGCTCAACGCCGTAATTTTTGCCGTCCTCTTCCCCCACCTGACACGGCTTTCTCGGGTGGAACGCTGGGTTTCCACCGCTTTGGCCGTCGCCTACTGCGTGTTTGAGCTGAAAATGGACAACAATCAGCTCAATCAGCTCACCGTGGTCATGGTGCTGGGTTGCGTGGCCGTGGTGTGGCTGGCCAACTACCTGCCCAACCAAAAGTACGCCGAATCCCTGCTGGCGCTCGTCACCGTCTTTGCCCTGATGGTCAACACGGGGTATTACTTCCGAGCCTACCGTGGCCAGAACGCCGAGGCCTATGTTTCCAAGGGCAAGGCCGCCGCCAAGTATACCACCTCCTCCGAGGCCATTACCACCGGCCTGGAGGATAGCCTCTACCGGGTGGAGCTACACTCCAACCGCAGAAATAGCTTCTGCCTCACCGGAGGAAACGGAACCTCCACCTATTGGAGCGTGCTGGACAGCACGCAGGTGAACTATTACCTGGATTTTGAGCTGGACACCGTTCGTCAGGTCTATTCCCTCTGGGGACTGGATGAGCGAGCCGACCTCTGCGCCGTGGCCGCCGTCAAGTATTACGCCACCCAGAATGAGGCGCAGGTTCCCTATGGCTTCACCGAGTATCGGATGGACGAGACCACCGGCTTGACCATCTACCAGAATCAATTCGCCCTGCCCTTTGGTTATACCTATACTTCTTACATTTCACGGGAAGACTATGACGATCTGGAGCCCATCCAGCGTCAGCAGGCATTGCTCCAAGGAGCCGTGGTGGAGAGCAAGAATGAGGCTACGGTTTCCAAATCGCTCGACCAAATCTATCCCAGCCTGACCGAGCGCAAGGTTAGCTGGCGGATTGTGCAGTCCGATGGAATGGAAATCGACGGAACCAACTTCCACGTCACCAAGTCCGATGCAACCTTGACCCTGGCCGTGGACGGACAAGCCGGCTGTGAGACCTACCTCTGGATGCCCGGCCTCCGGTATAAGGGCGGCGGCGGGGAATCCGCCATCCTGGTTTCCGACGGGCAGATGTCCAAAAAGGGCAAGCTCTACCAGTCCACCAGCCTCTATGGGTTTGAGCGGGCGGGTACAACCTGGAACGTTGGCTACCACGAACGCCCCTTGAACACCATCACCCTCACCTTCGATAACCCAGGCCAGTACCAGGCGGATGACCTCCAGGTGCTTTGCCTGCCCATGGCGCAGTATACCGACCAGGTCAATCAACTGGGTCAGGTCGTCCTGGAGAACGTGGAAGAAACCCTCAACGGCGGCCTCACCGGTCAAATCAAGGTGAAGGATACCCGTTTGCTGGCGCTGGCCGTCCCCTATTCCAACGGCTGGACGCTCACCCTCAACGGACAGCCCGCCGAGCTGTTCCAGGTGAACGGCATGTATCTGGGTACGGTCTTGAAGCCCGGAAGCTACAACGTGGAGCTGACCTACCACGCCCCCGGCGTGATTCCCGGAGCGGCTGTCACCGGCGTTTCCCTGGTGGGTCTGCTGGCCTACGCCATTTTCTATCAGCTGCGGAAGAGCAGCGAGAGACAGGCGCAGTCGGAACAGCAGGCTTCCAATTGATTCCATGCCAAATCTGGAGCGAGAAGGGAGAGCCTTTGCCCTTCCGCTCCGGTGCTTGGAATGTCAGAAACCTTCTTTTTGCCGCCTTTTTGCGGTGTCTGTTTTACAAGAATTGATCCAAAATCAGGAGCGGCTGTGTGTCCGCTCCTATGGGAGGTTTTTTTATGCGTATCCCTTTCAATGTCCCTCCTTCCACCGGTAAGGAAGTCGAATATATGGCACAGGCCATTCGCAACAACAAGCTTTGCGGTGATGGCCCCTTTACCCACAAGTGCCATGAATGGTTGGAACAAAAAACCGGAGCACCCAAGGTGCTGCTCACCACCTCCGGCACCAGCGCCTTGGAGATGGCCGCTTTGCTGTGCGACGTGCAGCCCGGAGACGAGGTTATCATGCCCTCTTACACCTTTGTTTCCACCGCAGATGCCTTTGTGCAGCGGGGAGCGAAGGTGGTTTTTGTGGACATCCGTCCCGACACCATGAACATCGACGAAACCAAGGTGGAAGCCGCTATTACCGATAAAACCACCGTCATCTGTGTGGTGCATTACGCTGGCGTGGCCTGCGAGATGGACACCATTATGGACATCGCCCGCCGCCATCACCTCAAGGTCGTGGAGGATGCCGCTCAGGGCGTTCTCAGTTGGTACAAGGGCAAGGCGCTGGGCACCATCGGTGACGTGGGCTGCTACAGCTTCCATGAGACCAAAAACTACACCATGGGCGAAGGCGGCGCCGTGGTGGTCAACCACCCCGAGCAGATCGAACAGGCCGAAATCTATCGGGAAAAGGGAACCAACCGCAGCAAGTTCATTCGTGGCCAGATTGACAAATACACCTGGGTGGACTACGGCTCCAGTTACCTCCCCAGCGACCTGAACGCCGCTTACCTGTGGGCGCAGCTGGAGGAGGCAGACACCATCTTTGACGACCGCATGAACACCTGGAACCAGTACCGCCAGGCGCTCCAGCCCCTGGCCGATGCGGGTAAAATTGAGCTGCCCGTCATCCCCGAGGGCTGCGACCACAACGCCCATATGTTCTATATCAAGTGCAAAAACATTGAGGAGCGCTCCGCCCTCATCGCCTTCTTGAAGGAACGGGACATCTATTCCGCCTTCCACTATATCCCCCTCCACACCGCCCCCGCTGGCCAGAAGTTTGGCCGGTTCCACGGGGAGGATGTGTACACCACCACGGAGAGCGAACGCCTGACCCGTCTGCCCCTGTTCTACGGCCTGACCGACGAGGTGAGAGAAGAAGTGGTGGAGGCCGTCAAGGAATTTTTCGCTTAAAGAGGATTCTTTTATGCAGTTAATCAGTTTTATCATCCCGTGCTACGCTTCGGAAGGCTCCGTGGCGCTGGTTATGGAGGAAATCCGTCAGGTCGTGGGGCAGCGTCCCGACTATGATTATGAAATCGTGGCGGTCAACGACTGTTCCCCGGATAACGTGATGTCCGTCCTGCGGCAAGAGGCCGCCAAAGACCCCAAGGTCAAGGCCATTGACCTGGCTCGGAACGGTGGCCGCCATAACGCCCTCATCTGCGGCTGTCACTACGCCAGCGGTGATTATGTGGTCTTCATCGACGACGACCAGCAGTGCCCCACAGATCAGCTCTGGAACCTCATGGCTCCCCTCACCGAGGGCAATTATGATGTTTCCATCGCCAAATACCCCAAGAAAACCCAATCCGGCCTGAAAAACTTCGGCTCTCAGGTCAATGACGCTGTGGCAAACTGGCTGCTGGGCAAGAGCAAGGACCTCAAGTTCTCCAACTTCTCCGTGATGAAGAAGTTCGTCAAGGAGGAGGTCATCCGCTACACCAACCCCTATCCCTACCTCTCCGGCCTGATGCTCCGGGCGACCAGCCGTGTCACCAATGTGGTCATGGAAGAGCGGGAACGTACCATCGGCGTGGGACATTACAACTTCCGCAAGTCCTTTGCTCTGTGGATGAACAGCTTCACTACCTTCTCGGTCAAGCCCTTGCAGCTTTCCACCAAGTGCGGCGTGGTTTGCGCCGTGCTGGGTCTGCTGATGGCCTGCTATACCGTCATTCATAAGCTGATGTACCCCAATGTGGCCGCCGGTTACTCCTCCCTGATGGCCGTGATGCTGTTTTTGGGCGGTATGATTCTCTTTGTGCTGGGTCTCATCGGTGAGTATGTGGGTCGAATCTACATCTCGTTGAACAATTCCCCCCAGTATGTCATCCGAGAGACCTTTAACATTGAGGATGGGCGCTAAGAGGCTGTAATACAAATCCCTCCAACAAGGAGTTTGCTATGAAAAAAATTCTGATTCTCGGTGCGGGCATCTATCAAGTGCCCCTTATCAAAAAAGCCAAGGAAATGGGCCTCTATACCGTCGTCACCAGCATTCCCGGCAACTATCCCGGCTTTGCTCTGGCGGACAAGGTGGTCTATGAGAACACCATTGACCTGGAAGCCGTGCTCCGTCTGGCGCAGCAGGAGCAGGTGGACGGCGTTGTCACCGCTGGCACGGACGTTTGTATTCCTACACTGGCCTATGTCTGCGATCAGATGGGGCTGAAGGGTCTCACCCTGACCGCCGCCGAAAAAGCCCAGTCCAAGCTGCTCATGAAGCAGGCGTTTGTGGAGCACGGCGTGAATACCGCCGCCTTTGAGTATGTGGACATCCACAACGCCAACCCCGTGGAGGTGTGCCAGCGCATCGGCTACCCCGTCATGTTTAAGTCCATCGACGCTTCCGGCAGCCGTGGCATCACCAAGGCTTCCGCCCCCGAGGATATCCCCTTTGCTTACAAAGAAGTGGTGGAAAACACCCATTCGAAGCATTATATCATCGAAAAGTTCCTCTCCGGCGAGGAATACGGTGCACAGGCGTTTGTCTATGACGGAACCATCCGCTTCATCCTGCCCCACGGTGACTATGTGTTCCAGGGCGGAACCGGCGTTCCTCTGGGTCACTTCGCTCCCTATGACATGAGCGAGGAAATCATAGAAGATAGCAAGCTTCAGCTCCAGCGAGCTGTCACCGCCCTGGGCGTGGACAATTGCGCCATCAATGCGGACTTTATGCTGGTGGACGGCAAAGCCTATGTGCTGGAAATCGGCGCACGGGCTGGTGCCACCTGCCTGGTGGAGATGACCGAGCAGTATTACGGCATCGACTATTACCGGCAGATCATCCGTTGCGCCATGGGCGAGGAGCCGGACTTCACCCCCGGTAATGCCCAGCGTCAGCCCTGCGTGGTGATGCTCTTCCAGTCCGACAAAACCGGAACCATCCGAGCCATCGACATGGGCGACCAGAGCGCCCCCGGCGTGCTGGATGTGTCCCTGGATTACGGCGTGGGCGACACCGTGCGGAAGTTCCGCAAAGGCCCCGACCGCATCGGCCAGTGCATCGTCATCGGCCCCACCGTGGAGGCCGCCAAACAGACCTTGGACGAAGCGATGGCCAAAGTGAAGATCACCGTGGAATAAGGAGATTTTTATGTCTTACGCAACCGATAAAAAGATGGAAAATCTGCTGATGATGCAGATGCTCACCGGCCTGGAGAAAAAGCCCCCCAAGGCAAAGGATTTCAAGCGGATTAAGGAAAAACAGGATCGTTTGGTGCATGAGCTGATGGTTCGTGCCTACGATATCCCCTTCTACCGCAAGCGCTTTGAGGCCACCAACACCACCCCCGCCGACTACAACACCGCCGCCGACCTCTACAAGTTCCCCATCCTGACCAAGGAGGAGCTGCGGGACTGGATGGACGAGGAGCTGGAGGGCAACGCCGAAAAATACAAGGATTGGCACGTCAACCCCACCAGCGGCTCCACCGGCATTCCCCTGAGAACCCTCTTCTCTCCCCGTGAAAACGCCGCTGTTCACGCCAACTGGCTGCGGGTGCTGATGATGGGCGGCTTTGTCCCCGGTGTCCACAAGAACCTCCACCGCCCCAACAGCCTCCACACCACCACCGGCGGCAAAAAGTCCCTCACCCAAAAGCTGATTGACACCCGCTGGAAGGAGATGTCCGACTCCATCAAAAACCGCATCCCCAGCGAGCAGCTTTTGAAGGAAATCAACGACTATCAGCCCTATTTCCTCTATACCCATAAAAATGTGCTTGTCCGTGTGGCCAAATACGCCAAGGAGCATAACCTTCCCCTGTGGCAGCCCAAGCTCTACGCCCCCATCAGTGAGATGCTGGATCACCAGTCTGAGCAACTGCTGTTGGAGATGTTCGGCCCCGGCCTGCTCAACGCCTACGGCCTTTCTGAGGTTGGCTCCTGCGCCACCCGTCTGCCCGGGAGCAAGGAATTTGTGGTCAACAATGACACCCACGTCATCAACATCTATGACGACGACGGCAAACCCGCTGATAGCGGTATGGCTGTGGTCACGCCGCTGTTTAAGACCGACCTGCCCATCATCAACTACACCACCCGTGACCGCATGGTGACGTATCAGAAGGGCGGCCTCCGCTTCATCACCAGCCTGCTGGGTCGTATGAATGATGTGATTCATCACAAGGACGGTTCTGTCACCGAATGGGGAAATATTGAAATTGTTGTCAATTACTCCACCAACCTGGATATTGTCCAGAGCCGTTTCATTCAGGAGAGCTATGACCTCATCCATATCCAGTTGGTCAAGGATCCCGCCTCCCAGCTCACCAATGAGGAAATCGAGGCTTGCTACACCGAGAAGTTTGCTCCCGTGCTGAACAATGAATTCCGCTTTGAATACGAGTGGATGGACGAAATCCCCGCCGACCCCAACGGCAAGCTGAGAATGATTGTCAGCAAGGTGAAGTAATCAATAGGAAATCACAGCCATGTTAAACAAATTTTTGGATCGAAAAAGAAACCTCTATGCCCTGGCGATTCTGGCCATCGTGTTTGAGAGTCTCTCCTCCTCCGTGCTGAAAATGAGCAAGGATTATGCCGTCTTCTCCCCCATGTATCTCTTTTGGTTCGGCGTGGCGGTGGGCATCATGGGTCTGTACGCCGTCGTGTGGCAGCTGCTGCTGGAGCGCCTGCCCCTGACCACGGCCTATATGAGAAAGGGCTTGACCTATGTGCTGATTTTTGTCTGGGCTAAGGTGCTGTTTAACGAGGTCATTACCCCCAAGCAGTACCTCGGCATGGCCATTATCATTGTTGGAATGGTGGTGAGTATGTCCGATGACCATTGAGTTCACCCCCCTGCTGTGCTACAGCATCGCCTTTGTGGCCGTTTTTATCTCTACCGCCGGACAAATTCTGCTCAAAAAACAAGCCGATACCTCTGCCCAGAAAAAGGGCTTTTTGAGCAAGTTCCTGAATCTGCGGGTAATCGTCGCTTATGGTTCCCTCTTTCTGTCCCTGGCGCTGAATCAGATTGCCCTCAAGCAGGTTCCCGTCTCCGTTCTGCCCTGTATTACATCCACCAGCTTTATCTGGATTTTCCTCTTTGGGTTCCTCATCCTCAAGGAGAAGCCCACCAAAAAGAAGCTCATCGGCGTGGCGCTGATTTTGCTGGGCAACGCCGTTTCCCGTCTGTAAGAGGGAGGAATTGTTGTGTTTTTTCCCATGTTTGAACTACTGTTTCCTGTTTTCTTTCTCTTTGTGATGGGCTTGATGGCCGCCGTTGTCATCCGTGGCCTCAAGGAGTGGAATCATAACAACCATTCCCCCCGGCTGGAGGTGGAAGCACAGGTCGTGACCAAGCGGGTCAACACCACCCACCACCACGATGCCAGCAACATGGCGATGTCCCACACCGATACCGTCTATTATGTCACCTTTCAGGTGAAGAGCGGCGACCGAATGGAGCTCCATGTTCCCGGCTCGGAATATGGAATGCTCGTGGAGGGCGACCGGGGAACCCTCTCCTTCCAGGGAACCCGCTATCTGGGGTTTGAGCGGTATTGAGAAACCTTGCGCCGAACGACAAATTTTTTCCCTCTAACCCTGTAAATCTTCTGTTGTTTTCCGTCTCTATCATTGAAGCACCCAGTTCCACACAGAAAGGAAGGATGACCATGAAACAGATTCGAAAACTCACCGCACACTTGCTGGCGGCGCTGCTCTGCGTGAGTATGCTGACCGGCTGCGGCGGCTCTGGCATTGGTGCCAACAAGGAACAGGCCGCAACTGGTGGCGCTTATGAGCAACCGGCGGCGATGCCCGAGGAAGAGATTGCTGACTTTGATACAGAGTGGGAGGAAAGCAAGCCGGGCGAAATGGATTTGGGCGACATCACCGAGGATTCTGCCACCGGAGCCTCTGGGGAAAGCGTCTATGACCGAACCGATGTGAAACTCATCCGCAACGCCAGTCTGACCGTAGAAGCGCTCGACTTTGACGCAGCCTGCGTCGCCTTGGAAGCGCTGGTCAGTCAATGCGGCGGCTACCTGGAGGACACCAACGTCTTTCAGGGCAGCTATGGCAGCACCTACCGCAGCGCAAACTATACCGTCCGTGTCCCGGCGGAGCAGTATGACAGCTTCCTCAAGGGCGTGGATCACGGCGAGCTCTTCCATGTGTCGGAGAAGAGCGAGTCCACCCAGGACGTGGGCAACGAATACGCCGACACCGAAACCCGCCTCCAAACCATGAAGAACAAGCTCAAGCGGCTCAATGAGCTGCTGGCTAAGGCCAAGAACATGGAGGATATCATCACCATTGAAAGCGCCATTGCCGACACCGAAGCCAGCATAGAGAAGTACAGCGCCAAGCTCACTCGCTATGACCGGCTGATTGGTTACGCTACCATCCGGGTGTTCGTTGAGCAGGTTCGCAGCCTCACCGAGACCGAAGCGGATCCATTCCTCCAGCGGCTGGGCAGCTCCTTTGTGGAGGGAGCCAGAAGCTTTGTCAAGCTGGCGCAGGATCTGGCCATTTGGCTGGCCGGAAATATCCTGCTGCTGCTGGTGCTGGTCATTCTGCTGCTGGCCCTGATGCGTCTGCTCTCCAGAGCGCAGACTCGCCCCGCTTCCCTCGAAACGGGAACAAAAAAGAAGCCCTTCTCCCAGAAAAAGGAGAAAAAGACTTCTGAACCGGCTGAAAATCAAGAAAAGAACCAATAAACTGGGCAACAAACACCAGTCAAACAGAAAAAATCCTCGGATGACAAAACGCCGTCCGAGGATTTTTATCTTTGTCGGGATGATTGCTCTTTCTCAGCGAGGCGGGAACCGTTTGCGTTTCCTCACACAATGGGGAACTGAGGCTTCTCCGGCTCCTGCTGGGGCTGCTGCTCGGGGGGCTGACCCACCTGAACGTGGTCGGTGTTGATGATGGCCTTTCTCAGCTGGAAGCCGGGAATGCCGGAGGCTTGCATCAGGTTCTGAATGGTGGACTGAACATAGGGGAATAGCTGGTCGTAGCACTGAGCATGAACGATTTTCTTATCCTCTTCGGTCTCCACGCCTTCGCAGGCGAATGCGCCCACCAGATCCAGAGAGGCAAAGAGCTGTTCTCCGCCCTTGTTGTCCTTGACGCTCTGATAGATGCGGGCGATGCAGCGCTTACCGTCCTTGGCGAAGTTGACGTTAAAGGTGAAGCTGGTCTCCAGCTGAATTTGCCCCTGCTGCTGGAGCTTGTTGACGAAGTGGACTTCCTCCACTTTCTGCGTGACGAGATGTGCAATTGCCATTGATGGTTTCCTCCCCAAAAAGTAGTTAGGATGATGCTGTAAACGGAAAAAGAGTTCGTTTTTTAGTCACAAATAGAAGCTTCGCTTTCGCTGCCTCGCTCCATTCTGCCACGGGCTACGCCGTTCATGAAGTACAGAGCAAAGAAGTTTGCGGTATGGGCGCCAATCTGGGAGCCCTTTCTCTCGGGATAAATTTCCACATAGTCAAAGGAGCAGGCTCCCGCTGCGCCGCACTCGTTAATCATCATGCCGACCTCAAAAGAGCTCAGTCCGCAAGGATCAATCGGCCCGTCGGGGTTGGAAGCGCCGTCTACCACATCCGAGCAGACCGTGACATAGAGCACCTCTGTGCCGTCCATCGCCACGGAAAGCGCCTTCTGAATCGCTGCCCGATAGCCCATTTCCTTCACGTCTTTGGCGGTAATCACGGTTGCGCCGTATTTTTTGGCTTCCTTTCGCTCCTGGGGGTGATTTCTGGGGCCACGGATGCCGATGTGGACGATTTTGGTCGGATCCATATTTTCGTCCTGATACAGCCGGTTAAAGGGAGAACAACGGGCGAAAGGATCGTCACCAAAGGACGGGAAGTTGTCCAGATGTGCGTCAAAATGAATCACGCCAACCTTTTTCTTGTGTCGCTCCGCCAGCGTGCTGATGATGGGATAAGCAATGCCATGGTCGCCGCCGAACACAATGGGAACACAGCCAGCATCAATCAGCTGGGCGTAAGTCTGACGAATCTGGTCAAAGGTGAATTCATAGTTGCCGTTCTGAACGGCGGTATCACCAAAGTCACAGCAGGTCATGGTGTCAAAAATATCAATGTCCCATTCCGGCAAATAGCCGGTGTAACGAAGAGAGGCCTCTCGGATGGCTTTGGGAGCCAGCTCCACAGAAGAGAATCCGCCGATGGTGCAGCCGCCCTCCCAGGGCACGCCCAATACAGCAAAATCGTAGTGCTCCAATTCCTCCGCACCAGTCACATGAGGAAGCCCCAAAAAGGTCGGCACACCGCTGTAAACCTGGGGAGTGGAGAACGGAACATAGATATGAGGTACCGTTTTCATTGTTTTTCCTCCAGATGGTTAAAAATCTACGCCGTATGATGCTCTCATGCTCTCTAATTTCTCAAAATCATCGTAGTACAGCACCATATTTTCGCCGTTTTTGTTGTAAATGCGGATGGTATCGTTGATTTGGCCAATCAGGCGCTCCATTTCCTCGTCGTTTTCCGAATCAAACGCAAGGATAGTCAAATAAGCGAATTGGTCGAAGGTTTCCCCGACCTCGGCAAAATTTCTGATTGTGACGTTGGGCAGCCGCTGAATTTCCTCCAGACCCTCCAGCTTTGCCACCCTGCCGGGCTTGGCGCTCCAAAGGATATAGGAACAAGCGCACCGTTCCGGGATTCGGCTCTGTCTGGGCGGGAGGTCTGCCGCCCGATGCGTTCTGCCCAGGGAGAGATCCATCAGCCAAGCGGGGGTGTCAAAGCCAAGCACCGCTTTGTGTGGCACTGCCATCAGCTCGCCGGTCATGCGATAACCGGTTTCTAAGGCGCAGAAGCCGTCCTCCTCATCTCGGATGAATTCCACAAAACAGAAGCCCTCGTTCATTCCGGCCAGGGCAAATGCTTTCACCAAGTAGGGATCCACCTGTTCTAAAAACTCGTCCAGGTGATCCGTGGTGGAGGTGGTGAAGGAATAGCAGCTCAGGGGATAGCCCGGCTGATTCAGCATGGCGCAGAAGCTCAACAGACTGGCCTTTCCCTCAGCCAGGGCGTAGTAGGCGATGTATTCGGTGCCCGTCAGCTTTTTTTCCACAACAATTTCTTCGCTGTCCGAGAGACTTCTCGCCAGCTTACATGCTTCCACGAGCGATTCCTTGTTGTAGCAGTAGCTCATTCCCTCGTTACCGGCCAAATCGATGGCCTTGACCACCACGGGGAACGAAATCTGATTGAGCTCTTCTTCGGTTGGGTTGGGGCTGACGGAATAATCCCGGGCGACAGGTACACCGGCGCTTGTACAGAGCCTCTTAAAATCTGCTTTGTTTCTGGAATAGTGCCAGGCGTTTGCGTCGCAGAACCAGGGCAGACCCAGGCGGTTGGTCAGTGCCAGACCCATATCCAAATTGAACTCACTGGGGCCGGCGTAAACATAAGAAACGTGTTCTTCCCGGCACTTTTGCTCCAAAAGATCCAGGTCGCCCGTGCTAATCATCCAATATTCATCCGCCACAAGCTTTGCGGGGGACTGCTCAGGCTCCAGAAAATCGGTGACAATGGTATGAATGCCAAGACCTTTGGCGTATTCAACCGCCTCTACATTGGAGTGGCTGGAGCCAAAAACAAGAAGTTTTTCCATTTTTTCTCCCTCAAGAGTGATATATCTCTCGATGTGCTCACGTCTATGAATGGGTATCGCAGAGAGAAAACTCGTCGGTCAAGAAGCGACGCTCCCCTCTCGTTTTACTCATCGAAAAAATATGTCCTTTCGTGGAACATGACTACTATAGCAAGAATCCTCCAGAAAGTCAACTGACGTTTCGGTTTCATACGAATCAAGTGCTCAAATTCCCCGCCCAGAAGGGGGAAAATGAAACATCCGGCCTGGAAAAAAGAACCATAAGATTCTCATTCAGGCCGGATGGCGTTTATTTATGATTCCTAAAAGGAGAAAAGATTCTTTTCCGTTACAAACGAGCAGGGCTGTGAAAAGGCCGAAGTTCTGGCTCTCCTAGCAGCGAAGCCGACAGAGGGGGTGATTTCTCTGTTACAGCAGAGGGATACCAGCGGCTTTGCAGGCTTCATGGGTCTCCTTGTCCCAGATTGTAACCTGAACCTCACCAATGTGGGCGTTGCCCATCAGCAGCATACACAGACGGCTCTGACCGATGCCGCCGCCGATGGAGAGGGGCAGGGTGTCGGTCAGCACGCCCTGGTGGAAGGGCAGCTCCCGGCGATCCTCGCAGCCTGCCAGCACCAGCTGACGCTCCATGCTCTCAGCGTCCACACGGATGCCCATGGAGGACAGCTCATAAGCCTGGTTCAGGGTGTAGTTCCAGAACAGCAGGTCGCCGTTCAATGCCCAGTCATCGTAGTCGGGTGCACGGCCATCGTGCTTGATGCCGCTCTTGAGCTGGCCGCCAATCTGCATCAGGAAGGTGGTGTGATGGGTGCGGACAAACTCGTTTTCACGCTGCTTGGGGGTCAGGTCGGGATACAGATCCTCCAGCTCCTGCGTGGTGATGAAGGTCACGTTGGGGGTGGTGACGGGGTGGGTGTTCAGGGCGGGGAACAGGCTGCGCATGATGTTCTCGGTGTAGCAAACGGCCTTGACGATCTTCTGCACGGTCTCCTTGAGGAATTCCACGTTGCGGTCTTCCCGCTCAATGACCTTTTCCCAATCCCACTGATCGACATAGATGGAGTGGAGGTTGTCCAGGTCTTCGTCACGGCGGATGGCGTTCATGTCGGTGTAGAGGCCGGTACCCACCTGGAAGCCGTAATCACCCAGTGCCTGGCGCTTCCACTTGGCCAGGGAGTGAACGACCTCGGCATTGGTGCCGGTTGCCTTAATATCAAAGCTGACGGGGCGCTCCACGCCGTTGAGGTTATCGTTGAGGCCGGTGGATGCCTCCACGAAGAGGGGAGCGGAAACACGGCGGAGGTTCAGCTCGCCGCAGAGGGCGTCAGTAAAAATGCGCTTGGTTGCAGAAATGGCCTGCTGGGTCTCGTAAGAGGTCAGGACAGGTGCATAGCCCTTGGGGATGTATACAGAATTCATAATTTGGTTCCTCACTTTGAAAAAGGGTACGAAAAAAAGGCGAATACAAGGAAAGCCTGATAATCAGTGCTTCCTTGCATCCGCCTTCCATCATTTCGCAACCTATTGTAACATAAACCCGAGGAAGATTGCAACGGGGAACAATTCAGGATTCTACGGCTTTTGGAATTAAATTTTATGAAAACTGCACAAAAACGGAGGATGTGATTCAAAAACAGAAGAATATGCAGGATTTTAGTCATAAAGGAGGAACCGCCGGAGCCTCCCGCTTTTCAAGCACAAAAAAAGTGACCCGACGATTCAACCTCTCGCCAAGTCACTTCATCTGATTCTGCGTGTCCACGGGTATGTACCTCTCATTTCTGTAGATTTTTGGGGAAACTTACCTGTTCATGGGACTGTACCTCCTTGTGTTATTTGATTGCTGATTTGAAGTCGAGCCTCATAACACATCTTCCTTTCGGAGCGGGGGATTTTGTGGAAGGAGCGGGTGGGAAGAAACTCTTCCGGGGAAACTTACCTGTTCATGGGACCGTACCTCCTGCGTTACTTGATTGCTGATTTGAAGTCAAGTTTCATAACGCATCATCCTTTTTTACGGTTTGGATGGGGTGGGAAGGAATCGGCTGCTTAACGGTACAGCTGCCGCTAACGGTTGTACTTGGGAACCACTCCTCTCGGTAGAAGGTTCTTTGTTTTTGTTGTCATTATCATAGCACGACCCCCTCTAAATGTCAAGCACTTTTTGAAATAAATTTAAAAAAGTTTTTACAGGCTGCGCTTGCTGCCGCCCCCCTCCCCCACCCCAAAAGAAAGCTCCCATGCCGAAGCACAGGAGCCTTCCAGAGGAGGGAATAAAAGAAAGGAGAACTGATAAATCAAACAAAACAATATCATACCCCATCATCGGAAGGTGTGTATTGCTGTTTAACACTCACAAGGGCCGATAAAGGCGGCCTCGCCTCGCTCGCCGGTACGCACCCGGAGAGCATCATAGCATTCGGTGACGAACACCTTACCGTCACCATATTCACCGGTACGGAGGGTCTTTTCCACAGTTTCCAGCACGGTTTCCAGCGGAACCTCGCAGATAAACAGATCCACCTTAATCTTGGGCAGCAGGTGAACGGTGCGCTTGACGCCACGGTAATAGGAAAGGTGTCCGCCCTGTGCGCCGCAGCCTTCCACCTTATAAACCGTCATGCCGTCAATGCCGATTTCGTTCAGTGCCTCTTTCAACACGCCGAACTTCTCACGCCGGGTGACAATCTCGACCTTATAGATTTTCTTAGCCATAATGAAACTCCTTTTGAAATGAGGGAAACTCAGTCGCCGTAAGCGTTCATGCCGTGCTCACACTCGTCCAGACCAATGATTTCGTCCTCTGCCTCCACACGGATGCCGTGGAAGAGAACGCCAGCGATGCGGAAGGTGACATAGGTCAGGGCAGCGCCGATGGGCAGGATGACCACCAAACCCAAAACCTGCATCAACAGCTGATGGATGCCGCCGCCGTAGAACAGACCGTTTTCCATGGAGAACAGACCCACGCAGAGGGTGCCCGTAATGCCGCCCACGCCATGCACGGAGAGAGCGCCCACGGGGTCGTCAATTTTCAGCTTTTCGTCCACAAAGGGAACGGCAAAGGTCATGGCTCCGGCGGCCAGGATGCCAACAATCAGGGAAGCCATGGGGCTGAACACGTCAGCGCCGGGGGTGACACCCACCAGACCGGCGAGAATGCCATTGAGCACCATGCCGGGGTCTACCTTGTGGTAGAGCGCCAGGGTGAGCAGAGCGGCGGTCAGTCCGCCCACAGCGCCGCCGATGAAGGTGGAGACCTCAGAAATATAAGTAGCGTCTGCGGTGATGTCCAGAGAGGAAGCGCCGTTGAAGCCGAACCAGCCGAAGAACAGCAGCAGCACGCCGATGGTGGCGTAAATCAGGTTGTGACCGGGGATGGCGTTGGGAGAACCGTCCTTGTTGTATTTGCCGATGCGGGGGCCGACCATCTTAGCACCCACCAGAGCGCAAGTGCCGCCCAGAGCGTGGACAATCAGACCACCGGCGTAGTCGTGGCAGCCCAGCAGAGACAGCCAGCCGTCAGAAGTCCAGATCCAGTGACCCATGATGGGGTAAATCACCGAAGCGGCCACAGCGCAGAAGAACAGGTAAGCAAAGAAATTCGTGCGCTCGGCCATAGCGCCGGAAACGATGGTGGCGCAGGTGGCGCAGAAAATGCCCTCCCAGAAGAAGTAAATGTAGTTGTTCACACCAGCGCCTTCCATGACGGAAGAGGGAGAGATTCCTGCAAGACAGAAATTGCTCAGGCCGATGAAATGCCCAGCATCCTGGCCGAACATAAAGCCGTAGCCCACGAGGAAATAGACCACCACGCCGATGGCGACGGTCATCACGTTTTTCATAGCGATGTTAGCGGCGTTTTTGGAACGGCACATTCCAACTTCCACGCAGGAAAAACCGATGTGCATGATAAAAACGAGGCAAGCACCCACCAAAACAAAGAACGAATTGGCAAAGTACAAGGATGTACTGCTGTCCATAGAGATCAGAACCTTTCTTATTTAAAAAATAAAAAGATGTCAGATTCCCAACCTCGGGAACCTGACATCTTCGTCGGTGCATACTCTAGCACAGCTGCCTTGGAAATGCAAGACCTTTTTTGCGGACTTGCAAAACTCTGTACACTCCCACAAAAGATTCCCCTGAGAGGAGCCTCTCTTTCGTGCCAGACAGAGAAATTTTTTCCTGTTACCCGGTCACACGGATGATAGCGGTCACGGTTTTGCCGTCGCCGCTGGTGCAGGTGATGGTGGCGGTACCCACGCCGGTGGCGGTGACGTTGCCGCCGGAGACGGAGGCAACCGAGGGGTTGCTGCTGGACCACTTGTACTTTCCGTCGCCGCCGGAGACAGCGAAGGAATAGCCGTCGCCCACATGCGGCAGGGTGAAGTCATTGCCAGCGTAGATTTTGCCGTTGAGGGTCAGCTTCAGGCCGCCAGCGGTGGCTTCGGCCTCCATCTTCTTCTGTTCCTCTTCGGCCTTACGCTTTTCTTCCTCGGCCTTGCGCTCTTCCTCTTCCTTCAAGCGCTGTTCTTCCTCTTCCCGCTTGCGCTTTTCTTCCTCAGCCTTGCGCTTGGCCTCTTCCCGCTTGGCCTTCTTCTCGGCCTTGGTGAGTCCCTCGCAATGTACCTTGCAGGTGGTGGTGATGTCGCCTGCGGTGACGGTAATCACGCAGTCGCCGCCGCTGACGTTGGTCAGCTTGCCCTTCTTGTCTACGGTGGCAATTTCTTCATTGTCGGAGGACCAAACCAGCTTGCCCTTCCAGCCGGAGGGCTGAACGGTGGGGGTCAGTCGGTAGACTTCCTTTTCAGACAAGGTGATGTTGTTGGTATCCAGGGTGATGGAGGTTGCCACGGTCAGGTCAGGGGTTTCTTCCTGAGCGGCGCTTCCCTCAGCGGAAGTGTTACCCTCAGCGGAAGAATTGCCTTCGGCGGAGGAGTTGCCCTCAGCGGAAGAATTGCCTTCGGCGGAGGAGTTGCCCTCAGCGGAAGCGCTTCCCTCAGCAGGCTCAGAGACAGAGGAGGAAGCAGCCTGGGGCTGATTCTTTCCAATGGACACATGAGAGAGGAAGGCGCTACTGAGCCAAAGCAAAGCGATGATGGAAATCAACAGCAGCAGCAGGGCAATCACGGTGGCCACACGGCTGATGGTGCTGCCCGGCTCGCCAAAGCCGCCGGCATAGTCGGCCACGGAGGGGGCGGCGGCCACGGGAGGAACCGTCAGGTTATCCTCGGTGGAAACGTGGCAGTAAGGGCACTGGGGAAGGGTGGAATCATAATACCCTTCGCAATTTTTACAGCGAATCAAGGTCTCATTAGCAGTTTCATTCATATGTAAGAACGCCTTTCTTTCCAGATCGGTTGAATCAATGGGAATCATGTATATCATAGCCCCTTTGAAGGAATGCGTCAAGAAAAAATTGACAGCCGTCACCGCTCCCGCCCCCATGCCGAACCCGGGAAAAACGCTCCCAAACATCCCGGCGACGCCTCCCCGTTGAAGCGCCGCCTTTTCCCGGAGCCGTCCACCCGAACCGCTCCTGATATCTCCAGACAGCCGACGCAGGACGGTGGGAGGCAGAGCATCCGTGCCCACGCCGGAGCTGTCCGCCAGCCGTACAGCGCTTTGGAAAGGGGGGTAGGCGCTGCCGTCTCACTGTCTGGGTACAGTATAACCGGACAGACCGCCCGTTATCCGTGGAAAACTCTGTGCATAATCTGGAAAAGTGGTTTATTTTTCCGCATGGCGGGGCAGACTGCTACATAGAATTTGCTTAGGTGTTCGTATCAAACGGAAACGGGGAAAGTTGGCTCCCCTAGCAGGGGTTTCGGCGGCAAGCGCAAGCTTGCAACATGCGTTCGTAACGCATGTTAGCCGAAAAGAGAGAAAACGGCGAAGCCGCACCGTATCCATTCTGTCAGCGTTAGCTGACTGAGGGGTGATTCCGGTAAATAACCCCCCACTTTCTTACAATCACCTTTGTTTCAAAACGCAGATGGAGGGAACAGGCTTATGGTAGAGGCGCTTCTCAGGCTGTGTCGGCCAAAGATGCGGGAAGTGAGCGAAAAACAGGAGGAATGGGAGATGCTCGCCAACGAATTGGCGCAAACCAGATTCGCCATTCAGCGGACGTACCTCCAGTTTGACGCTTCCAGCGACCCCGATTTAATCGAGGCGGCGGTGTTTGAAATCAAGGCTCAACAAGCCCGACATTCTTACCTGCTGCGCCGGTTAAAGGCGCTGGATGCAGGAGAGGCTTGGGAGGAAGCGTGATGGGCTTTTGGGGAAATTGGACGGAGGAAAAGGGGCTTTATCTGGCGCTGGCGGCGCTTGTGGGGCTGCTGCTGCTGGTTTTGCTGCGGCGGGTCGTGGGCTACGGCTTGAAGGTGGCGCTGAGGACGGCGCTCGGAGGGGGGGTGCTGGCGGCGCTGAGTCCCTTCGGCGGCATGATTGGCCTGCACCTGGGGGTCAACCTTTGGAACGCCCTGGTCATTGGGGTGCTGGGGCTTCCCGGGCTGGGGCTTTTGATGCTGCTGAATTGGCTGGTTCTGGTGTGATAACACCTGGCAATATTTCGGCGGAGAATTCCACCGTTTCCACAGAGTTTTCCACAGACTACCGAAGAGAGCAGGGAACAGCAACAACAAGCGGTTCCCTGTTTTTTCTTGTTTTGACGCAAAAAGGGGTCTGAAACCACCACTTTTGTTTCGTTTCCCTCCTGGGGAAGACAAAAGCAGGTTCCAGACCCGAATGTGATTTGAGACACTCAGAAGCGACCCAGCAGATGGGTCACGCCCTTTGCCACCTGATAGGGAGGCCCTTCCATGACCCGTTTGACGTTTTTCAGCTCGTCCCGGATGTGGATGTGCTGAGGACAGTGGGTTTCACAGCGGCCACACTGTACGCAGAGGCTGGCGTTGGAGCGCTTGCCCCGCAGGGTGGTACACATGAAATATTCCTTCATACCGGTGAAATAGCTCTCAGAGTAGCGCTCGTTGTAAGCACGGAAGCAGCCGGGGATATCCACTCCACGGGGGCAGGGCATACAGTAGCCGCAGCCGGTGCAGCCCACCTTGATTTTGCGGTTGATTTCGGCGATGACATCGGCGTAAACCTGGAAATCTGCCTCGGTCAGCTCGTTTTCCCGCACCTCGGAGGCGATGCGGCAATTTTCCTCCACCATCTCCAAAGAGTTCATGCCCGAGAGCACCACGGTGATTTCCGGCTGGTTCCACAGCCAGCGCAGACCCCATTCTGCGGGGGTGCGGTTGGGGTTGGCATCGTGGAAGCGCTTGACCGCCTTTTCCGGCAGCATGTTCACCAGTCGTCCGCCACGCAGCGGCTCCATGATGACGATGGGAATCCCCTTGGAGGCGGCGTGCTCCATACCACGGCGGCCCGCCTGGGTGTATTCGTCGATATAGTTGTACTGGAACTGACAGAAATCCCAGTCATACGCATCAATCAGGTCACAGAAGGTGTTCGCATTGCCGTGGTTGGAAAAGCCCACGTTGCGAATGGCGCCGCTGGCCTTTTTCTCGGCCAGCCACTCCTCGATGCCCAGACCCTTGAGCCGCTCCCAGGTGGAGGTTTCGGGCAGCATGTGCATCAGGTAATAGTCCACATGGTCGGTACGCAGGCGGGTCAGCTCCTCCTGGAAGTAGCGCTCCATGTCGCTGGACTTTTTAATCATGTAGTGGGGCAGCTTGGTGGCAATGTTGACCTTGTTGCGGGCGTGGTTTTTCTCCAGGATGGTGCCCAAAGCCTCCTCACTGCCGGGGTAAATATAGGCGGTGTCGAAGTAGTTTACGCCCCGCTCAATGGCAGTCATGATCTGTTGTTCCGTTTTTTCCATGTCGATGCCCTTGGTTTTGCTGCGCTGGAAGCGCATACAGCCAAAGCCGATGAGGGAGAGCGGTTCTCCGTGTCTGTCGTTGCGGTACTGCATACAATTACCTCGCTTTTTGTAGAGTAAAATGGTGGTTCTGCCTCTGCCTGCTTGGGGTAATCACCCCCCTGTCAGCTAGCGCTGACAGAATTGATAAGGCATGGCGTAAGCCGTGACGGAGGGATGAAAAACGCACCAACCCACTTTTTTACGATTACCTTTTATAGCTGCTTCATCCGATGGAAGGGGAAGAACACGCCCAGCGAGCGCCCCACCACATAGCGCACATCCACGCAGCCCAAACGAGCGTCCCGGCTGTCGTCGGAGCCGTTGCGGTTGTCGCCCATGACGAAGATGGAGTTTTCCTCCACCAAAAAATAGGAGTCGTTCATGTCGGTCAGCTCGGCCATGTAGTCGTCCCCGTACCACTTGGTCAGGTGATCCTCATCTGGGGCGGGGTAGGCGTTGGCGAAGTTGAGATAATCCTCCTCCAGCAGCACACCGTCCACATAGACGCTGTTGGTGTCGTAGTCGATAAAAACCTCCTGTCCCGCTGTGGCAATCACCCGCTTGACAATGGGGGCGGTCTGGTCGATGGGGAAGCCCTCCTTGCAGATGACCACCACATCTCCCTGCTTGGGGGTGTAGCCGATGCGCTGAATCAGCATAGCGTCAGCGTGGTGGAGGGTGGGATACATCGAGTTACCCGAAACGCTGAACACAATGCCAAAGAAGGTGAAAAACAGCGTGAAAAAGCCCAGCATAAAGGTCATCAGCTGGAGCCAGTCATATAGATCCTGCCGCCAGCCGGTTCGCTCTGCCTTGGCCTTGGCCGGTTCTTTTTTGGAAAACATCATGTGCCTGCCTTTCCTCAAACTACGTCCACACGGCGCAGCTCTACGCATTTTTTGGTTTTGCTGTCGATGGTAAAAAGTACCGCATCCAGTCGGCAAGGGCCGTCCGCTGGCTCATACTTCCGGGGCAAGCCCCCCAAAAACTTATTGATGGAAATGTCCGGCTGAATGCCAAGAACGGAATGGATGGGGCCGGTCATGCCCAGGTCGCAGAGATGCCCCGTGCCTTTGGGGAGGATTTTCAGGTCAGCGGTGGGGACATGGGTATGAGTGCCCCACATGGCGGAAACCCGTCCGTCCAGATACCAGCCCAGCGCCAGCTTTTCGCTGGTGGCCTCGGCGTGGAAATCCACCAAGATGATATCCGCATCCATCTGTTTTAAAACACCATCGGCGACGGTGAAGGGGTTGTCCACGTTGGGATCCATCTCCACCCGCCCAATCAGATTGACCACGCCGATGCGGATTCCCATGGGGCCGTCATAGACGTTCCAGCCCCGCCCGGGCAGTCGGTTTGGATAGTTGGCAGGGCGGAGGATGTAACGGTTCTCCTCCAAAAAGTCGGTGATGCGGATTTTTCCCCAAGTGTGGTTGCCCAGGGTGATGACATCAGCGCCGGAGTCGAAAATATCCCATGCGTCGTCCGTGGTGAGGCCGACCCCGGCGGCGTTTTCGCCATTGACCACGGTGAAATGAGCGCCGGTTTGCTTGCGCAGAGCGGGCAGCTTGCGGCGGAGAAATTGAACGCCGGATTGAGAGACCACGTCTCCCACGGCAAGAATGTGGATGAGCATAAAAAGCCCTTTCTATTTGCTTGATTTGGAAATGAAGAGACGATTCGTGAAGAAACGAAGAGGGTAATTCCAGCAGACACCCCCCATTTCCTGGCTATCATTGTTTCAGTATACTCTTTCTGTCCAAAAAGTGCAAATAAAATTTTCCAGTTGACAGGAAGGGGATATGCCCCGGACAGATTATTCTTCCAGCTCGGTTTCCTCGATTTTGCCGATTTCTTTTTCAAAACGGGCGATTTCCTGCTTGGCCAGCCAGTAAATTTGCCCGTTCATGCTGCGCCCGTAGTATTCGGCGATGTAGGCCAGTTTTCGGGCAATCTCTTTATTGATGCGAACCGTCAGTTTCACGTCATCTGCTTTCATAAAATCACTCCAAAACTTGATTGACAATATCATAGTCAAAGTGATAGTATTTTAGTGATATATGACGGCTTTTCGGCGTCAGAATGACGGCATAAAGAAAGGAGCATACTGCTATGACGTTAGATGTATTTAAGGATCTGCTTTTTGATACCATCAATGAAAGTGATTTTCTGCTGGTGGAGGATATTTCCGACTACGAGGGCGGATTTAGAGTCATTATGGACGGAAATACAGAATTTTTTGTCTCTGTTCAGGAAATCGCCTTTGTCCAGAGAGAAACCAAAAGCTGGATTGAATGAGGCGTGATTCCCACGAACGAGGTTTAAACCCGCACCACGCCGGTTTTCCACTCCTGTCCGGCCTCGGCGTGCTCCAGGGTGGGCAGGCACAGCCGCCAAAGGTCGGCTCCCCTTGTTTCCAGCAGAAACAGCCGCTTTGCCTCCTCGGGGAGCTTCCGGGCGGCGGCGGGCTTGGTGAGGATGGGAACGGGGCAGGTTTTGCGGATGTCGTGGAGCACCTGCTGTCCGGCGGCGTTCATGCCCAACACCCGGAGATACGGGAGGGTCTGGGGGTAATCCGCCTGGGTCAGGCCAAGCCATGCCCACAGCGTCAGGCGGCGGATGCGGGAATGGGCATAGCGGCGGCTTTTGGCGAGGGTATAGAACCCTTCCAACGAATTGGCCTGCTGTGCGGCACGAGAAAGCCGGTGTTCCAGCCCCTCGGAGCAGTCCGGGAGCGCCAGAAAGTCCGCCTCCGTCATCCTCCGCAGGCAGTAGAGAACCGCCCGTTCGCAGTGGGATAGCTCCGCCGGGGCATTGCCCTGTTCCAGCTCCCGTTCCAGCACGGCGCTGGCCGGTGGCGGCATCAGGGCGAGGGCTTCCTTCCCTCTCCCCTCTTTCAGCAGGCGGCGGAGGTGGGAGGCGGAGGAAAATCCCCCCTCCGTGACGGCGGCGTTATGGGCTGGCCCCACCCGTGGGATGGCACAGACCTGCATCCCGGTGTTTTGCTGACAGATGGCCGCCAGATAGGACACACCCAAAAGGTCGTTTGGGGTAGCCAGCACGCCGCCCACCTCCTCCCCGCAGAGGGCGGTCACGGCGGACTGACGGGCAGAGGCAAAGGAAACGCCCTTTGCAAGAAATTCCTGGAGTTTTTCCCGGAAATCGTCCCTTTCCAGGCAGACCGCCGCCTGCTCCAAACGCTGGCTGTCCCCACACTCGCTGCCAAAGCAAAGGGTATCCACCCCAGCCGCCGCCAGCACCGCCACGCCGCCCCAGCCGAAGCGCTCCGCCGAGGAGATGGCATAGGGAAGGGGCAGCTCCAGCACCAAATCCGCCCCGCAGCGCAGCGCCATTTCCGCCCGGGCATGAGGCTCCACCGCTGCCGGGCCGCCCCGCTGGGTGTAGTGCCCGCTCATGGCCACGGCCACCGTCTGGCCGGGATACCGCTGCCGGGCTTGTTGAATCAAATATTCATGCCCCCGGTGAAAGGGGTCAAATTCTGCGATAATGCCTATCATAGGTCAAGCACTCCCGTCCTCTCTCTGCTCCGCCCAGCCGCTCACAACCCACTTTCTTACGATCACCTATATCCTTTCCTACCATTTATTCAGAAAAAATATGCAAAAGTGGTTGAGATAACTGGGGGAAAGGTGTATAATGGCTTTGGTTATAGTATACAAAACCGGTTTGCTTTGCGCAAGCCGGAATCATACCACGTCCATCTGCCCATAAAGACGTGAATCCAAAGGAGACGATTACTATGAATATTCTGGTCATCAACGCTGGCAGCTCCTCTCTGAAGTACCAGTTGCTCGACCCCGCCACCGGCGTTCTGCTGGCAAAAGGTCTGTGCGAGCGCATCGGTATTGACGGTAAGTTCACCTATAAGCCCCAGGTCGAGGGTAAGGCTGCTCTGAACGCCATTGATGTGGCGATGCCCACCCATTCCGAGGCAATCCAGGCTGTGCTGAACGCTCTGGTTGACGCTGAAAACGGCGTTCTGGCTTCCATGAGCGAGATTGACGCTGTGGGTCATCGTGTGGTTCACGGCGGCGAGAGCTTCGCTTCCTCCGTGCTGATTACCGACGAGGTGATGAAGGCCATCGAGGAGTGCAACCCCCTGGCTCCCCTGCACAACCCTGCCAACCTCATTGGCATCAACGCTTGCACCGCCGTGCTGGGCGACAAGGTTCCCCAGGTCGCTGTGTTCGACACCTCTTTCCACCAGACCATGCCCAACGTGGCCTACACCTACGCCATCCCCTACGAGTACTACGAGAACGACAAAATCCGTCGTTATGGCTTCCATGGCACTTCTCACCGTTTCGTTTCTGCCCGTGCCGCCGCTATGCTGGGTAAGCCCATCGAAGAGCTGAATATCATCACCTGCCACCTGGGCAACGGCTCCTCCATCGCTGCTGTCAAGGGCGGCAAGTGCGTGGACACCACCATGGGTCTCACTCCTCTGGCTGGCCTGCCCATGGGCACCCGTGCTGGCGATATGGATGCCGGTGTGATGGAGTTCATCATGAACAAGTACAACCTCTCCATGAAGGAAATGATGAACGTCCTGAACAAGAAGTCCGGCGTGCTGGGCATCTCCGGCATTTCCTCCGACTTCCGTGATCTGGACGCTGCTGAAGCTGCTGGCAATGCCCGTGCAAAGCTGGCTAAGGATGTCTTCGCTTATGACGTGAAGAAGTACATCGGCTCCTACGCTGCTGCTATGGGCGGCGTGGATGCCATCGTCTTCACCGCTGGCGTGGGCGAGAACGGCCCCGGTCTGCGTGTGTCTATGACCGCTGGTCTGGAATACATGGGCGTTGCTCCTCTGAACGCCGAGGCCAACAACAAGCGCGGCGTGGAAATCGACGTTTCCGGCGAAGGCTCCAAGGTTCGTGTGCTGGTCATCCCCACCAACGAAGAGCTGATGATTGCTATGGACACCGCCGAAATTGTCAAAGCAATGTAATTTGAACCACGCTCTGAGCGTCTCTCGGTAACAATGGAATGGGTCTGGAATCTGCCTTCAGGTTCCAGACCCTTTTTTGCTTGTTTGGGCGCTGATGCACGGCGGCGGAGGCAACATTTCCCGTCTAAAAACCGCTTATTTCACCCTTATTTCGTGATTTTCACCTTTTTACTGTCACTCCAAGCGGAGTAATACTTCTCCTGGCTGAGGGTTTTGTAGGAGCGGACACGGACATAATAGGTCTTTCCTTTTTTCAGGCCGGACAGGGTTTTGGAAAGGGTTCCGCTGCCGCTGTAGCTTTTGACAACACCGTCAGAAAAATTGCTCTTGAGGGCGTACTGCACCTCGTACCCCGAGGCTTTTGGATTCTTCGTCCACTTGACGGTCATTTTTTTGCCGCTGCCGTTGGTCAGGCTGGAAATTTTCCCACTCGTGAGGCGGACGGCGGTCTGTTCGGCGCTTTTGTCGCCCAGGTCGGAGCCAGCGTAAGCGGCCACGGCGTAGAGATAGGCGGTGCCGTTGACGGCGGTGGTGTCCACATAGCTGGCGGAGGTGGCTTTGCCCAGCTTGGCATAGCTGCCATCGGCGGTCTTACGGTAGACGTAATACCCCTTCGCCCCACTGACCTTGCTCCACGTCAGCTGGATGCCCTGCTTGGTGTTGACGGGAGCCTTGAGGGTGGGAACGGTCAGGCCGGTGACGTTGACGGTCAAGGTAGCGAGGGTTTTCTTGCCGGAGAGGATGTTCAGAGAGGAAGAACCCTTCTTCCGTGCGGTGAGCGTGCCGCTTTCCGGGTCATAGGAAAGCTTGCTGGAATCAAACTGACAGGTCACGTTCTTTGCGGCGGAGAGCGGGGCGACTTCCATCACCGCCACGGCGGAAGCGCCGGGCTTGAGGGAAAGGGTGGTGATGCTCTGGCCGGTTTTGTCCCGCCACTGGGCGGAAGCGGGCGTGGTTTTGCCCTGAATGACATCATACATTCCCCGGGCGGCGGTGAGGCCGTTTTCGTTGTGCCCCACCTGCTTGTAATGAATCTTCGGATGAACGGCGGAAACCGTGGTGGGCAGAGCAAGAAAACGGTTTTGATGGACGGGATAATCCAGCTTGCCGTCCTTGTTGGAGTCCTGGGCGGCGAAGTACTTCTTCACGCCGCTGTTGGTCATCCATTGCTCGTTGGCGTTGGAGACGAGAAACACGTTGGGGAAGCTCTGGCTCAGAGCCATGGAATACTGCGCCACACGAACGGCATTCATATCCAGCTCGCCGGTGGTTTTGTCGTTGCCCTGGTGGGCACGGACGGCAATCAGGCCGGTTTTTTCGATGCCCAGCAGGGAGCGGAAGCCCTCATTCATCGAATCGAAGTTGGAGCGATACTCGGCGGGGGTGGACACAATACCCTTCCAATCCGCCTCACCCTGGAGCCAGAATAGGAATTTATGGCGGATGGTGTAGTGACCGGCCTTCTGCTCGGCCTCGGCGGTTTTCAGGGCGGCGGCGAAGCCCTTGGAGGCTCGCTGATGGTTTTCTCCGCCTTGCACCCAGGTGTCAGAGGTGGAGTTTCCCACGGCGGCATTGATGACCCACACCTTTTCCCCTGTCAGGCGGTTCCATTCGTAAGCAAGGCCGCTATCCGGGCCGGTCTTTCCCTTGCCCCGGGCGGTCAGGGCGTAGAGGGGATAGCCCTCCTGTTCCCCGGTGAGGGAACCGGCGATGTAGGCTCCCTCATCCCCGGCGTGGCGCACCACAAAATCCTTCAAGCCGGTCACATAGGTGGAGCGGAGAAAGTTGGTTCCCTCCGTGGGCAGGTAGGAGCTATAAACCTCTCCCTCCGGGCAGAGCACCGAATCTTGGGGCTTATAGTCGCTGAGGTTGGAACAGGAGCCTTCCAGATTGCTCTGTCCGGCCAGGAACAGGAGGGTCAGCTCGGCGGGCGTGACGGACACTTCCACCGTCACCACCTTGGAGCCTTTGCTGAGGGTGACGGTAGCGCTTCCCGTTCCGGTGGCGATCACCGAGGTGGAAGCGTCGCCATCCAACGTCAAAACGGCGGTATCCTTGGCGGAAGACTGGGTGCGCTTGCTCACCTGATAGGAAGTAACGGTCTGTTTTCCCAGGGAAAGCGTATACCCAGGGTATTTTTCTGCAAAATTATACCGGTCATCATACTCCAAAGACAGAGAAGCGGCGGAAACGGTGAGGGCGGAGGAGGACTTGCGGGGCGTTTCCTCCTCGGCGGCTGGTTCTGCGGCTTCCTCGGCGGCTTCGGCGGCCTCTTCGTCCGGCTCCTCAGCGAGAAAAGCTTCCTCGACCTCCTCAGCGGGGGCAGATTCCGTTTCATCCGGTTCTTGTTCCCGGTCTTGCTGCGGCACATCCTCAACGAGGGAGGTGTCCGGCGCTTCTTCCGTTGGTTCCTCCATTGGCTCCTCGGCGGGGTGGTCTTCTTCTGCCGCCTCGGTCGGAGTGGAGTCCAGGTCAAGCCAAATCTCTTTGCTTTCTTCTTCCCAGAGGGGCGCTTCCTCAGCGGGTGGCGCTTGGACGCTCCAGTCCTGCTCCTCCGCTTCGGTCACGGCGGTGGGCTCCAGATCGGCAGCCCATGCGCTGGAACAAAACAGGCTCAAGGTCATGCTCAAAGCCAGGGTAAATGCGGTGATTTGGTTCACAAATGTTCTCATGATACGTTCTTTCCTTGGTTCAAGTCAAAATCGAACTCTATTTTAGCGTGGAGCTCTTCTTTCTGTCAACTGGAAAATTTGATTTGCACTTTTTTGACAGAAAGAGTATACTGAAACAACCAATGAGCATAATTGGCAAGGTGATACAACCCTCCTCAGTCAGCTAGCGCTGACAGAATGGATAGCATGAACTGAAAGCCTATCCATGATAGGCACTGATACCAATACCGGCTTTTGAGCCGCATTAGGAGTGAACATACGATGGCTTTATTTTTCCGAATCCTGCTGACCGAGTTCATCGCAGAAATGGGCGATAAAACCCAGTTGATGATGATTGCCATGACCTCCCGCTTCAAGGTGAAAGATATCATCCTCGGCGCAGGAGCTGCCATTCTGGTGCTGAACGCACTGGCGGTGGGTGTGGGTGCGCTGGTCAGCAGCCTGATTCCCGAGTACGTCATTAAACTTGCCGCTGCCCTGGCCTTCTTCTATTTCGCCTGGTCCAGCATCGGCGGCGACGACGAGGACGAGGAGGAAGGCTCCCACAAGGATGGAAAAGCCCCCATCCTCGCCGTGTTCGGTACCTTTTTCCTGGCGGAGCTGGGCGACAAAACACAGCTCACCGCCATTGCCTTTGCCGCAAACGAGGGACTTTCCAAAGCCATCGTGGTTTGGCTGGCCTGCTCCATCGGCCTGTTTGCCGCCGATGTCATTGGGATGCTGGCCGGGTATCTGCTCAAGAGCAAGATGCCCGAGGGCTTCTTGAACACCCTCGCCTTTGTGATTTTTGCTATCTTCGGCGTGACCACCATGCTGGAGGGCGGCGGAATGCTGCTGCCCGGAAACGGTAAGTGGATTCTCACCGCCGTGGCCTGCCTGCTGTTTGTCATCGCCTGCGTTTTTCGTTTTTGTCGTATCAAAAAGGAGCAATGACCCATGAAAATTGTACTGTTAGACGGTTATACAGTCAATCCCGGCGACCTCAGCTATGCACCGCTGGAGGCGCTGGGCGATGTGGTCATCTACGACTATACCCCCAACGACACCGACCAGGTGTGCCAGCGCATTGGAGACGCTGACGCTGTGCTGGTGAACAAAATCGTCATGACCGCCGAGCGGATGGATCGCTGTCCCAACCTGAAATACATCGGCGTGCAGGCCACCGGCTACAATGTGGTGGACACCGCCGCCGCCAAAGAACGGGGCATCGTCGTCACCAACGTGCCCGCCTACAGTACCCCCTCTGTGGCGCAGTTCACCCTGGCGCTGCTGCTGGAGCTGACCTGCCACGTTGCCCACCACGACAACGCCGTGAAAGAGGGGCGTTGGTGCTCCTGCCGAGATTTCTGCTTCTGGGATATGCCCGTCATGGAGTTGGACGGCAAGACCATGGGTATCATCGGCTTCGGCAACATTGGCCGGGCGGTGGGCAGACTGGCCAAGGCGCTGGGAATGCGGGTGCTGGCCGCCGGTTCCCGTCCCTGTGAGGCGGGGCTTGCCATTGCGGATGCTTATGTGGACGTGGATACCCTACTCAGGGAATCGGACGTGATTTCCCTCCACTGTCCCCTCTTCCCCCAGACCCATCACATCATCAACGCCGAAAACCTGGCCAAGATGAAGGACGGCGCTCTGTTGGTCAATACCGCCCGTGGCCCCCTGGTGGATCAGGACGCTCTGGCCGAAGCGCTCAACAGCGGCAAGCTGGGCGGCGCTGCGCTGGACGTGGTGGAGGTGGAGCCGATGGCTGAGACCAACCCCCTGCTCCACGCTAAGAACTGCATGATTACCCCCCACATTGCCTGGGCCTCCCACGAGGCACGAGGCCGCCTGCTCGATACCGTGATTGGCAACCTGAAAGGCTGGATGGAGGGCACTCCCCAAAACGTCGTTCATCCGTAATTATGAAAAAAGCCTGAGAGGATGCTCTGTCCTTTCAGGCTTTGTTGTTGGTCAGGAAAAGAAGCTGCTGGAATCACCCCTGCATGGTATCAATCCGCTCTTTTTCCTCCACAAGCTTTGCCATATCCCGTGGCAGCTCGGTTTGGAAGGTGAGCCGTTTTCCCGTGACGGGATGGAGGAGGGAAAGACTCTCCGAGTGCAGGGCAGGGCGTGGGATGAGGTCGGGCGCTTCCGTACCATAGAGAAAATCGCCGGTGAGGGGGCAGCCGATGTGGGACAGATGCACCCGGATTTGATGGGTGCGCCCCGTTTCCAGGGTGAGGTGAACCAGGCTCCTCCCGCCGACGGTGCGGAGGGTCTCGTAATGCGTCACGGCACTCATGCCGTCGGGAGCGGTTTGCCGCTTGAGGATGGAGCTGTCCGCACGGGCAATGGGAGCGTCAATGGTTCCGCTGAGGGGCTGGGGTACGCCCTCGCATACGGCCAGATAGCCCCGGCGGAAGTCGTCGGTGTGAAGCTGATTTTTTAACTTCTCCTGGGCAAAGGGGTGCTTGGCCGCCACCATCAGGCCGGAAGTGCCTTTGTCCAGCCGGTGGACGGGGTGGAACACCGCTTCCGGGTCGGTGCTCTGCCAGTGAAAGATGAGGGCGTTGCCCAAGCTGTCGTCCCAGTGCCCGGGGCCGGGGTGAGAGGGCATTCCGGGGGCCTTGTTGACCACCACAATGTCCCGGTCTTCATACACGATGTTCAGGGGTAGGTTGACCGGGGGGATGTCGGTTTCCGCCGTGGGGTCGGAGAGGCGGACGGACACGGTTTGTCCCTGGCGGACGACCGCCCGGGTGGTCACTCGTTCTCCGTCCAGCAGAATGCCGTCCTCCAGCCACTTCACCCGGCGGAGCACCGTTCCCGAAAGACCGAGCTCGTAGCGCAGAAGGACATAAATGGTTTTGCCGTCGTGGGCGGCGGTGATGGTGTGTTCCAGATATCTCGGCGGCATGGCGCTCTCCCTTTTTTGCGTACTTTTTGTAACAAAAAAATAAAACGCCCGGGATTCGTCCCAGGCATTTTATATAACCAACTCCAGCGATGATTCCGGCAATGCGATTGCAAAGCCCACACAGCCTGTCGATCTCAGTGGAGTTACTTTATCACAAGGCTCCCTGAATTGGCAACTGTTTTTTGTAAAAAAGCTGCCGAAAAATCACACAATAGACGAGTGAGCTTTTATCATTCTGCTGAAAAAGTTGAACATGTCGCTGATTGACTGCCAACTGTCCGCCAAAGGCGGATGAAAGGAAAAGGGAATCCGAACGGTTACAACAGCGTGGAAAACATCACCACCACGGCGGCAACGGTCAGCGCCACAGAAGCCAGAGCGTCCAGCGCCTGACCGTAAAGCTGGAAGAAGGTGGGCGGCTCCTCTTCGGTCAGGTGGAGCGTGGGGAGGGGTTCGGGAGAGACAGGAGCGGGCAGCGCCGGTAAATGAGCCTTGCGGTAGGCGTTGAAATCAACAATGTTGTTGGGGAGACGGTAAGCAACGGGTTTTTCCAAATAAGTGACTTTCATAAATAGAACCCCCTCTGTAACAATATATCGTTCAAATGTTCTATCGAACTTATGTTTTATATTATGGGGCAAAAACACCATTTTGTCAAGCGCAAAATGAGCACAAGCTGTCCTAACAATGGGATAGATTTTGAAGGCCAGCAGGAAAAAAGAAGCCCAGAACCCAACTGCGTCAGATTCCAGACCTCAAAGGTTGAAAAAATAGATTGTTGTTTCCGGCCACTAGATGCTCAATCCACCATCACCAGACATCCATCCTCGTCGAATTTGAGCTTTTGAATGTCAAAGCGCTGGTTTTTCTGGATTTCGTCCATCTTCACCTCGTCCGTAATGGTGGAACAGAAGGTGTAGCTCACGCCGTGGCGCTTGGCACGTCCGGTGCGGCCAATGCGGTGGATGTAGTATTCCTGCTCGTCGGGAACGTCGTAGTTGAACACAGCGTCCACATCGTCGATGTCCAGACCACGGGCGGCCACGTCGGTGGCGACCAACACCCGGAGCTTGCCTTGACGGAAGCGGGAAAGGGTCTTTTCCCGGATGCGCTGCTGGATGGAACCGTGAATCGGCTCGCAGGGGATGCCCTCCATCTTGAGGCGGGCGGCGAGACGGTCGGTCATGTTCTTGGTGTTGCAAAAAGCGATGGTGCGTTCATACTCGCCGCCGGTGAGCAGGGCGAGCATCATGTCCAGCTTGGCCTCTCGGCTATCCAAGCTGATGCGGTACTGCTGGATATCGGGGCGATCCTCGGCCACGGGGCGGACGGTGATTTCCACGGGGTCACGCTGATACACCCAGGAGATGTCCATCACCTCCCGGCTGATGGTGGCGGAAAACAGCCCCAGGTTGTCCCGGTTTTCCATCATGTCCAGAATTTTGGTCACGTCGTCAATGAAGCCCATGTCCAGCATCCGGTCTGCCTCGTCCAGAATGACGGTTTTCACCTTGTCCAGACGGATGGCTCGGCGCTTTTTGCAGTCCATCAGGCGGCCAGGGGTGGCCACAACGATTTGAGGCTTATTTTTGAGCTGCTTGATCTGCTTTTCGATGGGCTGGCCGCCATACAGACAGACCACACGGATGCCCTGCTTGGCGGTGCAGAGGCTGGTCAGCTCGTCCCGAATCTGCAAAGCCAGCTCTCGGGTGGGAGCCAAAATCAGGCCGGTCACGTCGGTGGAGGCGGGATCGGTGTGCTCAATGAGGGGGATACCAAAGGCAAAGGTTTTGCCCGTGCCGGTGGGAGCCTTGGCTACCACGTCCTTTTTGTCCAGCAGGTAGGGAATGCAGCCGCCTTGAATGGGGGTGGCGATTTCAAACCCCTTGCCGTGGAGGGCAGCCAGCATCTCGGGGCTGAGGTTCAGGCTGTCATAACGAACCTGCTCGTTGGTCTCTATACCGTTTATTTCCATTTTGATTGAATCGTCCTTTCACGTCATACCCTGCCAGTTTAGCATAGAAAAAGGGAGATGGCAATCATTTTTATTGCATCATCGGGAAACATTGTATATAATGAGAAACACACGAAACGGAAAAGGGGAAACAATCAGCTATGAACCAGCAAAAAGGACAGATTTTCTGCCTCATCGGGAAAAGCGCCTCGGGCAAAGACACCCTCTATCAGCACATTCTGGAGCGCCACGGCCAGGAACTGACCCGGGTTATCCCTTCCACCACCCGACCCATCCGCACCGGGGAGCGGGACGGGGTGGATTATCACTTTGTCACCAAAGACCAGCTCGACCGGCTGCAAGCGGAAGGAAAGGTCATCGAATGCCGAGCCTATCAGACCGTTTTCGGCGTTTGGTATTACTTCACCATGGCCTTTGCCGTGGAGGAGGACAAGGATTATATTGTCATTACCACGCTGGAGGGTGCTCATAGCTTCATCCGCCACTTCGGTGGGGACAAGGTGCGGGTGGTCTATCTGGATTTGGAGGATCGTACCCGCCTGATGCGGTGTGTCGCCCGGGAGGATCGGCAGAAGAACCCCAACTATAACGAGGTGTGCCGCCGCTTCCTGGCGGATCAGGTGGATTTCGCCCCGGAGAAGCTGGCCGAGCTGCCCGGCTTGCAGGTCATCCACACCGAGCAGGACGAGGAAGGCTGCCTGCGTGACTGGGAACGGATTTTCTCGGCGCAGGAGTAAAAGCAGAGGATACAGCTCCATTTCACCTCTATTTTCCCCGTGAAATCGGGTTTCCCCCCTTGCCACTCATTGCCCGGAATGCTATAATACCCCTGTAAATAAGAAACCATCATTCACCGCCCTTTGGCGAGAAGAAGGAGACTGTTCCATGACTTATAAAGAAGAATTTATCACCTTTATGGTGCGTTCCGGCGTTCTGACCTTCGGTGACTTTACCACCAAGTCTGGCCGTAAAACCCCCTACTTCATCAACACCGGCAACTACAAGACCGGCGCACAGGCCGCCAAGCTGGGCGATTATTACGCCGCCTGCATGAACGAGAACCTGGGCGAGGATGTCACCGCTCTCTTTGGCCCCGCTTACAAGGGGATTCCTCTGGTCGTCACCGGCTCCGCTTCTCTGTTCCGCAATTATGGCCGTGACCTGCCTTATTGCTTCAACCGCAAGGAGGCTAAGGATCATGGCGAAGGCGGCTCCATGGTGGGCTACAAGCCCCAGGACGGCGATGTTATCGCCATTGTCGAGGATGTCGTCACCGCCGGTACCGCCGTGCGTGAGAGCATCGAGCTGTTTAAGCACGTTGCTGATGTGAAGATGGCTTACCTCTTCGTCTCCGTGGATCGCATGGAGCGTGGTACCAAGGATTGCTCCACCCTGGACGAGCTGCGTCAGGACTACGGCATCAAGGTTTGCCCCATCGTCACCGTCAAGGAAATCATCGCTTTCCTGCATAACCGCCCCGTTGACGGTAAGGTCTATATCGACGACGACATGAAGGCCAAAATGGAAGCTTATCTGGCTCAGTATGGCGCTCAGAACTGATTACCCATACTTCTCACTCAATTTTTGCGGGGGCGTTCTCGTCTCCGCATTTCTTTATGGCAATACCGCATAATAGGGATGTGCGGATTGCGCAGGAATTTTGCTTCCAAATTTGTTGGGAAAGCCGCAGGAATACTGACGTATTTCAAGGGTTTTACGGCAAATTTGGGAGTGAAAGGACAAGCAAGGCGCACATTCGACGATTGTGCGGTGTTGCCTTATAAGTAAAACACACATCGTTGAACCCATGCAAGGCAGGAAGGCAGACCATGAAAGAGACACACCCCCCCAAAAAACAGACAAAACAGCCTTCTATTCACGCTGGACACCGCCAGCGGCTGAAAAAACAGTTCCTGGAACATGGAGCGGAGTCCTTTCAGGATCATCAGCTGCTGGAATTGCTGCTGTTTTACGTCGTCCCCCAAAGAGACACCAATCCCATTGCCCATGAGCTACTCCGGTGCTTCGGTTCGCTGGACGGGGTATTCTCTGCCTCCTCAGAGGAGCTGACCCAGGTGACGGGCATCACGGAGAACGGCGCTATTTTGCTTCGGCTGCTGCCGGAGCTTCAGCGCCGAATTAGTGTTTCACGGGAAACACAGCAAAAATTTTCCACCATCGAGGATGTGGCGGAATACCTGTGGCCTTTTTTTCAGGGAATCAGGCAGGAGCGGGCGTATCTGCTCTGTTTGAACCAGCGTGACCAAATTGTGGGCTGTGACCTGCTGGCGCAGGGCAACGAAAAAAGCGTGAACATTGACCCCAGCCTGCTGGTGGAACTCGCCCTCCGTCATAAGGCGAATTGGGTGGTCGTGGCGCACAGCCACCCCAGCGGCTTTGCCATTCCCTCCGAATCCGACCTGTATACCACGCTCCGTTGTCGGGATGTCCTCAAGGCGCTGAATATCACCCTGAGAGACCATCTCATTTTTGCCGACGACGATTACCTTTCCATGAAGCAGTCCAACATGCTGTGAGCGGAAACAGCCCCACCAAAGGAGAAGCTTATGCCGAAATTTGAAGTAGTCAGTCCCTATTCTCCCTCCGGCGACCAGCCGGAAGCCATTTGTCAGCTCAGTCAGGGCGTGGAGCTGGGATTGGAAGAGCAAACCCTGTTGGGCGTGACGGGCAGCGGCAAAACCTACACCATGGCCAAGGTCATTGAGCGGGTGCAGCGCCCCACCCTGGTGCTGGCGCACAACAAAACCTTAGCCGCCCAGCTCTGCGCCGAGTTCAAGGAGTACTTCCCCCATAACGCCGTGGAATACTTCGTCTCTTACTACGATTACTACCAGCCGGAAGCCTACATCCCCCACACCGACACCTTCATTGAGAAGGATTCCTCCATCAATGACGAGATTGAGCGCCTCCGCCACAGCGCCACCGCCGCCCTCTTCGAGCGGGAAGACGTGATTGTGGTTGCTTCGGTCTCCTGCATTTACGGCCTGGGCGACCCCATCGACTATAAAAATATGGTCATCTCCCTCCGCACGGGCATGGAATATTCCCGGGAACGGCTGCTCAAAAAGCTGGTGGAAATTCGCTATGAGCGTAACGACATCGCCTTTGACCGCAATCTGTTTCGTGTCCGAGGGGACACGGTGGAAATATACCCCGTCTACTCCAAGGACAAGGCCATCCGGGTGGAGTTTTGGGGGGACGAGGTGGAGCGCATCAGCGAAATCAACGTGGTCACGGGCACGCCCACCCGTGTGCTCAACCATGTGGCCATCTACCCCGCCAGCCACTACGTCACCAGCAAAGAGAAGCTGGAGCGTGCCCTCCAGGAGATTGAAAAGGAGATGTGGGAGCGGGTGGACTACTTCAACAGCCAGGAAAAGGCGGTGGAGAGCCAACGCATCCGCCAGCGCACCCAGTACGACATGGAGATGATTCGGGAATTGGGCTATTGCACCGGCATTGAGAATTATTCCCGTGTGATTTCTGACCGACCCGTGGGGTCTCCCCCGCTGACGCTGCTGGATTACTTCCCGGACGATTTCCTGATGTTCATCGACGAGAGCCACGTCACTCTTCCCCAGGTGCGAGCCATGTACAACGGCGACCACGCCCGCAAAACCACCCTGGTGGATTATGGCTTCCGCCTGCCCTGCGCCTTTGATAATCGCCCCCTCAAGTTCGACGAGTTCACCCAACGGGTCAATCAGGTGATTTATGTCTCCGCCACCCCCGCCGAGTACGAAACCTCCCGCTCCGGCCAGATTGTGGAACAGGTCATTCGTCCCACCGGCCTGCTGGATCCCGAGGTGGAGGTGCGCCCCGTCACCGGACAGATGGACGACCTGCAAGGGGAAATCTATAAGCGCATCGAGAAAAAGGAACGAGTCCTCGTCACCACCCTCACCATCAAAATGGCGGAAAGCCTCACCGAATACCTGCAAAAGAGCGGCATCAAGGCCAAGTATATGCACCACTCCATTGACACCATCGAGCGCACGGAAATCATCCGGGATTTGCGCCTGGGTGTGTTTGACGTGCTGGTGGGCATTAACCTGCTCCGAGAAGGTTTGGATATGCCCGAGGTCTCGCTGGTGGCCATTCTGGACGCAGACAAGGAGGGCTTCCTCCGCTCGGAGACCGCCCTCATCCAGACCATTGGCCGTGCCGCCCGAAACGCCGAGGGACATGTGATTCTCTATGCCGACCGGATTACCCCCTCCATGCGAGCTGCCATGGACGAAACCGCCCGCCGCCGGGAAAAGCAGAACGCTTATAACCAGGCAAACGGCATCATTCCCAAGACCATCCACAAGGACATCAAGGATATGCTGGAACTGAGTAAAGCGGTGGACGAGACTACCACCCAGCGCAAGCTCACCAAACAGGAGCGGGAAAAGGCCATTCAGCGCCTGGAAAAGGAGATGCGGGAGGCCGCCAAGCGCCTGGAATTCGAGCTGGCCGCCGCTCTGCGTGACCAGATGATGGAGCTGATGGCGCAGAAATAACAAACCAGCATGTTCTCCCCCGGTTCTATTTTCCGCCTTTTGCACATATACTGAAAACAACGGGGCTTTTCCCCTTCATTTCATAAAAAATTCAAAAAGAAAGACTTGCAAAACCCATCCCGTTGATATATGATATATCACAGGCTGGCACTCAGAAGAAAAGAGTGCTAACCCCCCTGATTTTGTTATTATTTCACCTTTCCATGAGGAGGATATCATTATGAAACTGAAACCCCTTTCTGACCGTGTGGTTCTGAAGATGGTCGAGGCCGAGGAAAAGACCGCTGGCGGCATCATCCTGGCCGGTTCTGCAAAAGAGAAGCCCGAAATTGCAGAAGTCATCGCTGTCGGCCCCGGCGGTGTTGTGGACGGCAACGAGGTCGTTATGAACGTCAAGGTTGGCGATAAGGTCATCTCCAGCAAGTACGCCGGCACTCAGGTCAAAATCGAGGGCGTGGAATATACCATCGTGAAGGTCACGGACATCCTGGCCATCGTGGAGTAATTTCAAGCTGAAAAAAGGAACGTCAAGTCGTGGCGCTCCCCCCATCTCTCAAGTATCGGAGGTAAACAATCATGTCTAAACTCATCAATTTCGGTGAAGAGGCTCGCCGTTCTCTCCAGTCTGGCGTGGATCAGCTGGCCAACACCGTGAAAATCACCATGGGTCCCAAGGGTCGCAATGTCATCCTGGGCAAGAAGTATGGCTCCCCCCTCATTACCAATGACGGCGTGACCATCGCTAAGGAAATCGAGCTGGAGGATCCCTTTGAGAATATGGGCGCTTCCGTGGTCAAGGAAGTTGCCACCAAGACCAACGATGTCGCCGGTGACGGCACCACCACCGCCACCCTGCTGGCTCAGTCCATCATCAACGAGGGCATGAAGAACCTGGCCGCTGGCGCTAACCCCATGATTATGAAAAAGGGCATGGCCAAGGCCACCGCCACCGCCATTGAAGCCATCAAGTCCAACTCCCAGCCCGTTTCCGGCACCGAGGATATCGCCCGTGTTGGCGCTATCTCCTCCGGTGATGAGACCATCGGCAAGCTGATTGCTGAGGCCATGGAGAAGGTTTCCGCCGACGGCGTTATCACCGTTGAGGAGTCCAAGACCGCCGAGACCTATTCCGAGGTGGTCGAGGGTATGCAGTTTGACCGTGGCTATGTCACCCCCTATATGGTCACGGACACCGAGAAGATGGAGGCCGTCCTGGATGAGCCTCTGATTCTCATCTACGACAAGAAGATTTCCATCATTCAGGATTTGCTGCCCGTTCTGGAGCAAGTCGCAAAGATGGGTCGTCCCCTGCTGATTATCGCTGAGGACGTCGAGGGCGAGGCACTGTCCACTCTGATTGTTAATACCCTGCGTGGCACGCTAAAGGTCTGCTGCGTCAAGGCTCCCGGCTTCGGCGACCGCCGCAAGGAAATGCTGGTTGACATCGCCACCCTGACCGGCGGCCAGGTCATCTCCGCTGACACCGGCTTCGAGCTGAAGGATACCCAGCTGTATCAGCTGGGCGCTGCCCGCCAGGTCAAGGTCTCCAAGGAGAACACCATCATTGTCGATGGCCAGGGCGACCCCTACGCCATTAAGTCCCGTGTGGCTCAGATTCGTGCCCTGATTGCTACCACCACTTCTGACTATGACCGTGAGAAGTCTCAGGAGCGTCTAGCAAAGATGGCTGGCGGCGTGGCCGTCATCAAGGTGGGCGCCGCTACCGAGGCCGAGATGAAGGAAAAGAAGCTGCGTGTGGAAGACGCTCTGAACGCCACCCGTGCCGCTGTGGAAGAGGGCATCGTCGCTGGCGGCGGTACTGCCTACGTCAACGCCATTCCCGCTGTCAACGCCCTGATTGACACCATGGAGGGCGACGAAAAGACCGGTGCTCAGATCATCGCCAAGGCTCTGACCGCCTCCGTCAAGCAGATTGCTGCAAACGCTGGTATTGATGGCTCCGTCGTTCTGGATCGCATCCTGAACAGCGGTAAGATTGGCTATGGCTTTGACGCTTACAAGGAAATTTACTGCGACATGATTCCCTGTGGCATTGTGGACCCCACTAAGGTGACTCGTACCGCACTGGAAAGCGCTTCCTCCGTCTGCGCCGTCCTGCTGACCACCGAGGCTTGCGTGGTGGATAAGCCCGAGCCTCCCGCTCCCGTCGCTCCCGCCCCTGACATGGGTTACTAATCCAACCAACGAACACCTTGAGAGAGCTGTTTCACACGGAACAGCTCTCTTTTTGCGCTCGGCAAGCCTCCGTAGCAAAAGAAACGAGGCACGGAAGAATCCGTGCCCCGAAAGGGTCAAAAGTTACAGCGCTTCCTCTTCCTCGGCTTCCACAGCCTTCCAATTCATTCTGCCGTAGCGCTTGGTCAGCGCCAAAATCTCATCCCGGAGGTCATCACTGAGCTGATCCCAGCTTGCCCGCCAACGCCAGTTACCGCCCACCGTGGAGGGCTTGTTGGTGCGGCAGGTGTTGTCCAAACCCAGATAATCCTGAATGGGGACGATGCAGGTCTTGGCTCGGCTGCGCATGGCCAGGGCGATGAAGGATTGATACAGCTCCTCGGTGGGGGTGTAGTGGTCGCAGAGGTAATTCCGAGCCGTTTCCAGCTCCTCGGGGAGGATGCTGCCCATCCAGCCCACCAGGGTCTCATTGTCGTGGGTTCCGGTGTAAACCACGCAGTTTTCCGTGTAGTTGTGCGGCAGATAGTCGTTGGCCGAGCCGGTGTCACGGGAGTCAAAGGCAAATTCCAGCACCTTCATACCGGGGAAGCCGCTGTCAACCACCATTTGACGGACGGAATCGGTTACATAGCCCAGATCCTCCGCAATGACCGGATGCTTGCCCAGGGTTTCCTCCACCTTGCGGAAGAGGTCGAGGCCGGGACCCTTTTCCCAGTGGCCGTTGATGGCGGTGGTGTCGCCGTAGGGAATGGAGAAATATTCGTCAAAGCCCCGGAAATGGTCGATTCTCAACACGTCATAGAGCTGGAAGCTGTACCAAAGGCGGGTAATCCACCACTGATAGCCGGTTTTCTTGTGGTAATCCCACCGATACAGGGGATTTCCCCAAAGCTGACCGGTGGCAGAAAAGCCGTCTGGGGGACAGCCAGCCACGGCGGTGGGAAGATTGTCCTTGTCCAGCTGGAAGAGCTCAGGGTTTGCCCAAGCGTCGGCGCTGTCCATGGAGACGTAGATGGGAATATCGCCGATGATGCGGATGCCGTTTTGATGGGCGTAGGCTTTCAGCTTGTTCCACTGCTGATTGACCTTGAACTGCATGTACATGTGGAATTCGATGTCAAAATACAGCTCCCGGCGGTAGTAGTCCATGGCGTAGCTGTAGCGCAGACGGATGTCCTCTGCCCACTCCGTCCAGGGGAGGCCATGGAAGCGCCCCTTCACGGCCATGAACAGGGCGTAATCCTTGAGCCACCAGCTATTTTCGTCCACATAGTCCTGATAGGCCTGGTTGCTGCTGACCTTGCTGCGCTGGTAGGCCATGCGGAGCAGGGGATAACGAGCCTCATAGATTTTTTTATAATTGATGTCGGCGGGGTCAGAGCCGAAATCAGCGTGATTCACTTCCTCCTGTGTGAGAACGCCCTCCGCAATCAGGTCATCCAGGCTGATGAAATAAGGGTTGCCCGCATAGGTGGAAAAGGACTGATAAGGGGAATCGCCGTAGCTGGTGGGGCCAAAGGGCAGCACCTGCCAATAGGTCTGACCGGCCTCCTTCAGCCAGTCGATGAAATCATAAGCGCTCTGAGAGAAACAGCCGATGCCGTATTTGGAAGGCAGGCTGGTAATGGGAAACAAAATACCTGCGGCACGTTCCATCATTGCCACACTCCTTTTTCAATGAAATGAATCCGGGAATCGGGTACATTTTGATTCGAAACCGGACGAAATAACTCTCTTAATGATAGCGTTTTTTACCTGGTTATGCAACGTCTTTTTAAAAACAGATGGAACCTTCTATTTTTTTCACAATTTTTGCCGGAGGATTTTGGAGAGATTGACGAAAGAAAACGGGGCTCCGCCCGTGTGGGGGTGCTGGCGCTGCACCCTCCTTGTTTCTGCCGCCCTGGTCTTGGGCGCTTTCCACAGCGTGCCACAAAGGATGAAACGTTTTTGGATACTTCTTACCTGTTAAAATCCTGACTTTTGGTCATTTGTGAAGATTTTTACAACTTGCTGGAAAACCGTTGCTATTTCAAAGTGCCGATGCTATAATGAAGCTTGATTCCAACACAAAGGAGACATAAATCATGCTCTTTGATGAAGAAACCAGAGACCTTCTCGACATGGTTCGAGAATTTGTTGATAATGAGATCATCCCCAACGTGGGCGAGATCGAGAAAAATGACAACGAAGGTTTGGACGAGCTGCTGGATAAGGCAGTGGGCATGGGTCTGAACGCCCTGTGTGTTCCCGCCGAGTTTGGCGGCCCCGGCCTGACCAACGTGCAGACCTTTGCCATTGCTGAGGAGATTGCCCGGGGTGATATCGGCGTGGGTACCACCGTGCTGGGCAACTGCCTGGCCTCCTACCCCGTCATCATCGCCGGTACGAAGGAGCAGCAGGAATATTGGTTCCAGACCATGATGGAAAAGCGCTGGGCTGCATTCGCCCTGACCGAGCCGAACGCCGGTTCCGACGCTGGCGGCGTGCGCACCACTGCCGTGCTGGACGGAGAGGAATGGGTCATCAATGGCACCAAGTGTTTCATCTCCAATGGCCCCATCGCTGGTATCTATACCGTTTTGGCCTCCACCCGTCCCTCCGCTGGCGTGCTGGGTCTGACCGCCTTCATGGTGGAGCGGGATCGTCCCGGTGTCAGCATCGGCAAGGAAGAGGACAAGATGGGTATGCGCCTGAGCTGTACCTCTGAGGTCATCTTCGATAACGTGCGCATTCCCAAGAGCCACATGCTCGGCAAGAAAAACCGCGGCTTCAAGATTATTCTGGAAACCCTGGATCACTCCCGTGGTGCTGTGGGCGCATTCGGCGTGGGCATCGCCCAGCGTGCCTGTGAAATCGCCACCGTCTACGCCAAGCAGCGCAAGCAGTTCGGTGCACCCGTGGCCAATCTCCAGGCCGTCGAGCAGATGCTGGCGGATATGGAGATTCGCGCTCAGACGGGTCGTCAGATGTACCTCCACGCCGCCGAGCTGATGGATGCTGGTCTGCCCTTTACGCTGGAGGCCTCCTGCGCCAAGACCGCAGGCACGGACGCTGGTATGGCAAACGTGGTGGATGGCCTCCAGGTCATGGGCGGCTATGGCTACATGAAGGACTATCCCATGGAGAAGATTTTCCGTGACGCAAAGATTCTCCAGATCTACGAGGGAACCAACCAGGTTCAGCGTGGTGTCATCGCCGGTCAGATGAAGAAAAAGTACACCGACGGCGGCAGCAAGCCCGCCACCATCGCCGCTAAAAAGCCCGAAAAAAAGCCCGAGTCCCCCAAGCCCGCCCCCGCTCCCAAGGCAGAGGGGAAAAGGGTCTCCGGCAAGGAGTTGAATATTCTGGTCTGCGTCAAGCAGGTTCCCGACACCAACCAGATTAAAATTGACCCCATCAAACACACCCTGATCCGTGAGGGCGTGCCCGCCATCGTGAACACCTTTGATACCTATGCGCTGGAAACCGCTCTGCGCCTGAAGGATCAGGTGGGCGGCAAGGTGACGGTCATTTCCATGGGTCTGCCCGCCGCTAAGGATGCCCTCCGGGAGTGCCTGGCCGCTGGCGCTGACGAGGCGTATCTGATTACCGACCGTGCCTTTGGTGGCTCCGATACCCTGGCCACCTCTAAAATCATTTCCACCGCCATTGCCACTCTGGAAAAGAAAAACGACCGGGTCTTTGACGTGATTCTCTGCGGCAAGCAGGCCATTGACGGTGACACCGGTCAGGTCGGTCCCGAGATTTCCCAGCACCTGAACCGTGCCCTCATCTCCTACGCTGTGGAGGCTACCCTCCAGGAGAACGGTGCCATCCGCTGCAAGCGGGAGAGCGACGAGGGGTATGATTTCTATGAAACCAAAACCCCCTGCGTGCTGACCATGAACAAGACCCCCTATGACCTGCGCTATCCCAACTTCCAGACCCGCCGTGCCGCCAAGACCGCCGAAATCTTCGTGCTGACTTCCGCAGAAGTGGAAGTGCCCGAGAACGAGCGGGGTCTCAAGGGTTCTCCCACCAAGGTCAAGAAAACGTATACCCCCGTCCGCACCAAGAATGGCACCAAAATTGAGGGCATGGACGGCGCAGAAGCCGCAAAGAAGCTGGTTGGTCTGATGACGGACGCAAAGCTGCTGTAAGGAGGGGTTGGAAATGTCGAAAAATGTTTGGGTTTTTATCGAAACCGACGAGGGCAAGGCCAAGCCGGTTGGCTATGAGCTGCTCAACCCGGGTCGCATGATGGCCGATAAGCTGGGCGAAGAGCTGGTCGCTGTGGTCATGGGTCAGAATGTCCGTGAAGTGGCGCTGACTGCCCTTTCCTATCAGGCCGACCGGGTGATTTTGGTCGAGGGAGAGGAGTACAACACCTATAACACCGACGTAGCGACCCACGCTATGGTGGAGCTCATCGGCAAGTATGCCCCCTCCATCGTGCTGTATGGTGCTACCAACAATGGCCGTGACCTCGGCCCCCGTGTGGCCTGCACCCTGAAAACCGGTCTGACCGCTGACTGCACCGGTCTGGATGTGGAGGACGGCCTGCTCATGTCCACCCGTCCCACCTTTGGCGGCAACCTGATGGCCACCATCGCCTGCCCCGATACCCGCCCCCAGATGTCCACCGTCCGCCCCGGCGTGTTCAAGCGCCCCGCTCAGGTGGGTCAGGGCACCGACATCGTGGAGGAGTGCATCCACATGAACCCCGCCGAGGTTCGGGTGCAGCTCGTGGAGCGGGTCAAGGAAGTGGCCGAGGCCGTCAACCTGGAAGAGGCGGAAATCATCGTCTCCGGTGGCAGAGGTCTCAAATCCGCTGAGGGCTTCCGCCTGGTGGAGGAGCTGGCTGCCGTCATGGGCGGAACCGTGGGCGCTTCCCGTGCCGCCGTGGATGCTGGCTGGATTCCCCACGCCCATCAGGTGGGTCAGACCGGCAAGACCGTTTCCCCCAAGATTTACGTTGCCGTTGGCATCTCCGGCGCCATCCAGCATTTGGCGGGCATGAGCGCTTCGGATACCATCATTGCCATCAATAAGGACGCTTCCGCTCCCATCTTCGAGGCGGCTGATTATGGCATCGTGGGTGATTTGTTTGAGGTGGTTCCCGCCCTCATCGCCGAACTGAAAAACAAGTAAAAAAGAGTCGGAAATAAAGGTTTCTTGAGAAAAATCATTCGTTTCTTTCCAAAAAATGAAGGGGTGTGGTCGTTCACACCCCTTTCGTGCGTCTTTCGGTGAAAACCGCTCAGAAAACCAAATCTTCCTCCCAGTCGCTCAGTTCCTCATAGGCTTCACTGGCCGTATCAGCGGAAAAGAGAAAGTCTCCATAAGAATTGAATACCTCAATGTGGCCTCGGACATAGCGCAGTTCAATGGATGCGGTCATGTGAAATCCCTCCTCGGAATGATAGAAATCTGTTTTTGCGAGCCTAAAGCGCTTCTGACTTTAGTCTGCTCTTCTGTTGAGAAAATGATACCACATTCATTGTCCAATTGACCGGACTTTTTCTGTTTTGACTGCAATCTGTCCGTTTAAAGACGCTGTTTTATCTGCTCTGTGGAACACGGTTTTTTAGGTGAAAAAACCACAAAAACCTCTTGCAATTCCCCTTGCCCTGTGCTAAAATTGCAATTACATCTGAACGTATCGCTCCCGCTCCGGGACGTTTTTTTGAAAGGAAGATTTCTATTATGTCCGCTATTTCCATCGTTCTCTCCGTTGTCGTGGTGATTGCCGCCCTGTTCCTCATCTGCACCGTCCTGCTCCAGTCCGGCAAGAATTCCGGCGTGGCTGGCTCTCTGAGCGGTGGCTCTGATACCTTCCTCTCCAAGAACAAAAACAGCACTTGGGACGCAAAGCTCGCTCGCATCACCAAGTGGGTTGCTTTTGCCTTTATGTTTGTTGTTCTGGTGCTCTCTCTGGTGTAACATCCAGCTTGTTTCCTTGCGTTGCGCTTCCTGACCGTCCGGTCAGGAAGTTTTTTTGTTTTTCTGCCCCCTTCCCCCGCTGATTTGCGGATAGGCTCTTATTTTCCGACCTTCTTTTCCTCCGGGGAAAGCTATACTGATGAAAAGACGATGGACGGAAAGGGGAACGCTCAGATGTTTACAAAAGAAACGCCACGCCGGGCGCAGACGCAGAAAAACAGGCTCTTTGTGGGAATGCAGGGGGCAGGCAAGTGGAAAAACCTGGGGGGCTGGGTGCTTCGTGCGGGACTGGGAGCGATGCTCACCCGGGGGACGCTGCCGGGGGGATGCCGCCCCTTTGGGCTGGGCTATGCCGCCGCCAGCGGGACGGGCTGGAATGGCCTGGCCGCCCTGTGCGGGGTGCTGTTCAGCCTGCTTTGGGGCAAGCCGGGCGGAACGGAATTTCGCTGCGCCGCCGCCGCTGCTCTGCTCTACGCCGTGAATTTTGCCTGCTGGGATTTGCGGGTTTATGAGAGCGAATGGTTTCTTCCGCTGTGCTGCGTCGTGACCTGCGGTCTGACCGGCCTGATTTATGGCTCGTCCGCCGGATGGAGCCGAGCCTCTCTCCTGGTGTATGGCTGGGAAGTGATTCTTTCCGGGGTGTCCTGCGTATTTTTTCGGCTGTTGGAGAAAAAACGCCCGGCGGGGATGCTGTGGCTGGGTCTGGGTCTGACCGTCTTTGCGGGAAGCCTCTCACCCACCGCCGGAGGCGCTGTGGCGGCGTTTCTGACCCTGTTAGCGGCTCGGGGTGGAACCGGTCGGGGCGGCGTGACGGGCGGTCTGCTGGGGCTTGGAGCCGGTCTGGTGACGGGGGGAGACCCTTCCCTCAGCGGGATTCTCTGCTGCTGTGGAGCGCTGTGTGGGGCGCTGTGTACCGTTTCCCGGCTGGCCATGGTGACGGCGTTTCCGCTGTGTGGGGTGCTGCTGGGGACGTGGTGCGGCATGGATCAGCCCATTGCCCTCCCCTGCCTGGTGGCGCTGGTGGTTTCCGCCCTGCCGGAAGGGCTGCTGCGCCGGTTGGAGGACGATTGGGGGTTGAGCGTCCGCCCGGTGCTGCCCGTCTCCCCTGCCTCGGCGGAGGCCGTCCGCTATCACCTGGAGGAGCAGGCCACCGCTTTTCGCACCCTCTACGAGCACATCCACGACAGCGTGGAGCAAGGAGAGCCGCTGGAACCGGCTTCCGCCCTGATGGATCGCACCACGGAGCGGCTGTGCAAGGGCTGCGCCCGGCAGGAGCTGTGCTGGAAGCAGGATCGCCTCTCCACCACCAGAGCCATGAATCAGGCGTTGGCCGCCATGCTGGAACGGGGCAGCGTGGAGCCGGGGGATTTTGGCCCCTTCCGCCGCCAATGCCTCCGCCGGGAGGAGCTGGTGCGCATCAGCAACGAGGAGCTTTACCGCTTTTGGAACCGCCGCCGCTACCGGGCGAGGATGAAAAACAACCGGCTGGCGGTGTGCAGGCAGTATGACCAGCTCTCGGGTCTGTTGACCAGTGCGGCGGACAGCCTGGGCGAGCCCATCACCACCAACCATGCCGCCGCTTCCCGGGCGGAATCCGCCGCCGCTCAAATGGGCTGTGCGGCACGGTGTATGGTGTGGGTGGACAGCCGGGGACGGCACACCCTGGAGCTGCGGGGAAAAAACCTGGAAAAAATGAACAACGACAAGGGCACCGCCGCCCTCTCCGAGGCGCTGAATGTGACGATAGAGCCTTGCGATGTGTTCCGCACCCCACGAGGCCAGCGGCTCATCTTCCGGCAGACCCCTCCCCTCTCGGCACGGGTGGCGGTGGCCTCCCGCCAGAAGGCACAGGGCGAGGCCAACGGTGACAACGGGATTTGGTTCCGGGATGGCTCCGGCATCCTGTGGGCGATTCTCTGCGATGGCATGGGCAGCGGAAACGAGGCCGCCAATGACAGCCGCCTGCTGATGACGCTGTTAAAGGATTTTCTGCACGCCGGAATCGAGCCGAACGCCGCCCTCACCACCCTGACGGGGGCGATGAGCCTTCGTGGGGAGGTGGATGGGGGCTTTACCACGGTGGATTTGCTGAAAATCGACCTCTTCAACGGCTCCGCCTCCCTCCACAAGCTGGGCAGCGCCCCCAGCTACCTGCGGAAAAACGGCTCTGTCAGCCGGGTGACGGGGACTTCCCTCCCCGCCGGGCTGGAGACCGACCGGGAGACCACCCCGGACACGGTTCGTTTTACCCTCTCCAACGGGGATTTGCTGCTGTTGGTGACAGACGGCGTGACCGATGGAACCGGTGACGGCTGGCTGCGCACCATGCTGGGGCAGTATCCGGGGGACAGCCCCCGAGAGCTGGCGCAGGCGGTGCTTTCCCACCCCAACGCAGGCCGAGAGGATGACCGCACGGTGGTGGCGGTCAGAGTGGGAAAGCGGGTATAATCTCCCCACATCCGGGCAAAGATAAGGAGGAATTCAACAACGGAGGTAAAGAACGTGGTCAAAGGAATTTCACGCCGGGTCATTGTGGTGCGCTCACCTGACCCGCGTTTTTTTGAACAGGCCATTTTTCTGCTCAAGGAGGACGCTCTGCATCAGGATGGCGTGTCGGCGGAACAGGTGGTCAGCGAGGCAAGGCAGGTTGCCGCCGGATATGTGCAAAAGCGTGCCCAGCGGATGACCGCCGGTAAGCGGCTGGCGGCCTTTTTTCCCTGGTGGGTGTGGTTTCTGCTGGGGTGCTGCGTCATGGGCATTGCGTGGTGGATTTCCGCTGTTTTGGTCTGACACGGGGGGATGTGACCCGGTTTCGGCGGTGGAGAGAGCAAAAAAGAGGGTCTGGAACACGGTTTTTCCACGTTCCAGACCAAAATACCATTTAATAAATCAAAGGACGTCCCCATTTGTCCGTAAAGTGGTTAAAAAGGATAAGGAAAAAGTCAATCAAAGCACCAATGCCAAACATACCAAAGGTGCAAGTCCAAATAATACCAGTTCCAATCTTTCCAACATAATAACGGTGAGCGCCCAGCCAGCCGAGAAAGAAGCAAAGCACCAGTGCCACTATTTTGCTCTTAGGTGAGGCAATACCGATGCCGTTGATGGCTGTGTTGCGGTTTGTATTGGTGTTATTGATTACAACATTCGGCTGTTCCTTTTGCTGTTGAAAATTAGGCGTAGCACAGCCACAGTTAGGACAGATAATGGCACTATCATGGATTTCAGATCCACATTTGATGCAAAACATAAAATAGGCTCCTTCTCATTGCTGTTTTAGAACTGATAAGTTCTAGTTCCAACAGCATACACTGAAAATACAGTATTGTCAATAGTATCAATCAGTACTATTGGGGGCATTTATGTATTTTCAAAGGATTCGTGATATGAGAGAGGACGCTGATTTAGCTCAAAAGCAAGTTGCAGCGGTTTTGGGAATCCAGCAGACAGTTTATTCTCGTTATGAGCGAGGATTTCAAACAATTCCAGTGGAACATCTCTTAAAATTAGCAGATTTTTACCATGTTTCTACAGATTATCTTCTTGGAAGAACAAATAATCCAAAGATAAACGAATAAACAAACAAAAAAGGTCTGGAACACGGTTTTTCCACGTTCCAGACCCATTGTTTTTACAAAGCTCCGCACAGCGGCGGGAGGTGAATTACTTCTTGCGCTTGGAAACCAGGTCGAAGGTGACAGCGCCCAGCAGGACAGCGCCCTTGACGATCTTCTGAGCGTCGGTGCCGAGACCCATCAGAGTCATACCGATGTTCAGAGTGCCCATGATGAAAGCGCCGACCACAGCGCCGATGATGGTGCCGATGCCGCCAGCGCAGGCAGCGCCGCCGATGTAGCAGGAAGCAATGGCGTCCATCTCGAATGCGTCACCAGCCTTGGGGGTAGCGGAGGCGTTACGGGAGGAGAGCACCACGCCAGCCAAACCAGCCAGCACGCCCATATTGGTGTAGACCCAGAAGAAGACCTTCTTGGTGTCGATACCGGACAACTGAGCAGCCTTTGCGTTACCGCCCATGGCATAGACCTGACGGCCAGCGACGGTCATGGTGGTAATGTAGTGGTACAGGCCAACCAGAGCGGCCATGACGATCAGAACGATGGGCAAACCACGGTTTGCGCCCAGCTTGAGCATGAAGAACCAAACGATGACGATGATAACAGCGTCCTTCACGGCCAGCTGCCACACGGGGTAAGCGGGGAAGTTGTACTTTTTGCGGGTCGTGATGCCGTTCAGCTCGGAGAGGATCAGCAGAGCGGTGACGACGGCGGCCACGAGGCAGCAGATGAGGTCGATGTTGCCAGCAATCTTGATGGAGGGCAGGAAGCCGGAGCCAAGGAAGGTGTAGCTCCCGGGCAGGGGACCCTTGGTCTGAGCGGCCAGGACGGTATAGGTCAGGCCACGACCCATCAGCATGGTGGCCAGGGTGGTGATGAAGGGGGGGATGCCGACGTAAGCGATGAAGAAGCCGTTAAACAGACCAAAGCCCAGGCCGACCAGCAGGCCGAAGATCATAGCCACGGGGGAAGGCATACCCATATCGACGATGGCGATACCAGCAGCAGCGCCAGCGACGGCGACGGTGGAACCGACGGAAAGGTCAACGTTACCGGTCAAGCAGCACAGCAGCATACCGACGGCCAGGATGACAACGTAAGAGTTCTGCATCACCAGGTTGTTCACGCTGGCGGGGGTCATATTCATACCCTTTGTGATGACGGCGAAGAGCAGATACACGACCACCAAAATGATAATCATGGAATACTGCTTCAGGTCAATATTGATCGTTTTCTTTTCGTTCATTATGATGCCGCTCCCTTTCTGTTATTGTGCGCCATGATGCAGCCCATGATGTTCTCCTGGGTGATGTCAGCGCCGGACAGCTCGCCGCAGATTTCGCCCTCGTTCAGGACATAGGTGCGGTCACAGGTGCCAATGATTTCCTGCATGTCGGAGGAAATGACAATAATGCCCTTGCCGTCCGCTGCGAGCTCGTTAATCACTTCATAAATCTCATACTTTGCGCCGACGTCGATACCACGGGTGGGCTCATCCATGATGAGCACGTCGGGCTGCGTCAGCATCCATTTGGCCAGAACAACCTTTTGCTGGTTGCCGCCGGAGAGGTCGCCCACGGGCTGCTCAATGTTGTTACACTTGGTCTTGAGCTTGCGGCGGTATTCTTCGGCCTTGACCTTCTCCTCGTTGCGGTTGAGGATGCCGTTCTTGGAGAAGTAGGTTTTCATAGCGGCGAGAGTGCTGTTGAACTCGATGGAGTCGATGAGCACCAGGCCATAGGTTTTGCGGTCTTCGGAGACGTAGGCGAGCTTGCTGTCAATGGCCTTGGAGACGGTCTTGGTATCGGCCTCCTTGCCGCCGATGAACACTTGACCGGAGATGTCGGTGCCGTAGGAGTGACCAAAGACGGACATAGCCAGCTCGGTGCGGCCAGCACCCATCAGGCCAGCCAGACCCACGACCTCGCCGGGACGAACCACAAGGTTGACATCATTGAGCACCTTTTTGCCCGCCAGCTCGGGGTGGAACACGTTCCAGTTTTTGATTTCGAAGATGGGAGAGGAACCAATCTTGACCCCTTCGCGCTTGGGGTAACGGTTGGTCAGCTCACGACCCACCATGGACTTGATGATGCGGTCCTCCAGAGCCTTGTAGCTCTCGGGGGTTTCGAGGCTGTAATCCTCGCCCTTGTGCATGGTCTCGATGGTGTGGCCGTCACGGATGACGGTGATTGCGTCCGCCACATAACTGATTTCGTTCAGCTTATGGGAAATGATGATCTGCGTGATGCCCTGTCTTTTCAGCTCCAGCATCAGGTTGAGCAGACCCATGGATTCTTCGTCGTTCAGGGAGGCGGTGGGCTCGTCCAGAATCAGCAGGTCGCACTTCTTGCCCAGAGCCTTGGCAATTTCAACCAGCTGCTGCTTACCGGTGCCCAGCTGCATCACGGGGGTGTTGACGTTCTCGCCAGCCAGACCCACCTGCTTGAGCAGCTCGGTGGCCTTTGCACGGGTAACGTTCCAGTCGATGACACCCTTCATCTTTTTCTGTTCGTTGCCAAGGAAGACGTTCTCGGCAATGGAGAGGTAGGGGCTCAGGGCCAGCTCCTGATGAATGATAACGATGCCCTTTGCCTCGGAATCTCTCAGATTGTGGAACTGGCAGGTTTCACCGTTATAGATGATGTCGCCGCTGTAGGTTCCGAAACCGTAAGTACCGGAAAGGACGTTCATCAGAGTGGACTTGCCCGCACCGTTCTCACCACAAAGCGCCATGATTTCGCCGGGTTTGACCTTCAGATTAACGTCGTCCAGTGCCTTCACGCCGGTGAATTCCTTGGTGATGTGGTTCATCTCAAGGATGTATTGGGACATTCTCTCAGCTCCTTTTCTTGGTTTATTCATCAATTTTTCCCGCACAAAAGCACACCATAGCTTGAGACCTGTGCAGCTGCCGGAAAAAATCAATTACTGAAAAAAGGGGCGGCAGCAAGCCGCCCCATAAAAGCGTATTTTTGGACTGAATGGAAAGGGAAAGAGGAAACTTACTTCAGCTGATCCTCAGTGTAGTAGCCGGAATCAATCAGCATTTCCTTGTAGTTGTTGACATCAACAGCGACAGGAGTGCACATGTAGGTGGGAACGACCTTCACGCCGTTGTTGTACTGCTCTTCGTCGTTGATTTCAGGCTCGGTGCCCAGCAGAACGGCCTGAACCATGGTGACGCACTTCTCAGCCAGCAGGCGGGTGTCCTTATAGATGGACATGGTCTGCCAACCCTCGGCGATGTTCTTGGTAGCCATGACTTCGCAGTCCTGACCGGTGATGATGGGCCAGTTCTCAGCGGTGTAGCCAGCGCCGGTCAGAGCGGCCTTGCAGCCATAAGCGAAGCCGTCAAATGCGGTCAGGCAGATGTCCAGGTGCTCGCCAGCGTAGAAGGAAGCCAGATAGTTCTCACAGGTCTGCTGTGCGGTCTCCTGAGACCAACGCAGGATGCAGGTGTCCTGGAAGGAGGTACGGCCAGACTTCACGACCAGAGTGCCGTTTTCGAAGTACTCGCCGAGGACTTCCATAATGCCGTTGTACAGGAACAGAGCGTTGTTATCGTCGGGGGAGCCCATGAACAGCTCGCAGGTATAGGTCTGGTCGCCAGCGTTTTCAAGGTCGAGAGCGTCCTTGACGTACTGACCGATGACAACGCCCACGCCCTTGTTATCGAAGGTGGCGTAATAGTCAACGTTGGGGGTATCCATCAGCAGACGATCATAAGCGATGATGGGGATACCAGCGTCAGCAGCTGCCTGCTCAACGGTGGTCAGGGAGCCAGAGTCGATAGCGGCGATGACCAGAGCGTCAACCTGCTGTGCAATCATAGCCTCGATCTGGGAAACCTGCTGCTGAACGTCGTCGTCACCGTACTGGAGGACGACTTCTGCGCCCAAAGCTTCCAGCTGAGACTTCATGTTGCCGCCGTCGTTGATCCAACGCTCGGAGGACTGGGTGGGCATTGCCAGGCCGACCTTCTTACCAGCCAGGTTAGAGCCGCCCTCGGTGGGAGTGGCAGCTTCGCCGGAAGACTCACCAGCGGCAGAAGAGGCGGGGGTGTCAGCGGGCTTGTCCTCAGCGGGCTTAGAGGAGCCGCCGCCGCAAGCGACCAGGCTCAGAGCCATAGCCAGAGCCAGGACGAGAGCAAATAACTTTTTCATGCAAAATCTCTCCTTTTACAAATTATCTCCGGCATGTTCCAAACGAACTTGCCGGGATGACGAGGGTGGGACGAAGATGGGCGGGTGCTTTTCTATACTGTAAAGGTGAGACCATATAGAAAAATATCCTCGTCCGATGTACCCTCATTTTACCTTCTTTTGAACGAAACGTCAACAAGCAGTTTTAAAAACTTCTTTGCATTTGTCCAAATTTAACAAGAAAATAAAGTACAAAATAAACCCACAATTTTTGAAATGAAGACGTTTTCAAAATCAAAAATGTTACTTTGTGTATAATTTGTCTTCTTTTTTCTGGAAAAGCCTTAACTATTTGTAATTCCGTTTTTCTACATTTTTCACAGCGGTTTTCGCCTCTTGTTCCATTTTGCTGAAAAAAGCATTGCACTTTGGAGGCTTTTCTGATATACTATGCCCATCAAAGCCAAAAGGAGGGAATCCCTACGGAAAGCCGAAGTAAGGATGACACGCCTGCGCCCAATCTGATCGTCTATCTGCCGATTATCGCTGGTTGTGTTTCTGCCGCCATGATGACCAACGGACTGTTGGTGCTGGGCGGCCTGGTCATGAGCGTTCTGCTGATGGTTGCTGATTTGTAAGAGAGAACTGTCATCGCTCAACCGGCGGATCGTGCCAGATCATCTATAAAAAAGTGCCATTGTCTCGCACCCATAGGCAAACACACTGTGGTTTGCTTACAAAAAAACGGGTTTGAAGCCGCTTTTGTGCTTCAAACCCGTTTTTTCGTTGGTATTTGTTTTTTCGTTAAGGGTTACACAGCAATACGCCCTGCTTGGGAGCGAGGTTCAGCCGCAGAACGCCGTTCATCACCAGGTGTTTGTCACCGGTGCGGACATCCACGGCCAATTTGTGCCGCCAGGGAAGCTCCACCAGCGTTTCCTCCCGCCCACTGTTGGCGGCGATGGCGACGCTTTCTTCCTGGTATTCCCGGACGAAGGAGAGAACCCCCTGACCGCAAGTGCCCCACCGGATGCCGCCCTGACGCAGAGGCTTGCTTTGACGGCGGTACTGACCCAACTGGGCGCAGTAGTCCACCAAATCCCGATCCTCCTTGCCCCAGGGGAAGGTCTGGCGGTTGAAGGGGTCTTCAAAGCCGGTCATACCTGCCTCGTCACCATAATAGACGGTGGGAGCGCCGGGGAAGCCGAACAGCACCAAAAAGCCCAGCTTGAGCAGGGTCATGCCGGAGGAGCGCTCACGGGGGGACATGGTATAGGTGGCTCGGAACTCCTTGGGCAAATCCCCACGGTCAGAACCCACGCCCAGATAGGTGAGAATGCGCAGGGTGTCGTGGGTGCCGAGGGAGTTCATAGCGGAATAGAAGGCGGAGGGGGGATAGTTCTCCCGCAGGGTCTCCATGCTGTTTTGGAAGCCCATGCCGTCGCCGTAGAGGAGGAAGTTGATGAGGGAGGTTCGGAAGGGGTAATTCATCAGGCCGTCGAGATGCCGACCCAGCAAATGCTTGCGGCGCACGCCGTAGGCCACTTTGGTGGAGCCGTCCTCCCACACCTCGCCAATCACAATGGCGTTGGGTTTGGTCTCTCGGGCGGCCTCGTGGATGCCGTGGACAAAATCGTCCGGCAGCTCGTCGGCCACGTCCAGCCGCCAGCCGTCCGCACCCGCTTTCAGCCACTTGCGAACCACGGAATCCTCCCCGCCAAAGATGAAGTTTCGGTATTCCGGGCTGTTTTCCTGCACGGCGGGCAGGGAGTAAATGCCCCACCAGCTTTCGTATTTGTTGGGCCACTCCTTCCAGTCGAACCAGCTGTAATAGGGGGAGTCCTGAGACTGCATTGCGCCGGGGGTTTCATAGAACCCGTCGCCGTTGAAGTAGCGGGAGACAAAGCCGGTGTGGTTGAATACGCCGTCCAAAATGATGCGGATGCCCCGTTTGTGCGCCTCCTCGCAGAGGTGGGTAAAGTCCTCGTTGTTGCCCAGCATGGGATCCACCCGGCTGTAATCGGCAGTGCCGTAGCGGTGGTTTTCGGAGGCTTCAAAAATGGGGCAAAAATAGATGGTTTCCACGCCCAGGCTGGAGAGATAATCCAGCTTCTCCTCTACGCCCTTGAGGTCGCCGCCGAAGAAGTCCCGGTTACAGATGTCCCAGCCCTGAGCGGTCTTGCCCACGGGCTTGTAGAGGGGAGCCTCGTCCCACTCCTGATGCACGGAGCGGCCGCCCACCAGCCCCTCGGGGGAGGGAATGCGGGTGCGGTTGAAGCGGTCGGGAAAGATTTGATAGCACATTCCCTTGCCGAACCAATCGGGCACATAGTCGGAGTTGTCATAAACGGTGAGCTGATAAGTGCCTAGGTTCTGGACATAACCGTTCATGCGTTCGAGCTGGAAGGAATACCACACCAGACCCACATAATTGCCCACGTCCAGGGTACAGGAGAAGGCATCCCGCCCCAGCTCCGTGCTGACCCAGGGCATAGCGATGGTTTCGGTGCGGTTGTTGTCGAATTCAAACGTAGCCGTTAGGCGAGCCCGGGAAAAGCCCTCGGAGCGGGCGGGACGGAGGGTAAAGGTGACGCTTGTCCCGCTGGGAACTGCGCCGTAAGGCTTTTTGTAACGCTCGTCACGGGAATCATAAGTTAGGGTAAACAAAGAATCATTCCTTTCCGCATATCCGGCATGGTCGGGCTTCGGACAGGCGGGGATAATACGCAAAAAAAGAAGAGGTGAAGGACTTGCGTCATTTTGCGCTCTTCAAAAATTTACCTGTATCATTATAGAGAAGTTGTGCCCAAAAAGCAAGAAAAAACCGAAGGATTTCGGCGGCACAGCAAATGGGGGTCTGGAACCCGTCCCTTCCCCACCGGTTGCCCGGAAAGGGAAGGAAAAAGTGGTTCCAGACCTCCAAAAGCGGCAGGTTTTCCTCAAGCGGCCGCCGCTGCGCAGGTATCATTGCTCGGCCAGCCAGTCCTTAACGACATGGTAGATGCGCTCGCAGTTGTTGTGGTCGCTGAAGGCGAAGAAGTCATCCGCCCGGCGGATGTACTCCGGCTCGGTGGTGCACTGACGCTCCATAGCGGCGCACAGCTCGTGAACAATCTGCTCATGGTTGCGGCAGATGGGGCCAAAGCCCATGGTTTCGTAGATGAGGCCGCCTGCGTCGTAGTGAGGGGGCAGCTCGTCGGGGTGGTAGTAAACCAGACACTTGCGCATATAGGCAAAGTCAAACTGAACGCCGGAATAGTCCGTCACCATCAGGCTGGATTCGGTGAGAATTTTCTCATAGCTCATGTCACCGGTGGCGGGCATCAGCTCCACAAATTCGTTGCGGTCGAAGTCCTCCAGCTGGGCGCTCATGGCGGGATGCAGCAGGTAGATGATACGGTAGCCGTTGCGCTTGGCGCAGTCGATTAAGGTGGGGTCGTTGATGAGGTTGTTATAAATGCGGAAATAGGCGCTGTTCTTAAAGTTGCTGTTGTGGGTCTTTTTGTTGTTGGCGACGTTGGAATTGACGATATTTTTGCGCCAGGTGGGGGTAATGAGGATGATTTTCTGGTCGTTGTTTTTCAGTCCGTCGTAGCGAGCCAGACCGGTCATTTTCAGCTCCTCCGGCTTGTAGTCATAGAAGGGGTGACTCAGGTTTTTCAGCTCATAGGGAGAGGCCAAGCAGTAAAGACGGATGTTGTCAAACTGGCGGTTCTGATACTGGGCGATTTTCTGGATGGTCAAGCCGTGCTGAATGCAAATATACTGCCCCTGCTGAATGTCCTTGGTGAACATCCGGTAGGCGGTGCTGGTGTTGTACTGGGCGGAAATGTTGGCGTGAGTGCCCAGATAAGCCTCTGCCAGCACGCAAATGAGCTGACAGCGCAGGGTTCCATAGACCAGGATGTGTTTTCTGTCCTGCTTCACCAGTCTGGGATAATCCAAAGAATCCCGCTTGATGATGTAGTAGGGTTCCACATCGGGGGCGTTCTCTCTCAGGTATTGATACATATATTCGCCGTTGTCGCCGGCCTTATACTGTTTATCAAACGTAACCCAAACGTGTTTTTTGGCGTAGCGCCCCCGCAGCAGCCAGAACAGCAGGCGCAGCACGAGGCCATGGAGAACCAACTGCTTGTTTTTGAACTGCTTCCAAGCCTCCCGCCAGAAGAGCAGCTCCCGCTTGATGTGGAAGCGGCGGCGGCGGTTGCGGATGGTGAGGGTTTTTTCGTCCTTGCGCAGCAGCATTTTGTTCTCGCCAAAGAGCCAATAGCCGTATTTGTTGTTGGCGTCGATGCGGGAATTGGGGGTGGCAAAGGTAATCTGGAAGGGATAGTCCTGCTCCTGGAAGCGGAAGAAGAAGCGAATCTTCATAGACTTCTCGGCAATGGGGATGTGGAACTGGAGGGCGTGCTTTCGAGCCATCGTCACGCCGAAGCACTTGGTTAGGGGGTAAATGCCCAGCTGTTCGGCGGGATAGGTGGTGGAAACGCCGCCGGAAGAAACCACAGCATACACCTCATATTCCTCCCGGTTGATGAAGTCCTTCAAGCCGACGTTGGCATCAATCTGGAGAACGCCGTGGTTGTAGTTCATGATGCGGATGCGGATGACCTCTTTGGAGATGCGGGAGAAGGGATGTTCCGGCACGGCTTCTTCTTCCACGCCGTCCAGTCGGGGGAACTGGAGCAGGAAACGCTTGTTGCGGGTGGTGACACGGTAATCACGCCCCAGGGCGGCGGTGCGACCCCGCATGAGGAAGAAGCGCACCACACGGGAAGCCTGCATATGGGGGGTCAGTTGGTGGCGCAGGATGGTGGCCGGGTCGAGCAGAGCGCAGGCTCGGAAGGTGGCCTCAGCGAAGGCGAGCGCCTCTTCCTTGCCGGAGAGGGTTCCCTTGCTGCGGTCGTTCATGTTGCAGTTGTACTTGGTGTACAGCAGGTAATAGCAAATCATCTGGACAAACTGAGGGATTTCTCCTCGTTTTGCCTTGATTTCCTCCAGGAAAGGAAGGATAAAGTTTTCCACGGAGGGCTGATACCACCACGGCTGATATTGCAGGGGGTTGGTGGAGGTGTTGTCCTCCCGGGTGATGGTGTAGATGAATTTCCCCTGTTTCAAGTAGCAGAACTGGGGGTAATCCATCTGGTATTCCATCAGAAAGCGATAAAGTGCATCGTCGTGGAGACCCGGCTGGAAGTGGTAGCTTTTGACCAGCTCGGCGGGGAAGAAATAGGCTTGCAGCATGGGCTGAACCAAAATTTCATTGGAGGGGCCGTCCAGGTTTACAATGTCGATGTCACAGCGGGGGTCAAAAGCGCCCTTGTAGCGGGTGAAGCCGGTGTCGGTGTCGCACTGGATGGGCTTGAGGGAGACGGCGGTCTGGTGGCTTTCCAGCACGTCTGCGGCCAGATCATAAGCGTGATCGGAGAAGGTGGCGGAGGCTAGGGTAAAATTCAGCCAACGACCCTCAGCCTGCGCCATGCCCAGCTCGTAGCCCTCCCCTACCTCGGCCTCGGGTGCGGAAAAATAAAGGGCGTTGGATAGCTCCGCAATCCGAGCGGCGGTTTCCTCCGACTCGTGGGGATCGACCACAATCAGCTGCCCCTTTTTCCGAAAGGTGCTCTGCTGATTCAGATTGAGCAGGGCTTCTTCCAGTTTTTCCTGAGAATCAACGTATAAAATGGTAGAAAACAACAGGTTTTCCATAACAAATACCTCTTTATTGTGGGTTTTTCTGGAAATTTCTCATACAAAATCATTATAACAGCATTGCACCTGATATGCAACCGTCTTTCCGCAGCCTGGCGCAAAGAAAAGGGTCTGGAACCCCTCCCCGGCACGGCCTCAGCCGTGGAGAAAGGAGGGCATTCCAGACCCAAAACAAAATTCCTTTAACGGGTGTGCAGATGGTGCATTACAGCTCCAGACCCTTCACAGCCTCGGCGCAGCGGGGGCACAGGCCGCCGTCCTCGGTGATAGCGGCGTTGTGCAGCCAGCAGCGGGGGCACTTGAAAGCGTCGTGCATTTCCACCAGAACGGTCAGGCCGGGCACCACCGTGCCAGCCACGCCGCCCTCAGCGTCGCCCACGACCACCTCAGACACGATGAACAAATCAGCCAGCGCCAGATTCTGGATGGACTCGAACTGGTCAGCGGCCTCACCGGTCAGGGAGAGGGTCAGCTTGGCATCCGTGGACTTCTTGCAGACCTTTGCGGCACGAGCCTGCTCCAGCGCCTGGTTGACATCGGCCTTGAACGCAAGCAGGGTGTTCCACTTGGCTTCCTGCTCCTCGGACAGCACCCACTCGTCGTTGGCGGTGGCCATGTCGTTGAACAGGGCGGCCTCGGTGTCGTCGGCGGAGGTGTGGGGCATGGACTGCCAAATTTCCTCAGAGGTGAAGGCCAGGATGGGGGTAATCATGCGAACCAGAGCGTCCAGGATGTGATACATGGCGCTCTGAGCGCTGCGGCGCTCGGTGGAGCCCTCAGCGAAGCAATACAGACGGTCTTTGATGATGTCCAGATAGAAGTTGGACATTTCAATGACACAGAAGTTATAAATAGCACGATAAACGCTGTGGAAATCGTACTCATCGTAGCAGCTACGGACGGTAGCAACCAGCTTGTTCAGAGCGGCGCAAGCCCACTGATCCAGCTCCATCATGTCGTTGAAGGCGACCAAATCGGTGTCAGGCTGGAAGCCGTTCAGGTTGCCCAGCATATAGCGGCAGGTGTTGCGGATTTTCAGGTAAGCGTCAGCAACCTGTTTCTGAATGGCCTTGGAAAGGCGCATATCCTGGGTGTAGTCAGCGGAGGAGACCCACAGACGCAGGATGTCAGCGCCATACTGCTTGATGGTGTCCTGGGGGCTGATGGCGTTGCCCAGGGACTTGTGCATGACCTTGCCCTGGCCGTCAACGGTCCAGCCGTGGGTGACGATTTCCTTGTAAGGAGCCTTGCCGGTGGCGGCAATGGAGGTCAGCATGGAGGACTGGAACCAGCCACGATACTGGTCGCCGCCTTCCAGATACATATCAGCGGGATAACGCAGGTCATCACGGGAGTCACAGACGGCTTTCCAGGTGGAGCCGGAGTCAAACCAGACGTCCAGGATGTCCTTTTCCTTGCGGAAGGAGGTGCAGCCGCATTCACACTGAGCGCCCTCGGGCATCAGCTCGGAAGCGTCCTTTGCCCACCAAGCGTTGGAGCCTTCACTCTTGAAGATGGCGGCCACCTTTGCAATGGATTCCTCGGTGCAGTAGGGCTTGGCGCAGTCGTTGCAGAAGAACATGGGGATGGGCACGCCCCAGGTGCGCTGACGGGAGATGCACCAGTCGGAGCGCTCACGAATCATGGAGATCATGCGCTCCTTGCCCCATTCGGGCTTCCAGTAAATTTCGTCGCAGGCTTTGACGGCGGCATCCTTGACGGCATCGACGGAGGCGAACCACTGCTGTGTGGCACGGAAGATGATGGGCTGCTTGCAGCGCCAGCAGTGGGGATAGCTATGGGTGATGTCCTTGCTGGACAGCAGAGCGCCGGACTCGACCAGATCCTTGAAGATGACGGGGTGTGCCTTCTGGACGTGGAGGCCGTTGTAAGGGCCGGCGAACTCGTTCAGATAGCCCTGAGCGTTGACGGAGACCTCCATGGTGATGTCAGTGGGAATCTCGGGGTAACGCTGGCAGACATAGAAGTCATCCAGACCGAAGGAAGGAGCGGTATGGACGCAGCCGGAACCGGCCTCCAGGGTGACGTGATCGCCCAGGATGATGAGGGAATCACGGTTCATGAAGGGATGGTGAGCGGTCATGCGCTCGAACTCGTCGCCCCACAGGGTGGCCACGGTCTCATATTCGGTGATGCCGGATTCTGCCATAACGGAGGAAACCAGGTCGGTGGCCATGATGAGGATTTCGCCGGTGGAAATCTTGACCAGGGAATACTCCAGCTGGGCATTGAGGCAGATGGCCACGTTACCGGGCAGCGTCCAGGTGGTGGTGGTCCAGATGACGAAGTACATCTTGTTCAGGTCGCCGTACTGAGCCAGCTTGCCCAGGTCGTCGTGAACCTGGAACTTGACGAAGATGGTGGTGACGGGATCCTCTGCGTATTCCACCTCGGCCTCAGCCAGAGCGGTTTCGCAGGTGGGGCACCAGTAGGTGGGCTTCAAACCCTGATAAATCAGACCCTTCTGAGCCATAGCGCCGAAGACTTCCACCTGCTTGGCCTCGAACTCGGGCATGAGGGTGATGTAGGGGTGCTCCCAGTCGCCGATCACGCCCAGACGCTTGAAGCCTTCCCGCTGACGATCCACCTGCTGCAAAGCGAAAGCACGGCACTTGTCACGGAACTCAGGCACGGGCATCTCGTTGCGCTTGACGCCCTGCTTCTGGATGGCGGTCTCGATGGGCATACCGTGGGTATCCCAGCCGGGAACATAGGGGGCCTTAAAACCGGCCATGTTCTTATAACGGACGATGAAGTCCTTGAGAATCTTGTTCAGGGCGTGGCCGATGTGAATGTCACCGTTGGCATAGGGAGGGCCGTCGTGGAGAATGTACAGGGGCTTGCCCTCATTCTTCTTCATCAGCTTGTTGTAAACGTCCTTGCGGTTCATCTCCTCCAGCATATCCGGCTCACGCTTTGCCAGGGCGGCACGCATGGGGAAGTCGGTTTTGGGGAGCATGATCGTCTTATTGTAATCAGGCATTTGGTTTAACTCTCCTCGTTCAGTGAATTCGGATTTGGGCGCTGGGCATTCGGACTCCTCCGAACCCGGAAACCGGCATCTGAACTCCATCAAAGCTATTTCTTTGCGATATATGGTAAATTCGGGAAAAGTTCCCGCTTTATCATCTTTGTTTGGCAGGATTTTAGAACTGATAGTCCTGATCCATGGCGCTGCTGATATCAATGACCCGGGTGGGCTCGTCCACAAACTCGCTGGCGACGGCCTCCACGTCGGACATATCCTGCTCATAGGCGGCGGCGGGATTGGCGGCGGCCTCTTCCTCTACGGCTCGCAGCTCGGCGGCCAGCGTCTCGTCCAGAATCTGGGTCATGTCCCGCTCTACAACGGGCTCGGGCGAGGCCAGCAGCTCCTCGGCCTCTTCTTCCACAGCTCGCAGCTGATCCAGGCGGCTGAGAAATTCCATCTGGGTTTCCAGAATGTGCTGCTCCTGAGCCAGCAGAGCGGTCATTTCCTTGGCCTTGCGCTCCAGGCAGCCCTTTTGCTGATCCACCAGCATACGCATACCGCTGGCAAATTCCAGCGTGCTCTTGCGGGCGGCTTCCATCCGTTCCTCAGCGTCCACCACGGACTGCTGGGCATCGTAGCGGATGCGGTCGGCCTCCAGCTTGGCCTCGGCAATCATAGCGTCACGCTCTGCACGGGCGCTGGCAATCATTTTTTCTGCTGCTTCCCGTGCGTTGAGGTAGGCCTGATGAACGATGTCTTCCTTTTTCTTTTCCTCCATGGCCTTGGCCTCAGCCACCTGAAGCTCATTGAGCTTGACCACCAGGAACTTCATTTTGCGTTTTAAGGTGGCGTTTTCCTTATAAAGAGCGGAATAATCCGTTGCTACGCTGTCCAAAAAGCGGTTCACGTCTTCGGTGTTGTAGCCGCCGAAACGGACGTTGTTAAACTGACGGTTTTCCACATCGTTGGGTGTCATCATAGTGAATATCTCCCTGCTGTTGGTAAACGGAAGGATTAAACGCCCACCGGCTCGTTTTCTTCTTCCTCTTCCGGCTGCTCTTGTGCCAAGCCGTCGGGTTCGGCTGCCTCGGAGGGCTCCATGGGAGGCAAAACGGTGAGAACGGGCGTGACAGGCTCGTCTTCGGGCTCCTGAGCGGCGGCGAGCTCCAGGTCTCGAATGTGGCGGGATTGGTCGCTGATGTACTGCACCAGCACCTTCATTTTTGCTTTGAGCGTGGCGTTTTCTTCAAAAAGCGCCGTATAATCTGCGGTCAGCGTGTCCAGAAAGTTATCCACAGAGTTAATGTCATAGCCTTTGCGGAATTGAACCAGCGGAAAACGCTGTTCCTCAACATCTTTCGGTGTCAGCACTGGGATTTCCCCCTTCTATCACTGTCTTTCTTTGATTCTTCGGGAACAAACGAATCACCCCCCCTGTCAGTCAAGCTGACCGTTTCCCGGCGGGGAGACAAAAGGGGTGAAGATAAGAGTCTATCAGTCCATAAGCGGCGTGCGTCGGGGTTACGAAACAGCCTCTCAGGCGGGGTTATTTCTGATAAGCTCCGCTGCTTTCCAGCTCGGTGAGGATCGAGTTATCACCGATGATGTCCACGTTATAGGGGGTGATGATGTAGGTGGAAGCGGCAATGCGCTTGACCTTGCCTTCCTGGACGTAAGCAGCGCCAGAGATAAAGTCCAGCACACGGCGAGCAACGCCCTTTTCGGTCTGCTCCAGGTTGAGGACAACGGCACGCTTATCACGCAGGTGATCGGCGATTTCGGAAGCGTCGTTGAAGCACTCGGGGCGCATGACAACCACCTTGAGCTGATGAATGGTGTTGATGTTGACCACCTTGGGGGCAGCGTGTTCCCGGACGGGGGCGTTTACGGTTGCCGCAGGAGCAGAAGAGGGCTTTGTGGTTCTGGGGAAAGAAGAAGCGCTGGCATACTCTGCGTCAGCAGGTCTGTCAATGGTCTGCTTCTGGGAAGCGGTATCCTCTTCAAAAGTTTCGTCATCGTCGTCTTCATAAGGGCGAGCCAGACGCTTGAGCTCATCCATAAGACCCATAAGTGGTTCCTCCTTTGTATTGGTTCCGGCGTGGTACGACGCCGCATTTTTCTGATTCTATATACGCCGGACATCCGTTAGCCGTTTTGACGCATGGGGGGACGCTGACCGAACAAGACGGTTCCCACACGAACCTCGGTAGCGCCGCAGGCGATGGCATCTTCAAAGTCGCCGCTCATCCCCATGGACAGGATATCCAGACTATTCTTATTATCGACTATTTTTTCCTTCATGTCAACAAAAAGCTGCTGCATTTCCCGAAAATATCTGCAATTTCCGTCGGGACCCTGCGCCACGGGGGGGATACTCATCAGACCCCGAACCCGAACGCCGGGAAGCTGGGCGGCCAAGGAGAGAAGATTTTCCACCGCTTCCGGGGACACGCCAGATTTGGAAGCCTCTGCCCCAATGTTGACTTCGATGAGGATATCCTGCACCACGCCCACCTTCACGGCTCGGTCAGAGACGGCGGTCATGAGCTCGGGGCTGTCGATGGATTCGATTAAATCCACCTTGCCCACCAGGTACTTGACCTTATTCTTTTGCAGGTGGCCAATGAAGTGGACACGAGCGCCCTCATAAGCGCCGTCAGCCCAGTGCGTGTTGAATTCCTGCACACGGTTTTCCCCGCAGCAAGTGATTCCTGCGGCGATGGCCTCCCGGATGGTGTCGCTGGTCTGCACCTTGGTGGCGGCCAGCAGCGTGATTTGGCTGGGGTCACGCCCCGCCGCCATAGCTGCCGCCGTGACACGGTTTTGTACTGCCTTTACGCATTCCTGTACGGACATGAAAAATCCTCCTCTGTCTCTGTCTGGGAAAAAAGTCTGCGCTGAAAAAAATGGAACCTGCGGGGCAAAAAAGCCCCTCACCCTTCGGAAACCAATCCGAAGGGCGAAAAAAAGGGGGAAAATACGGTGTTTTTGCCTGCTGCGTTATCGTTCTCCGATGATTTTACCATCATAGAGGTTTTGCCCCTTGGTGACGATTTTGGTACCCACACGCAGGCGGCTGGCCTCCTTCAGGGCGGTCATGGGCTTGGGGTTGCCGTCGGCATCGTATTCGGAGCGCTGACGAATCAAGTAGAAGTCCTCATCCTCCCACAGAATTTCCACGGGAGTCCAGCGCAGCCGAGTGCCAAACACCCGGTAAACGCCGATTTGACCGGAGATATTCTCCACATGGATGGCGGACTTGGCCACCCGGAAGCCGGTGACGGTGTTCAAAATCAGGTCGGCGGTCTGATCCCGCAGCAAAGTGGCCTGGGACATGAACCGGTCGGAGGAGAGCACCACGCAAACCTCGTGGTTGTCGTCGGGGGTAGAAATGGACTCAACCTTCATGTTGACTGTGTGGTCAATGCTGTTGAAGCGGGTGGGAATGGTTCCGCCCAGCTTGAGGTTAGCGGCATCGTCCTCGGTCATGATGGTGGCGAAATACCAGCGGTTATCCGTGACCAGCTTGCCCAGATATTCGCTGTTATCCACCTTCTCCTGCACGTCCTCCTTGCTGCCGAGCAGCTCCTCCAGGCGGGCGGGGCTGACCAGGTTCACCGCATCGGGGGTGAGCACGTTCTCATAGCCGTCCACCATGCCGGAAAAGGTTCCGCTGCACGGGGTGGTGATGGTGGTGGTGTAGGAGCGGTTGGACTCCGCCAGCGCCTTGGTTTTGGCCTCCAGGTCGTGGATTTCTTGCGTGAGGGCGTGACTGCCGTTGTAGGTATAGTCCCCTCGGAAGACCAGCATTTTCAGGTCGGAGGAGCGCTCAGGGAGGTCTTCCAGCTTGCCCTGTGAGACGGCTTTTTTCAGATCCACAATGGACTGGACAATGTTCCGGTTGAGCTGGGCGCTGTCTGCGCCGTCGATGCTGTGGCTAAAGATGTACTTGAGCGATTTGAGCCGCTCCTCCATGGACACAATGTCCCAGTGGCGGAGCAGGGCATCCTGATTCTCGTAGACCAAAGCCAGGGTGTCCCCTGCCGCCACCTTTTCGCCTTCGGACACAATCACGGCGGCCAGCTCGCTTCCGCCCTCCACCACCTGCTCCTCACGGATGACGCAGCCAGAGGTCTGCACCAGCTCTTCTGCGGCGTAGGTATAGAGTGCGTCGGTCTCGTAGCCGTCAAAAATAAACTGAAAGGCGTATACGCCGAAATAGGCCGCAATCGCAGCCATCATCACCCACATAACTGCGTGGATGATCCAATTTCCCGGTTTCATCTATCTATTCCTCCGAAAAAGTGTGTGAAAAGGACTTGGTTTTTCCCTGCTGGGGGCTTGGAACCTATCCGTAAATGAAGGCGCACCGATGACGCAGGAGATTTTGGGCGGCTGGGCGCTTATTCCCGAACAATGAATCTGGTGCTCTGCGGCTGGGCGGGGTCGGCCTCCCGCAGCTCCATGGGGCGCTCCGGCGTGATGGTGGAGATGGCGTGTTTATACACCACCTGCTGTTTGCCCTCGGAGTTGACCACCACCACAAAGGCGTCAAAGCCGGCGATGAGCCCCCGCATTTGGAAGCCGTTCATGAGGAACATGGTCACGTTGGTGCGGCTGCGCCGAAGCTGGGCGAGAAAAACGTCCTGAAGATTGTTTGCTTTTTGCATATTGAAGCACTTCCTTTTTTATCATGCCGTTAAGGTGCGGCGGATGTAGTGAGGAAGTCTCCATTGGAATGCCGGGAGCCTGTCCTCCCGGTTAGTTTATACCATGAGCCGCTGCTTTTTCTGTCGCAAACTGGATTAGCGCCTGAAAATCCGGTTCTTTCTGCCAGAAATACCAGTTCGTTTCCGGGTTGCGGCGGAACCAGGTGAGCTGGCGCTTGGCGTACTGCCGGGTGCGGAGCTTGACCTCCTCGGCGGCCTCGTCCAAGCTGGTGCCGTTTTTCATGGCGGCCACAATCTCCTTATAGCCGATAGCCTGCATAGCGGTGCAGTTTTCCGGCACGCCGGAGGCCAAAAGGTCTCGAATTTCGTCATACAGACCCCGTTTGACCATTTCATCCACCCGGCGGGCGACCCGCTGATGCAGGTCGGTGCGGTCGGCGAAGTTGAGGCCGATGGTCACGGCCTGGTAGCGGGGCGGGAGTGCTTGGGTCTGTCGGTTGTGCTGGGTGATGGTCTGACCGGTCTCGTGCCAGACCTCCAGCGCCCGGATGATGCGCTTTTCGTCGGCGGGATGGAGCCGTGCGGCGGCCTCGGGATCCACCTGCCTCAGCTCCTCCAGCAGGGTGAGAATACCCTCCGCCTTGGCCTGTGCCTGCAATTTTTCCCGCCAGCCGGTGGCCTGCACAGCGAAGGAGCGGCCAGAGAGCAGCGAGTCCACATACAAACCCGTACCGCCCACCAGGATGGGCGTTTTGCCACGGGAGAGGATATCCTCCACCACGGGCACAGCGGCCTCCACATACCGGGCAACCGACCAGTTTTCCTCCGGCTCGGCTACGTCGATCATGTGGTGCGGGATACCCTGCATCTCCTCTTGGGTGGGTTTGGCGGTTCCAATGTCCATGCGGCGGTAAATCTGCATGGAGTCGAAGCTGACCACCTCGCCGTGGAAGCGTTGCGCCAGCGCCACGCCGAGCGCCGTCTTGCCGGAGGCGGTTGGGCCGACGACCGATATTACTTTGTTTAATTCATGATTCATCATTTGTTATTGGTGATAGTAAGAAGGTGGGGTGTCAATGCGGTGACACGAAGGGAGAAAAGGAGATGATTCGATTGTTGGTCTTGTGGTTCTCAAACAATTCTTTTAAACCCTTTTTCCAGCTGTTTCCGGGTCATCTCAATGGCGACGGGTCGCCCGTGGGGGCAGTATTTGACCCTTCCGTCCATGACGGCCTGGGCTACCACCATCAGCTCCTCGGGCGTGTTTTTCCAGCCGCCCTTGATGGCGGATTTGCAGGCCATGGTGTGGAGCAGCTCATCCCGGGCGGCGGAGGGGTCAGCGGTTCCGGTGGTGAGGAATTGACCCGCCAACTGGCTGAGGGTGGTTTCCACATCCTTCATGGGCAGGTAGTCCGGCACTTGACGAACGAGGATGGCACCACCGCCGAACTCCTCGGCCTCAAAGCCGAATTCCTCCAGCAGCGGGAGCTGTCCCAGCAGGGCGGCGGTCTCCTCCGGCGGCAGGTTCAGCACCACGGGAGTGAGCAAAAGCTGGGGCATGGGGCGGTAATCCCTGGCCTTGAGCTTATCAAAGTTCATGCGCTCATGGGCGGCGTGCTTATCGATGAAGAACACGGTGTCCCCCTGCTCCACAATGATGTAGGTATCCAGCAGCTCGCCCGCCATGCGCCAGGCGGGGGTTTCGCTGGCCACGGGGGTTTGGGAGGGGATGACCACCTGTTCCGGCTCTGTGGAAAAAGTCGAAGGCTTCGGCGGGTTTTCCACGGCGGGAAGGGTGTTTTCTCTGAATTTCTCCACAATCACAGGGGGAGATTGTGGGTTTCTTTCTGCATAAGAGGGAGTTTGCTCCGGTTGGGCGGCTTTGGCCGGAATGTTTTCCACAGGCTCCGGCGGGGTTTCCTCCGCTTGGGCGGGGAGGCTTGGGGCGGGAGGTGGTGTTTCCACCCGCTGAGGGGGCGTTTCCCGCTCCTCCAGCGCCTTGGAGAAGGCGGAGGGGCGAGCCGGACGCTCTTCCAGCACGGGAAGATCCAAATCCTTGTATTCCTCCTTGGGCGGGACGGCGGGGCGGAACGGCTTCGGCACGGTGTGGACGGGCTTGGGAGGCTGCGCCTTTGCCTGCCTGGTCAGCAGCTCCCGGAAGGAGCCGCCCCCGTCCTCCAGCGCCATTTGTCCGCCCTTTGCGTCCTGCTGGGCACGAAATTCCTCAGCCGTCATGCTCTGGAAAAAGCTGCCCGTTCGGACAATTTGAGGTTTTTCGGCCTTTTTCGGCTGTTTTTCCAGCGCTAGCTGGGGATGACCCGTCTCCTGAGCGAGTGCGCCCCGCACGGCCTGGTAGATGGCGCTGAACAGAGCCTTGTCGTTGATGAATTTGATTTCGGTTTTGGTGGGATGGACGTTGACATCCACGCTGTTCAGGCGGCTGGTCAGATGCAGCACGCAGGCGGGGAACTTGCCCACCATCTTTTGGTTCTGGTAGGCTTCCTCCAAAGCCGCCGTCATGGTCTTGCTGCGGACGTGGCGGCCATTGACAAAAAAGTGCTGATATCCCCTGCTGCCCCGACAGCAGACAGGGCGGGAGACGAACCCTTCCACCAGGAGGTCTTCTTCCCCGGAGCTTTTGCAGGGCAGAAGCCCCAGAGCGATTTCCCGACCCAGCACGGCGTAAACGGCGGATTGCAGGCTGCCGTCACCGGGGGTCAGCAGGTCTTCCCGGTCGTCCCGGAGAAAGCGGAAGGCAATTTCCGGGTGACTCATGGCGATGCGCTGCACCGTGCCGAACACGGCGGCGCCTTCGGTGACATCTCGCTTCATGAACTTGAGGCGGGCGGGGGTGTTGTAAAACAGCGAGCGAACAATCAGGGTAGTGCCGACCGGGCAGCCGGTTTCCTGCCGGGTGCGAAGTACGCCGCCATCCAGCAGCAGGCTTGTGCCCAGCTCGTCCTCTGGGCGGCGGGTGGTCAGCTCTACCTTGGAAACGGCGGCAATGGCCGCCAGAGCTTCGCCACGGAACCCCAGCGTTCCAATGGCTTCCAAATCCCGCTCGCTGCGGATTTTGCTGGTGGCGTGGCGGAGAAAGGCGGTTTCTGTGTCCTCGGGGGCGATGCCGCAGCCGTCGTCTGTGACACGGATGTAGCTCATGCCGCCCCGTTGGATGGCGACGGTGACAGTCGTTGCCCCGGCGTCGATGGCGTTTTCCACCAGCTCCTTCACTACGCTGGCCGGACGTTCCACCACCTCACCGGCGGCAATCAGGTCGGCAACGTGTGGGTCAAGACATTGAATTTTAGGCATTCAAAACACCGCCTTTGAGAAGGTAAAATAGGAGAATAGGGGAATTCCCCCTCCGACTGACCGGTCACAGCTTCCTTTTCAGCTGATACACCAGGTTCATCGCCTCGATGGGGGTGAGGGTGTTGATGTCCACCTTCCGCAGCTGGTCGGCTACCTCAAACACTCGGATGTCACCAAAGCTGCATTGCTCCTGCAAGGGCTCGTCGGCGGGCTGCGGGGCGATGACGGAGCGCCCCATCTCTTCCCCCTCGCCTTCCAGCTCGGCCAGGATGGTGCGGGCACGGGTGATGACCTTGGTGGGAACGCCGGCCAGCTTGGCTACCTCGATGCCATAGCTTTGATCTGCTCCGCCCCGGATAATCTTCCGCAGGAAAATGATGTCGTCCGCCCGCTTTTTGGCGGCGATGTTGTAATTTTTCACGCCGTCCAGCTGTCCCTCCAGTACGGTCAGCTCATGGTAATGGGTGGCGAAGAGGGTTTTTGCGCCCAGCTTTTTCCGGTCGGCGCAGTATTCCAGCACAGCTCGGGCAATGCTCATGCCGTCGTAAGTGGAGGTTCCTCGCCCAATTTCGTCCAAAATCAGCAGGCTTCTGGAGGTGGCATTTTTCAGAATCTCCGCCACCTCGTCCATCTCCACCATGAAGGTGGACTGACCGGCGCTCAGGTCGTCGGAAGCGCCGATGCGGGTGAAGATGCGATCCACCACGCCGATACGGGCGCTTCGGGCGGGGACGTAGCTGCCAATCTGCGCCATCAGGCAGATGAGAGCCACCTGACGCATATAGGTGGATTTACCCGCCATGTTGGGGCCGGTGATGATGGAAAGGGTGTCGCTGCCGTTGTTCATAAAGGTGTCGTTGGGGACGAAACGGTCATTTTTCAGCACCTTTTCCACCACAGGGTGACGGCCATCGGTGATTTGAATCACGTTGTCATCATCCACCGTGGGCAGGCAATAGTGGTTGGCCACGGCGACGGAGGCCAGCGAGCACAGAGCGTCCGCCTCCGCTACAGCCAGGGCGGTGCGCTGCACCAGCTCCACCATTTCAGCGGCCTTGTTCCGCACCTCACAAAAGAGCTGATACTCGATGTCGGTGATTTTGTCCTGAGCGGAAAGGATGGTGTGTTCCAGCTCCTTCAGCTCCTGGTTGATGAAGCGTTCCGAGTTGACGGTGGTCTGCTTGCGCACCCAGTGGGCGGGCACCAGATTGGCTTGACCACGGGAGACCTCGATGTAGTAGCCGAAGACTTTATTATAACGGATGCGGATGTTTTTGATGCCGCATTCCTCTTTGGTTTTGGTTTCCATGGCGGCGACCATTTCTTGACCGTGATCCATGACGTTGTGGAGATAATCCACGTCCTTGCTGTAGCCTGCCCGGATGATGCCGCCCTCTCGGACGGAGAAGGGGGGCTCGTCCACAATGGCGCTGTCAATCAGGTTGGTCAGGTCGGACAGGCCGTCCAGCCGGGTGCGAATATCGGTAAAGAAAGCGGAATCGCAGCCGTTCAGCAGGTTTTTCAGCTGGGGAACCTGTTTCAGGCCGGTGGAGAGCGCCACCAGCTCCCGTCCGCCGCAGGAGCCGTAAACGATGCGGCCAATCAGCCGTTCCAAATCGGTGATGCCCTTGAGACAGAGGGCGGTTTCCTCCCGGGTCATGGTCTGCTTGACCAGGTCGGTGACAGCGGCCAGGCGGCGCTCAATGTCAATGGGGTTCAGCAGGGGCTTTTCCAGCCAGGAGCGCAGCAGACGGCTGCCCATGCTGGTCTTGGTTTTGTCCAGCACCCAAAGCAGGGAGCCTTTTTTCTCTTTGGAGCGGATGGTTTCGGTCAGCTCCAGATTCCGCCGGGTGGTTAAGTCCAGCTCCATATAGCGACCCGTCGTGTAAAAATGCAGAATACGGAGGTGATTCAGGTCATTTTTCTGGGTTTCGTGGAGGTAGGAGAGCAGGCCGCCCACCGCCTGCGTCGCCTCCTGCTGGGCGGCGGGGATGGGAGCGGCGTTTTCAAACTGCGCTTCGATGGCGACTTTGGCCTTTTCGTAGTCAAAACGACCCTTTCCGCCCCGTTCCAGACAGCAATCCATCCGGTTTTTCAGAGTATTGACCAGGGTCTCTTCTTCCATAGCGCCGTCGGAGAGGACGGCTTCCCGGGGCTGGAAGCGGCCAAATTCGTTGATGATATGTGCGACGGTATCCTTACCGGCAAAGGCGGTGCAGCTCATTTCACCGGTGGAGATGTCGCAGAAGCTGATACCGCCCCGGTTGGCGGTGAGGTAGATGGAGGCGATGTAGTTGCTGCGGCTCTCGTCCAGCATGGAAGCGTCCACCACCGTGCCGGGGGTGACGATGCGGATCACGTCCCGTTCCACCAGTCCCTGTGCCTGGGCGGGGTCCTGGGTCTGCTCGCAGATGGCCACCTTGTAGCCCTTGGCCACCAGGCGAGCCAGATAAGCCTGGTAGGAGTGATAGGGCACGCCGCACATGGGAACCCGTTCCTCGGCGGATTTTTTCCGGTCACGGGTGGTGAGGGTGAGATCCAGTTCTTTGGAGGCAATCTTTGCGTCATCGTCGAACATCTCGTAAAAATCACCCAGGCGGAAAAACAGCAGACAGTCCGGGTGCTTCTGCTTGATCTCTAGGTATTGCTTCCGCATGGGGGTTAAAGCTTCTGCCATAAAAAATCACTTTCTAATCTATTGGTCTGAAAAGTTTGTTTCTTCCTACCCTCCCTCCAGCTCCTTTCGGTCGTCCTGTTAGGGGAGGCGTTTTTTTCCAAATGCAAAAGGGGGATATGGCTCCCCTAGCAGAGCTTCGGCGGCAAGCGCAAGCTTTTAAAAAATTTCGCACTCATATGGCGGAAAAGAAACAAGCAAGCGGCGTGCCGCTGATTGACCGATAGGCTCTAAGGCTGTTATAGCGTTCCCTGGTTACACTTCCAGCACCGCCACAGCCCAAACAGCAGCGTAGCGCAGACGAAGCCCACCATCCCCCAGACAAAGCCCATGGGTAGGTTGCGCTGGAGCAGAACAAACAGCTGAATCACAGCGAAAAGCAGAGAAACCTCGGCGTTGAGGACACAAAGCATATCCCGCACGCCCCGGAGCACGAACCACTCCCGTTCCAGGTTCACCTGGAAGGGCAGATTCACCCAGCGCAGGGGCAGCCGGGCGCAGAGGCTCACCAGTCCGCAGCAAACCGCCAGCAGGACGGGAATCAGCAGCACCGTCCACCGTCCGCCCCAGTCGTTGGCGATGCCGTAAGCGTCGAAGTGCGTGGCCACCAGGCGGGGCAGCCTGGGGAAGACCACCACCGTCACCACCGCCGTCAGGAGGGCAAGTCCCCACGTCGCCGTTTCTGTGAGCTTTTGGAATTTTGTCAAAGGAAACTGCTTCATCATGATGTACACCGGGTCAGTGGGAGGGAGTTGGAATAGGAACCGTGCTCATTACACAAATTCACCAAACAGCGCCCAAGTGGAGCTTTTGACGATTTTTGCGGTCTGCCAAGTACCGATGAGGCTTTCCTCACCGCTGATGTGGACCAGTCTGCCGCCGTCGGTGCGGCTGGTCAGGTTGTGGGTCTTGTCCTGGGTGTTGATGCCGTCCACAAAGACACGCAGGGTCTTTCCCACATACTCGGCGTGCTTTTCGGCGGAAATGCGGTTCTGGGTGTCCAGCAGCTTTTGGAAGTTTTTGCTCTTCTGCTCCTTGGGCATGGGGTCGGGATAGGTGGCAGCGGGCGTGCCCTCACGGGGGGAGTAGATGAAGGTGAAGAGAGCATCAAAGCGAACCTCTTCGATGAGGGTGACGGTTTCCTCGAACTCCTCCTGAGTCTCGCCGGGGAAACCCACGATGACATCAGAGGTGAGCACAATATCGGGAATCAGCTCCCGCAGGCGGCGAATCTCGTCCAAATAAGCCTCCCGGTCATAGTGGCGGTTCATGGCCTTGAGCACACGGCTGGAGCCGGACTGGAAGGGAAGGTGAAGCTGAGGCGCCACCTTTTCGCAGCGAGCCATGGTTTCAAACAGCTTTTGGGAGGCGTCCTTGGGATGGCTGGTCATAAAGCGCAGCATAAACTCACCGGGCAGGTCGTTGACCTGCTGCAAAAGGTCAGCAAAATCCATGTTCAGACCCAAATCCTTGCCGTAGGAGTTGACATTCTGACCCAACAGCGTGATATCCTTGTAGCCCTCGGCCAGAAGCTGGCGCACCTCGGAGAGAATCAGCTCGGGGTCACGGCTGCGCTCCCGGCCACGGACGTGGGGAACGATGCAGTAAGTGCAAAAGTTGTTGCAGCCGTACATGATGGAAACCCAAGCCTTGAGCGTGCCTTTGCGGGCGATGGGCAGACCCTCGGCGATGTATCCGGCCACATCGGGGGTTTCGAAGACCCGGTTTTTCTGCACCAGCACCTCTTGCAGCAGCTCCGGGAAGCGATAGAGAGCGTGGGGGCCAAACACCATATCCACATGGCGGAAGGAGCGCTTGATTTTGGCGGCCATGTGCGGCTCCTGCATGGCGCAGCCGCAGAGACAAATCACCTGGCTGGGCTTTTTCTTCTTGGTGTGGGAGAGTGCGCCCACGTTGCCCAGCACCCGCATTTCGGCGTGCTCCCGGACGGCGCAGGTGTTGATGACGATGACATCGGCTTCCTGCTCGTCCTCGGTGAAGCCGTATCCCATGCGGCGGAGCATACCGCGAATCTGTTCGCTGTCGGCCTCGTTCTGCTGACAGCCGTAGGTGTCCACCATGGCCAGAGGCTGGGCGGGCAGGGTGACAATGCGCTCACGCAGAGCGTCGCAGATGGACAGCTGGCGGTCAATTTCCGCCTGAGAAATAATCACTTCGTTGCGTTTCAAAAGGGAACCCCCCGTCAATCATTCACAATGCGCTGCACACGACAGACGAAGGCACAGCGCTGATTTGTTCTTTGTTTGGGCATCCAGAGGGGAAAAAGCAGCCTTCCCAGCTCTGAATCCTGACTTTTCATTTTATCATCATTGTCAACTTCTTGCAATGCTATTTTTTATCCAATTTCTCGGTACATGGCGGAGGCATCGTCCTTGCGCACGGCCTCGGCCACGGCCAGAACCTCCAGCTTGACGGTGCGCTGACCGAACTGGATTTCCAGAATGTCGCCGGGCTTCACGTCATAGCTGGCCTTGACGGGGCGGCCATTGGCGCTGACTCGGCCTGCGTCGCAGGCTTCGTTGGCCACGGTGCGGCGTTTGATGAGGCGGGATACTTTCAGATATTTGTCAAGTCTCATGGTGTGTTCTCCTGTTGTGTCATGGTTGATGGGCGCTTACTTCACCGCATCCTTCAAAATGCTGCCCGCCTTAAACTGCACGCCCTTGGAGGGGGGAACGGTGGTGGGCTGGCCGGTCTGGAAGTCCCGCCCCTGACGGCTGGCTCGCTCCTTGACCTCGAAGCTGCCAAAGCCGACCAGATGAACCCGCTCCCCCTCGGCCAGAGCGTCCATAATGGTGTTGAACGTGATGTTGACCACCTTTGCCGCTTCTTTTTTGGTGAGGCCGGACTGCTCCGCCACTTTTTGGCACAGCTCCGCCTTATTCATGAGCGGTCTCCTTGGCCTTGCGGTAGGCCGCCAGCATTTCCTCAATGGTGTGCTCCTTCATGTCCCCTTCCAGGGCGGATTCGGTGAGGGCAAAGCGGCGGATGAATTTTTCCGTAGTGGCGTGGAGGGCGGCCTCCGGGTCAACGCCGTTCCAGCGAGCCAGGCTGACGGCGGCGAAGAGCAGGTCGCCGATTTCCTCGGAGATGTGCGCCTGGTCGCCCTCGGCGATGGCCTCCTTGACCTCGGAGAACTCCTCCTCCACCTTGTCGATGGCATCGGACATCTTGGGCCAGTCAAAACCGGCTTTGGCGGCCTTTTTGGTCACTTTTTCGGCTCGCCAGGTGGCGGGGAGGGTGCGAGCCACGGCGTTAAGCACGTCGGTGTAGCTGGACTGGTTTTTCTCCTTGCGCTTGAGGGCGTCCCAGTTGTTCAGTTCCTCTTCCAGGTCGGAAACCTGCACATCACCGAAAACGTGGGGGTGACGGTAGATCATCTTTTTGGCGGCGTAGTCGGCCACGTCGTTGATGTCAAAGTGTCCGGCGTCCTCCTCAATGCCAGCGTGGAAAAGCACCTGCATCAGCACGTCGCCCAGCTCCTCCTTCATGAGGTCGAGGTTTTCTGTGTCGATGGCCTCCGCCAGCTCGGCGGTTTCCTCCAGCAGATCCCGGCGGATGGTTTGGTGGGTTTGAACCATGTCCCACGGACAGCCTCCGGGGTGGCGGAGAATCGCCACAATCTCCCGGAAGTCGTTCAGGTCATATTGGGGTTTTTGTGTATAGTTTACCATAGATTTTGCCTCTAAATGGGTGAAAGTTCAGGTTTATACAAAACGATAGATGGTTGACAGCAAGTCAGTGGCATCATCTATGCTGGCCTGTGCGCCTCGCAACATTGCTTCTCTGTTATGTTCTGGGGAACTGGCGTAAGAGGCAAAGATAATAAAGGGAATGGTTTTATCTACTTTGCGCACCTCTTCCAACAAGACATAGCCTTCTTGAGAACCTTCTACACGTCCCATATCGGAGATGATGAGGCTAAAAGAAAACTGATTGAAAAGCTCTAGTGCCTGCGATGTGGAAAGAGCGAGAAACACATCTAGTCCTCGGATACGTAAGAGGTTGACCATAGAACGGTTATTTTCTGGACAGTCATCCACCCATAGAATTTTGCGCTTACCATTACGATTCGGAAGATAGGGACGGGTGGAGGAAGAAAAAGAATCGTTCTTTTTTAGGAGAGAATCAAAATATTTTTCCAAATGATCGCTGATGGTTCGAACCAAAGCAAACTCGTTGTCAACCTCCCAAAAGAGGCTGTCTTTATCGTGCCGAGCCTTGAACTCCTGGACTTTTTGGTATTGACTGATATTGATTTGAGAAAGTGGAACATCTTTATTTAAAAAGTACAGAAAAATTTTCTTTCCGTCCTGATAAAAATGCTCAATTTCTTCTTCCGTGCCGGACTGATATTTTTTGGTAGGAGTTCCAAAGCGAGTCCAAAAAACTCCAACAACAATATCTACGTCCGGGATTTGCTCGTTGACAATCTCTTGAGGGTGTTTGCCCATAGACGCATAAGCATTGGTAGTATAATGCCATATTCTTACTTCAAGATTATGTGAATTTCCATATCCTCGATTAAAACGGTCAATTTCTTCCCGAATGAGGGGCAGAAATTGTTTGACATCTGACGGGCAGGATAGGAACAAGTCATATGCGGTTATTGTTTTAGCCATAAAATCACCTCCGTTATGGTCTTTCTAAGAGGCTGTGTCGTATCCCGGTGTGCGTCTGGGGTACGACACAGCCTCTAAAAGACCATCAATCAAACCTCCAACTCCTCCAGCTCCGCTTTCCACAGAGCGGCCACAGCGTCAGAGGGCATTCTCCAGTCGCCACGGGGAGACAGGGTGACGGAGCCAACCTTGGGGCCGTCGGGGATGCAGGAGCGCTTGAACTGCTGGACAAAGAAACGGTGATAGAAATTCTTCTCCCATTTCAGGATGAACGCAGGCTCATAAGTGCCCTGGAAGGCATAATTGGCCAGACGGAAGACCTTTTTGGGCGGGAAAGCAAAACGAATGCCGTAGTAGAGGAAGAAGTCGTGCAGCTCATAGGGGCCGACCAAATCCTCCGTTTTCTGGGCAATCTGCCCGTTTTCCTCGGGGGGCAGCAGCTCGGGAGAGACGGGGGTATCCAGAATGTCGTCCAGAACCCCGGACAGCTCGGGAGCGCTGGCTCGGTTGATGTCGCTGACGTACTTGGTCAGGTGGCGCACCAGGGTTTTGGGGATGGAGCAGTTGACGGCGTACATGCTCATGTGGTCGCCGTTGTAGGTGGACCAACCCAGCGCCATTTCGGACAGGTCGCCCGTGCCGATGACCAGGCCGCCGGTCTTGTTGGCAATGTCCATGAGCACCTGGGTGCGCTCACGAGCCTGACAATTTTCATAAGTGACAGAGTGGTCAGCGGGGTCGTGGCCGATGTCCTGGAAGTGCTGCATCACGGCCACGCCGATATCCACCCGGCGGAAGGAGGTTCCCAGACACTCGGCCAGCTTGGTGGCGTTGTCACGGGTGCGGTCGGTGGTGCCGAAGCAGGGCATAGTCACGCAGATGATGTCGGTAGCAGGACGACCCAGCATCTTCATGGCGTTGTGGGTGATGAGCAGAGCCAGGGTGGAATCCAGGCCGCCGGACAGACCAATCACAGCGGTCTTCGCCCAAGTATGCTGGAGGCGCTTCTTGAGACCCAGAGAAACCATGGTGAAAATTTCCTGGCAGCGTGCCTCACGGTCCATCTGACTGGAGGGCACAAAGGGATTGGGGGCGATAGAGCGGGTGAGCTGGGTTTCGGTCTCCTCCAGGGTGAAGGTTGCGCCGAAGCAATCGGCATCCGCCACGGGATAGGTGGTCATGCGCTGGCGCTCGAAGAGCAGCTTGTCCACGTCGATTTCCGAGACGGTCAGGCCGGTTTCAAAGCGGCGCTCGGCCAGCAGGGAGCCGTTCTCGGCGATGAGGTTATGACCTGCATACACCAGGTCGGTGGAGGACTCGCCGTCACCGGCATCGGCGTAGAGGTAAGCACAGACCAGGCGGCCAGATTGCCCCGTCACCAGGCTGCGGCGGTAGGAATCCTTACAGACAATCTCGTCAGAGGCGGAGGGGTTCAGAATGACCGTAGCGCCGTTGGTACACAGGAAGTTAGAGGGAGGGGTGGGAACCCAAAGATCTTCGCAGATTTCCATACCAATGCGCAGGGCGGGGATGTTCTCGCAGCGGAAAATCTGCTGGGCATCCACATAGATATCCTCCTGACCGCAGAGCGTGATATAGGTGGAAACGCCCGCACCGGAGGTGAACCACCGAGCCTCGTAGAACTCGGTGTAGTTGGGGATGTGGGTTTTGGGAACCACGCCCAGAATCTCACCATGGCACACAGCCACGGCGCAGGAATAGAGCTTGTCATTGATTCGCAGGGGCAGGCTGACCTCAACGAACAGATCCAGATCTTCGGAGGCTGCTACCACCTGACCCAGCGCCTTTTCCGCACCCTTGAGCAGCACGGGCTGCAAAAACAGGTCGGCGCAGGTATAACCGGTCAGACCCAGCTCGGGGAAGGCCAGAACCTTCACGCTCTGCCGGGCGGCTTCCTGCATCAGAGCAATGGTCTGCTGGGCGTTATAGGCGCAATCCGCCACTCGAACGGAAGGGGTGGCTGCTGCTACTTTGATAAATCCGTCACGCATGATTTAAAAACTCCTCTTAGAAAATGGTGATAGTAAGAAAGTGGGTTGTTATCTATTGGAATCACCCCCTTGTCAGCTAACGCTGACATCCCCCCTGTTAGGGGGGACAGAACTTTTCCCTTTTCCGTTTGTATAGTGGGGAAAATGCCTCCCCTAACAGGGGTTTCGGCGGCAAGCGTAAGCTTGCAAAATGCGTTAGTAACGCATTTTAGCCGAAAACAGAGAAAACGGCGAAGCCGCACTTTATCAATAGTGGCGGCATAAGCCGTGAAGGAGGGGTGAAAAACACACCAACCCACTTTGATACTAACACCTAGAAAATAAAATAGGGGCAATTTGCTATCAGTTTACCGCAGATAGGGGGAAGATGCAAGGGAGAGTTTTACC
>JAKSQD010000020.1 GCA_024404315.1 Oscillospiraceae bacterium
CGGCAGGCGTTTCCGCTGCGCTGAGCGCAGAGGCGCGGCACCTGGATTTCCTTTGGTTTGGCTCCAGATCATTGAGCCCTAAAATTGAAAAAGCCGAGTGCATTATGAATTACCCGGGACTTCCCAAGGTCACCGGCACAGAGATGCGGGACGCTTTCCTGAGCCAGATCGATGGCCTTGGCATCAAAATCCGGGAGGAACGGGTCAACTCCATCTACGACATGGGAGGTTATTACACCGCCCTGGTCAACGAAAAAATGTACGATGGGAAAACCGTCATCCTCGCCACCGGCGTATCTAACAGCCGGGAGATCCCCAGCGAGAGCAGGCTGCTGGGCAAGGGCGTCAGCTACTGCGCCACCTGCGACGGGGAGCTGTACCGGGGAAAACGGATCGCGGTGGTCTGCACGGATTCCTCTTTTGAGGAGGAGATCGAATTTCTGGCGGGGCTGGCCTCGGAGGTGTTCCTCTGCACCAGCTATAAGGACTGCGGCATCCGCCGGGACAATGTGCGGCATGTGGTGGGCTATCCTACGGAAATTCTGGGAGAGAACCGGGCTGCGGGCATCATCTGCGGCGGCGAGACAGTGGAGGCGGAAGGCGTGTTCTGCCTCCGGCCCTGCGTGACCCCGGCGGCTCTGCTGCCGGGACTGGCGGCGGAGGGCGGGCACATCCAGGTGGACCGGCAGCAGCGGACCAACCTGCCGGGCTGCTTCGCCGCCGGGGACTGCACAGGGCGGCCCTACCAGTACGCCAAGGCGGTAGGCGAGGGCAACGTGGCCCTGCACAGTGTGCTGAACTACCTGAACGGCACGGACGAGCGGTAAAATAGAGGAGAGATATGAAATCAAGAGTATTACAGGTCAAGGACTACCGGGATGTGGACGTGAAGCCCCTGCTGAAGCCCTTCACGCCGGATGAGGAGGCTTTGGAGACGGAGCTGCGGCGGCTGGCAAACCCCTACATCCGCTGGGAGGAGGGGGAGCAGGTCTCCGCCGGGGATCAGGCCGCTTGCCGCCTAGTATCGGACTGTCCCCGGTTCAACAAGGAGAAGGTCCGGTTCGTGGCCGGAAGCGGGATGTTCCATCAGGAGCTGGAGGCGCTGGCCATTGGCATGAAGGTGGGGGAGACCAGAAAGACCGTCCTGCCGGAGGGAGGCGTGGCCCTCACGCTGACCGGCGTGATGAACCGCACGGTCCCCGCGCCCAGCGATGAGATGGTGGAGAAGCTGGGGCTGGAGGGCGTGCGCACTGTGACGGACTACCGGGCCTATCTGCTGGCGCAGCAGAAAGAGGCCGCGTTCAAGCAGGACTCCTATGAGCCGCTGAACCGGCTCGTGCGGGATGTCATCGACGGCTCCGAATTTGTCCTGAACCGGGAGGACTGGGCCGCTGTGGTGAACCGGGAGCTGGACCGCTGCCGGGCGCTGTGCCGCCAGGAGGGGATGGTCCTGGAGGAGATGACCCCGGAGCAGTTCCAGGGCCGCATCCCGGTGAAGAGCTACCATGAGCTGGTGGCCATGCTGCAATACGAGGGCTGGGACAAGCTCTGCCGCTATCTGCTGGGCTGTTTATACGCAGAAAACGATGGCTTCCGGACAGGGGAAGCGGAATATGGGGAATTTATCGCGGACTATGTCAGGTCCTGGCACGTCTCCGAGGAGAACGCCCGGGAGGCCAACCCCTATGACAGCTTTCTCTTCAACGAGTACGCCGGACACGCCTATACGGTGCTGAAGGAATACATCAGAAAATTTTATTAAGGGAGGAACCCATCATGGCCATTCAAAACGCGGACAAGAGCAATTTCAAGGAGCTGATCGGAGAGGATTTCGTGATCGCCGATTTCTACGGCACCACCTGCGTCCCCTGCAAGCTGTTCTCCAAGATCCTGGAGGACATCGAGGCGGAGATCCCTTTCCTGAACATCGTCAAGCTCAACGCCACCGATAACCCGGAGATCGCGGAGGAGTACGGCATCACCGCCGTCCCCACCATCCATTTTTATAAGGGCGGCGAGCTGGTGGACAGCCATGTGGGCGTCATGCAGCCCCAGGCGGTGAAGGATGTGATCGCCCGGTACATGTATGCGTAATACAGACAGAATAATCGCTTTTTCGGACAGAATCGACACGCGCTCTTTTCCGGGGGGCGCGGATGTGATATGATACATTCACTTATGAGAGGGAGGACTTGTTCCATGAAACACACCGTAAAGCGTATCCTCTGCGCCCTGTTGGCGCTGGTTTTTGTGTGCGGCCTTGCCGCCTGCGGCGGCGCGAAGGCCGTTGACCCGGCAACCTGTACATATGATGAAATGGTGGAATACCTGACCGCTAAGGGCTATATCGCCAAGGATGCCGCCCCGGTGGATATGCTCACCACCGAGGGCTATCTCACGGACAATACCGGCGGGGAGATTCCTTTCGCCCCCTTCGCCGACAAGGCCCAGGATTATGATGGGCTTTGGCTGATGTGGTGGGATGCCGCCGCGCCCTCCGAAGCGTATACCAACTGCTTCCAGAACATTGCCATGAACGGCGGAACGGTCGTCTACATGGGCGGCGCCGCCGTCCTGGAGACCGCTGCCTATAACGGCAGCTTCGCTATCGCCTTTGGGGATGGGTACGCCCAGAAGGATGCCATTATGGCTGATTTCCAGGGGCTTTCCGGGAAATAAGGACATATGGACAAGGACGCCCATACCCTATCCAATATCGGATAGGGTATGGGCGTTTCTTTGAAAAGTACAAATCAGGAGGGAGAAACCAATGGAAACAAACGCAATTTTCCGAAAAAATTACGGCAGCTTTCGCCGCTTCTTCTCCATGCTGGGCAAGGCGGATCTGCCCTATCTTTGGATCATCGGCTATCTGGCGGCCAGCGCCGTCATTGCCAACGTGGGCGTCAGCACCACCGAGTACAGCGCCGCCCTCTTCGCCGGGAACGTGGGGCTGACGGCGGTGGTACTGCCTTACCTGTTCTATCAGATCCTCTCGCTGATCCTTGGCTCTGTCACCGGGCTTATCAACAATCTCTGCGAGGCCCGTATGGACCGGAACCTGCGCCGGATGGTCTGGCGCAAGACAGTGAGCCTGCCCCTGGTGTTCTATGAGAACAACAACCCCAAGGAGCTGCTCAGTCGTATCACCACCGACATTTCCAGCATCAGCAACCTGGTCATGAAGGTATTCCTCCCCATCTTCACCACCGCCTATGCCAGCTTCGTCATTCTCCGGAAGGTCTCCAGCTATGACGGGGCTTTGATGTGGTCCCTGGTGGCGGCGCTGCCGGTGAACATCCTCATCAGCTTTATCCTGGGCCGCCTGCAATTCGGCGTGCAGGATCTCATCAACCGCCGCAACGCCGAGCTGACCGCCTCCGTGGCGGAGCGGACCAACAACCTAATGCTCATCAAATCCATGGGCACCGAGGCGAAGGAAGCCGGCGTCGGGGAGGAGCGGATGAAGGCCAGCTACCGCGCCGCCGGGATGAACATCTGGATCACCGGCCTGGCGGTGCCTGTTCAAGCTATTGCCGGGGTGCTGCAAACCATCGTCATCATCCTGGTAGGCAGGGGCTACTACGCATCCGGCGCGCTGAGCCTGACGGAGTGGATCGCCTATTACGGCTTTGCCGTCCAGCTCACCAACATCCTCAGCGGCTACTGCGGCTACTGGACCTCCTTCAAGCGCGCCCAGGGGGCGGTGGACCGGGTGAGCCAGATCATGGCCGAGCGCTCCGAGGACCTGGGCGCGGGAGACGCGATGGGCTATCCTGCCGGAGGGATCCATTTTGAAAAGGTAGATTTCTCCTTCGGGAGCAAGCCGCTGTTCCAGGGCCTGGACCTGGATATCCCCGCCGGACGGATCACCGCCGTCGTCGGGCCCTCCGGGTCGGGAAAGACGACGCTTCTGAACCTGATCGACCGGCTCTATCCCCTGGACGGCGGGTCGGTGCAGATCGGAGGAAAGGATACGGCGGAGTATTCCCTGTCCAGCTTCCGCCGGGCTTTGGGGTACGTGACCCAAGAGAGCGTCATGTATGCCGGGACCATCCGGGACAATCTGCTCCACGGTCTGGGCCGGGTCCCGTCGGATGAGGAGCTGGACGAAGCCTGCGCCGCCGTGGGCATCCTGGACTATGTCCGCCGCCAGCCGATGGGGTACGACGCCCCGGTGGGCGAGAGCGGGGCCAGCCTCTCCGGCGGGCAGCGGCAGCGGTTCTCCGTGGCCCGCGCCCTGCTGAAAAAGCCGGACTGCCTGCTGCTGGACGAGGCCACCGCCGCTATGGACATCGGCGGCAAGGCGGGCGTTTGGGCCAGCATCCGGCAGGTCATGGCGGGAAAGACCGTGGTCTATGTGGCCCATGACGCCCAGACCATACGCAACGCGGACTATCTGATTGTCCTCCGGGACGGCAAGGTGCAGTCCGCCGGGGAGCGGGAGGATGTTCTGGCTTCCGACCCCTACTGCCGGGAAATGATGGAAAACAGGAAGGAGGAGCGCTGAGATGAAAAACAAGGAACAGCAGAAGGGAAAATTCTCCTTCCGCTCCTATATCACATTTTATACCCGCTTCCCCATCCCCTGGGGGCTCTTCATCGCTTCCCTGGTGTTCAGTCTCATCAATACCGAGGTTTTCCTGGCGATTTCAAAGTATGTGATCCAGATCAATAAGGGCGAACTATACAACGGCGTCATCATCGGCTACGCCCTGCTGACCGTCCTCAATGCCGCCATCTCCATGGGAAGCAATATCTGCAGCGAGTACGGCATCCAGAAGGTCACCCTCCGGGCCAGGAAGCTGCTGTGGGACAAGATCCTCCACCTGCCCATGCGGGAGGTGGAGCGCCGCCAGCCCTCGTCCCTGATCTCCGGCGTGGTCAACGATATTACCGAGGCCAGCTCGGTGATCCGCGTGATCTTCTCCACCGTGGCCTCCATTTACGGGTTTATCCGCTGCTGCGTGGAGATGGCCCGGTTCAACGCAAAGCTCTCCGCCTATATGCTGCTGCTGGTCCCTCTGGCCATCGGCGTGTTCGCCCTGGTGGGCCAGCTCCAGTACCGCATGATGCTGCGGCGGTACGAGAGCCTGAACACCATGACGGAGTTCTTCTCAGAGCATATTTCCGCCGCCAAGCACGTCAAGGCGCAGGCTATGGAGGATCTTGAGATGGAGGAAGGGCTGCGCGCTATCGACGAGCGGTACCGGGCGGATGTCTATTACGCTTTTATGGAGGTTTTGCAGGTGTTCTCCAATACGCTGTATACCTCCATCGGCAGCATTGCCATCGCCCTGTTCGGCTCCGATATGATCCGCAAGGGCCAGATGCCGGATACGGGGATCAACGACTTTACCACCTACAAGGGCAGGGTGGACCAGTACCAGGCGGAGGTCCTGACCCATTACCAGACCCTCAAGGGCACCCAGGGCGCCATGCAGTACGTGGGCGTTCTCCTGGACGGCCCGGAGGAGGACCCGGACGCCGGGTACGACCTGCCGGAGGACCGGACGGGGCAAGATATTATACTGGACCGGGTGAGCTTCGGCTATGTTCCCCAGCAGCCGGTGCTCCATGACCTGAGCCTTACCATCCCCGCCGGGAAGACCACCGCCATTATTGGAAACAACGGCTGCGGCAAGTCCACCCTGCTCAAGCTTCTCCAGGGCGTCTATCCGCCGGACAGCGGCCGGGTATGGCTGGGGAGATCCGCCGTGGATGAGGTGAAGCTGGCACAGCTGCGCCGCCGGTTCGGCTGCGTCCTCCAGCATAACCCCTTGTTCTCCGGCTCTGTCCGTGATAACATAGCCTATGGCGGGACGGAGGCGGTTTCGGATGAAGCTGTCGCCGGGGCCGCAAGGCTGGCGGACGCGGACGGCTTTATCCGCCAGCTGCCCCAGGGATATGATTCTGATGTAGGCATGGGCGGGGCGCTGCTCTCCGGCGGACAGCGCCAGCGGGTGGCCATCGCCCGGACGCTGCTGTCCGACCCGGATTACCTGCTGATGGACGAGGCCGGGGCCAGTCTGGACCACAAGAGCGACATGACCATCTTCCGCACCGTCCGGGAGCATATGAAGGGGCGGACCATCGTGGTGGTGGCCCACGACATGCGCTCGGTCATGGAAGCGGATCATATCATCGTTCTGAACAGCGGGTCCCTGGAAGCGGCGGGCACCCATGAGGAGCTGCTGAAAGCCAGTCCGACTTACCGCACTTATCTGGAGCTCCAGGGCTGCGCCCTGGCGGGAGAGGAGGTCAGCCGATGAAACGCTTTACCATCTTTTTTTCCATCCTGCTGGCACTGGGCTTTGCAGGTTTGCTGGCCTATGTGGCGGCATCGCCGGAGTTCGTCCCGCCCTCCCAGTTCGTCGGCGAGGGGGAGGACCCGGACGCCCCCATCTGGGATATGACCATGGACGAGGTCCTGGCGGAAATCGCGGCCCAGGGGCTCATTGACGACCCGTCCACCGCCATCTCCCTGACCAGCGACGGCCTGTGTACCGATTCCCGCCAGGTCAGCGGCGCAGAATTTTACTGGTGGGACCTGGACAACCTGAAGGAAGGCAGCTTGGAGGAAACCTCCTACAAGAGTCTGAAGGCGGAGGGGATCATCAATCTCTACGGCAATGGACACATCATCAGCTGTGTCCATAACGGACCGTTCGCGTTGTGGATGGACCTCTATGAAGGCGATACCAAGGCGCTGGAGGAGGCGTTCCGGGCTGTGGGGCAGTCCAAGTAAAAAACAGGGAGGGACTGACAATGGTGGAGATGAAAGTCCTGCTGGTGGACAGCGACCAAAGGCTGCGGGGCGAGCTGGCAGTCATGCTGCACGCTTTCCAATGCTTCCGGATAGCCGGGACCGCACAGACCACGGAGGAGGCTGTTGAATATATCCAGTCCAATGATGTGGACGTTATCTTTGTCAACCACAAGCCTGCTGACCCCCGCGTTACCAGCGGCGGGGAGCATCTGGCCGCCGTCCTGGGGCAGAGCCATCCCCATATCCAGGTGGTGATCTATTCCAATACGGCGGAATGGGCGTACAACGCCTACCGGTGCCAGTGCGCCGGATATCTGCTGGTTCCCTTCGATCCCCTGGCGCTCCAGTCGCTGGTCAACCGGCTGCGCTATGTGTTCGACCTCCAGCAGGCGAAGCGGGAGGTATCCAATCGCAGCATCATGATCAAGACGAAAAGCGGCTACCAGTTCACTCCTCTCCAGGACATTCTGTTTATCGAGCGCAGTGCCCGCAAAAACCGCATGGTCACCACGGACGGGCAGGAGATCGCGCTGCTGGGTTATACCATTGGCCAGTTGGAGGAGCTGCTCAGCGGCAGCGGCTTCTACCGGTGCTACCAGTCCTTCATCGTCAACCTCTCCAAGGTATCCGCCGTCCGGGCGGACAGCGGCACGAAGAACTATGCTATCCGTTTCAAGGACTATGAGGGAGAGATCCTGCTCAGCCGGGAGAAGTACATGGAGATCGTGTCGCTGCTGAAGGAGCGGTATGCCGGGATCAACATTTGAACTTGTCATAGAGGAAGAGCGGCGGGACGATCGTTCCGCCGCTCTTCCTGTGCGCCTGTCAGTAAATGCTGCCCATGCTCTCATGAATATCCTGCGGGTTTTCTGCTATGGCCTCCGCCGCCAACGCAAGCGCCTGCGTGATCACCGCCAGGGGCAGGCTGGGGGTACCGCCCGGCTTGGCGGCGGCCTGTTCGCTGGAAAAAGGGACGTGGATAAAGCCCGCGCGGATATGGGGATATCGGAGAGCGGCTATGTCCAGCGCTTGGTATAGGAGGCAGTTGCACACATAGGTCCCTGCGCTGCAGGAGAGCCGGCAGGGAATGCCCCTGTCCCGGATGCGCCGCACGATCGCCTTCACCGGCAGGGTGGAGAAATAAGCCGCAGGCCCATCCGGCCGGACCGGCACGTCCACAGGCTGTACCCCCGCATTGTCTGGGATGCGGGCGTCGATGAGGTTGATCCCTACCCGTTCCACCGCGATATGGGCCTGTCCGCCTGCCTGTCCCACGCACAGGACGGCGTCCGGCTGGTGGGTTCGTATCCCCTTCTCCAGCGCCGGACCGCACTGAGAAAATACGGTGGGGATCTCCAGCTTGGCAAGCTCCGCCCCGGCTAGAGCATCCGGGAGACGCCTGACCGCCTCGTAAGACGGATTGACCTCCTCGCTGCCAAAGGGTTCAAAGCCTGTGATCAGAAGCTTCACAGCAACCACCTCCACACTATATATCGGCAAGCCGCGCCGGATGTTTATCTCTCCTGCGAATATCGAAATATATAGGGCCTCCTAAAAAAGTCGACTTTTTCAAATATGCTGAGGTAAACGGTAAAAAAGTTGTATATTCTTGCAGATAAGTCACAAAGGCAATTCTTTCGGAGGCCATTTTGCATACAGATATTCAGCCGTCATACATCGATGTACCCCTAAATCAACGGTTTTGCGGGAAAGTCCCAGATTCTGGGGTCATTCAGTGTCGGCGGTCAAAAGGGACATAAAGGGAGCAGTCTGAAAATAGAGCGGGAGCCGGACAGAACAGTTCAGCATCTGCCGGAGGGATGCCAGAATTGTCCCTATAGAGAACAATGCAGGATGAAGATTGAGAATCGCCGCTATGAGTATGATCTGAATATAGAAGTGATACTGACAGAGCATCAGCAGATGAGCTGCTGCTGTCCTGTTCAAAACAAGAAAAAGCTGCAAGGGGCATTCCCTGCCCATGGGTGTATTTTTCATACTGATAGGCTTTTTCGTAGGCATGACCCAGCGTATGACCGTAGTTGAGAATCATACGCAGACCCATATCATGCTCATCCTGCAAAACAACCTCGGCTTTGATGGCACAGCAGATGTGCAGAACGTTCTCAATCACTGCCATGACTCCGGCACGGTTTCCGCACTGCGCCAGCATATCGAAGAATTCGGCATCCCAGATGCAGCCGTATTTGATGACCTCAGCCATGCCGTCAGAGAAGGTTTCGTCAGGCAGGGTATCCAGCACGTCGGGGTCCATGATGACCATGCGGGGCTGCCAGAAGGCACCGGCAAGATTCTTTCCGGCGTTCAGGTCCACCGCCACTTTTCCGCCAACGGAGGAATCCACCTGAGCCAGCAGAGTGGTGGGAATCTGGACGTAATCAATGCCCCGCAGGATGGTGGCGGCGGCGAATCCGGCGAGGTCGCCCACCACTCCGCCGCCCAGCGCAACGACGGCATCGGTGCGAGTCATGCCGAAACTCATCAGCTCCTCCCACAGGTGTGCCAGCATAGCCGGGCTTTTGGAGGTTTCACCGGCGGGAATGGTGATGACCTTCACCTGAAAACGGGCATCCTCAAGGCTCTTCTTCACCCGCTCAGCATAGAGGGGTCCCACGTTGCTGTCGGTGACGATGGCGATGCGGCTTGCTCTCATCAGGACCACACGGCAGCGCTTTCCTACTTTATCTAATAAGCCCCGTTCAATCAGGATTTCATATTCCTTTCAGGGAAGAGCAACATTTAATCTGTGCATATCGTTTTCCTCTCAGTCAATGCAAAATCTATCGTTTCAAACCGAATAACATTCCGGAGAACCTTTCGGTTTCGTTGTTCTTTATTGGTTTAAAGCGGGTAACTAATTTATAATACTACAGTTTTACCCATCAAGTCAACCACTTTTTGTACCTTTCCCATGAGCTGACCGAACTGCATGGGTGTCAGTGACTGCTGACCGTCGCACAGTGCGTGCTTGGGGTCATTGTGGACTTCGATGATGAGTCCGTCGGCTCCGGCGGCAACGGCAGCCATAGCAAGCGGCTCCACCAGCCAGCTGTATCCGCCGGAATGGGAGGGGTCCACCACAATGGGAAGGTGACTCATGCGCTTGATGGCGGGAATGGCAGAAACATCCAGCGTATTGCGGGTGTACTTCTCAAAGGTGCGGATGCCACGCTCACAGAAGATGACGTTCTCGTTGCCCTCACTCATGATGTATTCGGCGGACATGACCCATTCCTCATAAGAATTGGAAAGACCACGCTTGAGGAGGACGGGCTTGGACATTTTGCCCACCTCTTTCAAAAGGTCAAAATTCTGCATATTCCGTGCGCCGATTTGGACAAGGTCTACCTTATCCTCGAACAGCTCGCAGTACTTGGGGCTCATAATCTCGGTGACGATGGGCATTCCCGTTTCCGCTTTGGCTTCCAGAAGGAGCTGCAATCCGGGAGCGCCCAGACCTTGGAAGGAATACGGAGAGGTACGGGGCTTGAAGGCACCGCCACGGAGCATACAGGCTCCCGCCTGCTGAACTTCACGGGCAATGTCCACAATCTGCGATTCACTCTCCACGGAGCAGGGACCGGCAATGACACCGAATCTTCCTCCGCCAATCTCCACTCCGTTGACATTAACGATGGTATCCGCCGGATGGAACTTGCGGTTTGCTTTCTTAAAGGGTTCGGAAACACGCATAACACGTTCCACATGCTCATTCAGCAGAATCTTATCCTCGTCAATGCGGGTGGTATCGCCCACCAGACCCAGAATGGAGCAGCCAACGCCGTTGGTAATGCCAACCTTCAAATCCTGCTTCTCAAAATATGCCGCCAGCTTGCGAATCTCATTCTGGCTGGTGCCGGGCTTCATAATAACGACCATACTCAATACACTCCTTTTCTTCTCCTGTGGAAAAGGCAAACAAAAAGAGACCCATTGCCACAGGACAATGAGCCTCATCAATGCGTAAAAACATTCTGATTTTGGGACGATTCCCCACTATGCGCTCAATGCTCTGCCTTCTGATTTTACCCATGCGAAATAGCCGGAACCATAAAATCGGGTCCAGCTGCCGGTAAAATAGAAAGCGGAAGTATACAGCATAAGAAAAACGCCTCAAATCATCAATTCAAGCTTTGACCCGATTGAAAAAAGCAATCGGTGCTGTCTGTTATTATAACAGCTTTCCGGGAATTTGCAAGGGGAAAAAGAGGTTTTTCACGGTAATTAAATGAAGATTACTTAAATATAAAAAATAAAACAATTATATTTCTACTCACCCACGGATCATCCCAATATCTTGCGTCCCATGAGTCCTGAGTATTGTCCCCAAGCACAAAATAGCATCCATCCGGTACAGTGCAGGCTGCTTCCTTCCGCTGTGGACGAGCCACGCCTTCTATGTATTTCAGCTCATCCCATACGACCACATCGCCGGGAGTAGCTGCGACCCGCTTTACCATCAGCTTTTCGTCACGCTCAAAGATGATGATGTCTCCCACCTTTGGTTCAGAGAAGATGCGGCAGCCCAGAATATAACTGCCTGCGGGAATGGTCGGCTCCATGGAGGAGGTGGGAACGTAGCCGAGGAACAATACCTGCGTCATCAAAATCCAGCACAGCAGTCCAACGGACAGCGGGAGCAGATAAAGCCGCAGCCCTTTCCAGAATAGTTTCAAGAATTTCATAAGGAATCCTCCTAAAACTGCAAAATCGGGTGTGTCATAGGTACGTTACGACCTACGGCACACCCGCTCTGTTTTTTATCCCGCTAATTCCTCCAGCTCCGGCTGCTCACGGAGAAAGCGGCGGGCTTTGCTCATCCACGTCCGAACCGTGCCGGACTGTACCTGAAGCATCTGCCCGATCTCGTGGCTCTTGTGACCTTGAGCTGTGAGGCTGAGTGCCAGCAGCCCTTTTCTGACTGCCAGAGGAGCGTCCTTTACCGCCGAGCTGAGGAGGTCCTCCAGCTCCAGCTTCTCCAGACTGAGTTCCAAGGATGGCTCAGTACCGGAGGAGGACACCATCTCCAGACTGACCTCGTGGCTGCCGATTCTGGTGGAGCGGATGAGTACATCGCATATCTCGTTCCAGATGATGCGGTAAGCGTAGGTAGAAAAGGTCCCGCCCTTATCTGTGGCAGCAGCCTTACACAGACCGATGCAGCCAATCTGAAAAAGGTCATCATAGGAATAGATTGTGGACAATCCAAGACCATGCACCTTATCCCGAATGACCTTGCCCACCAGCCCCAGATTATCCTCCACGACCCTCTGCTGTGCTAACGTCAGTTCGCAGTTCATGCGCTCACACCTCCTGACGCTTCGGAACGTGATTGGGGAGCAATCCGTCTGGAGCGCATCCCCAGAGTTTCGCAGGCTTCGATGACCTGACGGCAGTAATACTCACCCATACTGCCAATGTGAGTGGCATCCAGCGGGAGGCTCAGGCGTGCGGAAAGCCAGCGATAGGCGGCATCACGGCTCATGCGGCCGGACTGATGAAGCTGGTCGAAGGAGCGGTGGGCCTGACAGCGCAGGGCACGCAGGTCACCGTTTGCCAGATCGCCCATAGGCTGATTGGTGCCGGGATGGGCACGGACATAGGCATCACAGGCGGGATACCGCTGGCAGACATAAAGCATGGCGTTGTCGGAATTGTTCTGATAGATCCCGTCTGCGCTGCGGAGCTGGACCGGGCTTCCGCAGTAGGGGCAGCGGAGACGGGCGGGGTTCTTCTTTCTGGTCAGTCGAGTTTTCTTATTCATAGCAGATACCTCCTTGCAGGCTGGCTGAAATTTCCGTAAAAAAACAAAAAATGCAGAATCCGAAAGGCGGCAGCACACGAAGTCTGAGCCTTTGAACTCTGCATAAATGATGAAATCAAATATACCACTAACGGTCATTCAGTTGTCTTGGGAAGGGACTGCATCAGTGAGGAATGCCTTTTGAGACACTCTGTAACGGTTCCACGCTCCTTGCGCGCGTCTGACACCGGATTACCGACCGATGTACCGAAAGCCTTGATGCAGGTCCCTTACCACAATAAAATAATACCATATCAGTGGAAAAATGTCAAGAGGAATATCGAACTTTTGAGAAATAAAAGCGAGAAAAAATCAAAGTCAGTTTGGAGAATCTGAATTATTTCATCTCAGTTTGGGGAGCGGCGGGATGTACCGCCTTCCTGCTGAGAGACCCGTCAGGGACTATAATTATACAGACCGCCGCCTTCCTCTTCCTCGGTCTCGTCATCCTCCGGCTCGTCTTCGGCATCATAGGCATCGTATGCCGCTCCAGCCATACGGTCACGAACGACGATCACCGTCAGGACAATAAGGACAGAGAGAAAGAGAATGCCGAATACCACGAGAAATTTCAGGGGGATGAGACCGGCAACCATCAGTCCTTTTATTGTGCGTGGAGCGTGTCCAACAGCGGCGGGAATGGGGGACTCCATTGTTTCCGACTCAAGAGGCGGCTCATCCGCCTCAGCCGGTTCTGTTACATCCCCGGCGGCTTCGGTGGCTTCTGCGGCAGGAGTCTCAGTATCCTTATCAGCTTCCTTTTCAGAGGAACGGATCAAAGTGAGGATGTAGCGCTCGCTTCCACTGTTGATGTCAAAGTCCAGTACGCCGTCCTCACTGACGGTATACCGGTCGGGATATTCATGCTCTTCCGTCCGGTATTTGAATTCTGTTCCGGCCCATACAGTGCCAAGATCAATGGTAACGTGCTGGACATCGTCCACATGGACCTCAGTGCTGGCGCTGGCACCCTTATCCGCTGAGGCAGACTGGCACAGAGAGAGCAAAAGGCACAGGAGGAGCAGGAACGCAAGAAGGCGATACCACGGCTTTAAAGATGGTGTCTTCATCATCATTCCTCCCTGTTCGCACTCAGCATATGCCGGAGACCACGATTGGCTTCCGCTTCGCAGCGCTCCAGAATCTCGGCAAAGCGCTCAAAGGTCAGAAGAGCATCCAGCCAGACTGCGGCTCGGTAGGCGTAGCAGCCGATCTCATCATTCAACGTATGGGTGCCGAGAATGCTGTGCAGGTTCAGAGCATTCAGCTCCTTTAACGAAAGTGCGCCGCTGTCCTCCGGCAGTGCTTTGGTCAGACAGACCACCATCAGCGGGTGGGATTCGGAGAAAAGTAACTCAAGGTGGAAGATTTTGTGGGCGATCATCATAGTGGTTTCGTCCTCAGCCTCAATGGTCAGATGCTCTGCCAGCATCGCTTTTACCTGCTGCACGAGTACCTGACGGCGTATCTGTTCTTTCCGGGGAATTGCATTGTAATCCATAAATTTGACCTCCTTTTTAAGAAATAAGGGACAGCGCACCGGAGTACGCCGCCCCTTTGTTATGGGATAGTGGTTATCTGATATACGGGTGCATACTGCCTAAGACCACATATCTTGCGTCATCGTAGGCGTAGGTGCAGGTGGAGAGGGTCAGCACCCGCCGGATGCTTTGTGGTGCCACGGTGGACAGGAAATCCGACCGGGCAAGCTGCTCCTCTGCCCAGCTGCCAAACTCCTCAGCCGAAAGGTCAAGGGTATAGGCATCTCCGTTTGGGTCAGAGGTATAGCCTGAAAACACGCTGACCTCCCAGCAGCGGGAGCGCTGGAGCAGGTAGAGGGTGGGGTGGGCATCGTAATACTCCTGACGCTGATAGCGGGTCAGACTCGCCAGCATAGCGCCGTTTTTCATATGGTGCCCGTAAAGGATGGAGTTTTGCCCCATCAGAGAGCATTGACAATCCAGAAAGAGGGTGCCGTAGCAGCCCTCACTTCCGTCGATGAGATGGGTCAGGTAAAACTGATTATCACCGCCCTGCACGATGGGGTAATTGATGGGGGTGCCGGGGCAGTAAAGCCAGCCGATGACATCCGGGTTGACTGACTCCAGAGCGTCCCAGTCGATGTCGGGAAGGGTCAGCTCCGGCACCTCCTCCTTGTCAGATTCGGGCAGGGTCACGACTGCTTCAAGCTCGTCATAGACCTGCTCGCTGGAGCTGTAGCTGTCCAGAGCGTCCTGAATCATCCACAGCGCGAAAAGAAAGATTCCCGCACTGAGGATGAGGAGCAGGGTCACGGTACTCATCCAGACCACCGCACTTTTTTCATGTTTGCGTCTCATCTGCGCTTACGGAGCAGGAGGAAGGCTGCACTCAGCATAACTGCCATTGCGCCGGTCCCGACCATGCCCCAGAGCATGGGATTGCGGTCATCGCCGGTCTTGGGATTGGTGCCGGGAACATTGGATTCGACCTCATTGGAGGGAGCATCGGGGCTGTTATCGGCGGTGGCGGTGGCAAGGTTCTTATAGGTGCGCTTTGCGGCAGAGGCAGGAATCGTGGCCTTGAAGGTCACAGTCTTGCTTTCCCCGATCTTCAGGGTGTCGAAGTTCCAGCTGAGCGTTCCGCCCTTATAAGTGCCGCCATTGTCCGCACTGCCGTCCAGATAGGAAAGACCGGAGGGAACGGCATCGGTAATGACCACATGATAAGCGTCACTGGTGGCATCCTTTGCATTTGCAACGGTCAGGGTATAGGTGATGGTATCGCCGCCCTTGCCGGTGAGCTTGTCCTTCACAGCGGTGCCGCCGTTGATGGCCTGCTTTTTCTCCAGACTGAGCCTGGGGGCGATGACTTTGGTTTCCACCTTTTCACTGGGAACAGGCTGATCCGGGTTGTTCTCGCAGTCCGCTACAGCAGCATTGGGGATGGTGGCAGGAGCGGTCACGCTGGTCTTCACCCGAACGGAAATGGTAAAGGTACGGCTCGCTTTGGCAGAGAGGTTATAGATGGAGAATACATAGCTGCCATCCTTGTCCTTTTCATACTTGGCAGAGCTGTTCACGAACTCAAGGCGCTCATCCAGCTTGTCCGTTACCTTCACATTGCAGGCACGGGCATCACCGGAGTTGCTGACGGTAATGGTGTAGACCAGACCGCCCTGCTTTTTGGCAACATCAGACTGCTGGAGGGTCTTCTTGTCCACCTGCTTGGTAATCACGAGCTTGGGCGCACCCACGACGACCTCCACAGGATTGGACTCCATGGGGTCTTCAGGATTGCCGGAGCCGGTATCCCTGAGCTTGTAGACGATCCAGATCTCCTTGTCACTGTCCAGCGTGCCCTGAGTGGGGTCGCTGTTTTTTGTGATGCCGTTGGTGGTGTCGTATTTGCCGAAGGTGCCCGTTCCAACCTTGAGGTAGGACTTACCGCCCTTGGTCACGACGGGATAGACCTTATCGGTCACATCATAGCCGCTGCCCTGTTCACCGGAGGTAGTGGCATCCTCGGTCAGCTGGTTCCCTTCAGTATCAACATAGTGAATCATGACCTTCCGGTTCTCAGTGTCAGGGGCAGGAGCCTTGGGAACATCGTAGACAACCCACAGTTCTTTGTCACCGTCCAGCGTGCCCTGAGTGGGGTCGCTGTCGTTGGTAATACCGTCAGTGGTATCGTATTTGCCGAAGGTTCCCGTTCCAACCTTATGATAGGGCTGACCGTCCTTGCTGATGGAGGGATAAATTTTACCGGTCACATCATAGCCGCTGCCCTTGCCGCCAGAGGTGATGGAGTCCCCGGCAATGGGGTTCCCCTCGGTATCGACATAGTGAATGATGACCTTCTGCTGTTCAGGCGCAGGCGCAGGAGCCTTGGGAACATCATAAACCACCCACAGCTCCTTATCATCATCCAGCGTGCCCTGAGTGGGGTCACTGTTGTTGGTGATGCCGTCAGTGGTGTCGTATTGACCAAAGTGACCGGTTCCAACCTTCTCATAGGTCGTGCTGGATTTTGAGATGACGGGATAAATCTTGTCGGTCACGCTGTAGCTGTCGCCCTTGCTGCCGGTGCTGGTAACATCATCGGAGATAGGCTTGCCGGTGGTATCGACGTAGTGAATGGTAATCTTCTGCTTTTCAACGTCAGGCGCATTGGGGATGTCATAAACCACCCAAAGCACCTTGTCACTGTCCAAAGTGCCCTTTACAGGGTCGCTGTCGTTGGTGATGCCGTCAGTGGTGTCGTATTTGCCAAAGGTTCCCGTTCCCACCTTGGTATAGGTGGAATCGCCATTTTTAATGGAGGGATAAAGTTTGCCGACCACATCATAAGGGGTATCCTTCTTCGACTCAGCCGTGAAATCATCGGCAATGGGCTTACCGGCGGTATCGACATAGTGGATGGTGATCTTCTGCTTATCGGGAGTATCCTCCTCCACCTTGCTCTCACGCTTGGGAGCGTTGGAAGCGGTGACGACGCCCACGTTCAGATAATTGGTATTGTAAGCAGTGGAGGGAATCAGGGCTTTGAAGGTGACGGTCTTGGTTCCGCCAATCTCAAGGGTTCCCAGCTTCCATGTCAGAGTGTTGGTCTTAGCGTCATAGGTTCCGCCGTTGTCAGCACTGTTCTTGACATAGATCAGACCCTTGGGTACAGCGTCCGTAACGGTCACATCAAAGGCGGCGCTGGTGGCATTGGAGGCGTTGCCCACATCCACAAAATAGGTGATGACATCGCCTGCCTCGGCGGTGAGCTTCTCGGTGGTTGTTTCGCCATCGTTGATGCACTGCCGCTTGAGGATGGTCAGGATGGGAGCCACTACCTTGGTCACGACTTCATTGGAGGGGATGGGAGGCAGGGGCTTGCCCTTATCGTCGATGTTGTTTCCATAATCGACATAGGCCATGTTGTGAATCTCATCGCCGGAGCGTGCCGTCTTGGAGACCTTGACCTTTACCTTGATCTCCCTGCTTTCGCCGGGGGCAAGTTTGCCCAGCGACCAGATACAGCGGGAGGTGCCAATGCGCTGGCTGCATTCCGGCTCCGAGGAGCGGAAGGACACCTCTGCCGGGAGGTCATCGGAAACGACGACCTTCTTGGCAAGACCGTTGCCCTCGTTTTTCACGGTCAGGGTGTAGACCAGCTCGGCTTTGTCCTCGGCACAGTCGATCTCCTGCACCTCAGTCTTGTCTACGGCTTTCAGAATTTTCAGGTCAGGATGACCGGAGAGCTTATTGGTCATGGAGGTGCGAGCGCCTACGACCAGAACGAACTGAGTTTCATATTCCACATGGACCTTCTGGGGCGTGGCATCCAGTTCGTAATAGGGAGCGGCTTTGAGTTCTACGAAATAGTAGTCGCCGCTGTTCTTTTGAGAGCCAGCGGTATAGCCCTCATCCATCAGGGGAAGGTCTGTCTTGACGGTCGCCACGCCGTTCTTGTCCGTGGTAACGGTAGAAATGAGGCTGTCTGCTTTCAGCAGCTCCTTGCCGCTGCGGTCATAGATCGGGGTGGAGTTGTACAGACCAAAGACGGCACCTTCCACGGGTTCTCCGTCGAGGCTGTCCGTTTTGGTCAGCTTGACATAACCTCTCTGGGAGTCCGGTTCCTCTGTTCCGGGAGGCGTAAAGGGAGGAACGTCGAGGATGTCGGGCTTTTCAATGCTGGGAGGCGCATCAGGGGTATCAGGTTTTTCCTCGCCGGGAGGCGTATCAGGAGTGTCGGGGGTATCAGGAGGAAGAATGGGAGGAGTGCGGGTGCGGGCATTGTCAAAGGTCAGCTCACTCTTGACCATCTCCTCCTTCTGGTTGTTCCATTTGAAGGTGACGGTCTGGGGCTTGTCGTTGAGGACATAGCCATAGGGGGCATGGACCTCCGTGACGGTGTAGGAGCCGAGGGGCAGCGTCAGCGTGACCTTGCCGGTCTCAGAGTTGGAGAAGGCGGCAAAGGGACAATTTTTGTTGCTGATCTCAGACTTGTAGGTGGTAACGCCGCTTTCACAGACAGAGCATTTGTCGGTATAGGTAACGCTTCCGGTCTTTCCGGTCACAACGGTGGCGATGGTTTCGCCTTTGCGATACCAATAGGAACCCTGACCGTCCTGCGTGGCGATGTCTTCAGCAGCTTTGACCACATAGGACGCACCGTCCAGCTCACTGGTCTTATAAGTGAAATCCTTATTGTCAGTCAGACCGAGGGCATCCGTGACAGCACCAAGGATTCCCCTAGAGCCAAAGGATTCCACCGTTTCACCGGTCTTAATGACGGTAAGCTGGGCACGGGTCTCCGGATTTTCATAAACGACCAGCAGATATTCGGCGTAGCCGATGATCTCGTCGTGGTCGTAAACGGGACGGTAATCATAAGTCTGGTCATTGCTGACGGTGAAGACTACATCCTTTTCGGGATTGTGGAAGCCCTCCGGGGCGTTGACCTCACGGACAGCATAGGTTCCGGCTTTCAGCTCCTCCACAACGGTGATAACACCGGTCTTGTCGGTGGTCCACGGGTGGTCCTTCGTGCCGATCACGACGGTGGTATTGCCGTTTTTGTAAGACTGCCGCACCAGATCCTTGTCCGTGTACTTGCCGGATTTGTCACAGGAATAGATCAAATACTGGGTGTTGGGCTTGATGACGGTCTTTTTGCTGTCGCCGTCAATCTTGACGATATCAACATAGCGGTCAGCCACGAAGTCAAGGAAGCTGTAGTTCAGCGTCTGGGGCGTGCGGCTGTCGGTTTTAACGATAAAGAACATGGCCTGAGCGGGATCAAGCTCAGTGTTGGGAGTTTCCGCTTCATAGATGACGTACTTGCCATAGGGAAGCTCAGGGCTGACGGCATAGCCATCGGTGCTGGTAACGATCCAGTTCACACTGTACTGGTTTTTGACCTTAGTGGGGGTCAGTCCGGCGAGCCTGGAGGAGTCGTTCTCGTAAAGGAGAGCGGTGGAGATATCGGTCATGGAGATGACCTTTCCGCCTGCCTTGACCTCCTTGTTTTTCACCGCACGGAAGAACTCGGTCCAATCATCAGCGGAAACGAGCTTGCCGGAGAAATCCGTGGCCTTAGCGTAGGCAGTCAGGTCCTTTTCCAGATAGATGCCGAATCTGGCACCCTCCAGAGGGGTTCCGATGGTGCCCTCGACCAGCTCCTTGTGGATGCGAACAGCCTGTTTAATGACCTGCTCGGTCACAGTGTTGGCTTTGGTGTCCTGAGTGGAGAGGAAGATGGAGTTGATGGTCTTGGTCTGGAACTTTTCCTTGTTCTCAGTCAAATACTTCTGAGCGCAGGCGTTCACCGGATATTTTCTGGTATCCAGAGTGTAGCCCGCAGAGGGCGTGATCTCCTGCACATACCAGCCGTCGCCAACGACAAACCAGCCCGTGAAGTCAAAGCGTCCGGCGGCGTTGGTCTTTGCAGTGGCGACGAGCTTGCCGTCATCGTACAGACCATAAACAGCCCCTTCCAGCACAGCCTCGCCTTGGGTAATGTTCTCAGCCTCGGCTTCATAATCCTGTTTGATGAGGGTGTCATTGGGCTTGCCGGTGCCGCTGAAGCTCCACTTCTTGAGGATGTTTTGGAAGGTCAGCTCAGAGGTAAGTTCCTTGTGATTCTGCTTGTCATATTTGACGGTCACGGTCTGGGCGGCGGGAAGGACGTACTGAATGAGTTCCTGCGTCGCCTTGCTCTTGCAGGGGGCGGAAGCGGGAACGGCAGAGGCTCGAACCTCCTGCACCGTGTAAGTACCGATGGGCATATGGTCAAAGTGTGCCTCGCCGTTCTCATCGGTCACAGCGAAATAGTCCACAGAGACCTTCGAGGCAGAGGTTCCGTAAAGATGGAACGCAAACCCCGCCTTGCTGCTGTTGTAATGGTGCTTGCTCTCGGACTCGGTATTATACTGCTCCGGGTCTGCCAGCTCGATCTGCTTTTTGACCACGACATTGCCCGATTCGTAGTAGTTGACCGGGCTGTAGGTCACTTTGGTCTTGTAATTGGCCTTGATCTCGGTGGTGACAGCGTTGAGGGGGTCCCACCAGTCGGAGATGACAGCAGCACCGGGGGTGGCGATCTCGGTCAGGGTGTATCCGGTGCCGATGGGGATGCTCCGGAACAGAGCGATGCCCTCGGCGTTGGTGGCAGCCGTTTCATCCACAGCCGCGCCGGAGGCAGACATTCCGGTGAGACGGAACTGGAAGCCAGCGTAGTTGGTGTTTACGGTATCGCTGGGAGCGTCGGAGCGGATGACCTTTTTGACCTCGACATCACCTTCTTTATAGGTGTTCACAGCGACATAGGAAAGAGTCTTCCCGTCCTCTGCTTTCACGGAGGTCAGAACCGCTTTGGAAGCATCCCACCAATCGGAAATGCCGCCCTTTCCGTCAGGGCTTGCAATCTCCGTGATGGTGTACTGATCGCCAACGGGGATATTGTCGAAGGAGACCTTGCCGGTCTGGTCCGTGTCAGCGGTCACGTCTACCTTTGCACCGGATTCCGTGGTTCCGGTAAGACGGAACCGGAAGCCAGCGAGGTTGGAATTTACGGAGTCCTGCTTTCCCTGAAAGCGGATCTGCTTGGTCACGTTGATGCTGCCCTCTTTGCAGCGGTTGTGGACGGTATAGGTCATGGTAGACTGATACTTAGCAGTCACTTCCACTTTGCCGCCGACAAATTCCCACCAGTCAGCTACCTTGCCGTTTCCGCCGGGCGTAGCGGTCTCAGTTACCTCAAAGGTGCCGATGGGGACAGCCTCAAACATGGCTTTGCCCTCAGCATTGGTGACGGCCTTCCGGCTGACCTGTTCACCGGAATCAGAGGTGCCGGTGAGCTGGAACTCAAAGCCTGCGAGGTTGGTGTTCACGGCATCGTTTTTGCCCTCATGGTCAATGACCTTGACGATCTCGATGTCACCGGTCTTGTACACATTCACAGCGGTGACGCTGGTGTCATTTTTGGAGCCGACCGCAATGGGATTGATGACCTCATTCAAGGCATCCCACCACTCAGCGATCTTTCCGCCGCCGTCTTTCGTGGCGGTTTCGGTGACGGTATAGTTGGTGCCGGTCGGAACATCCTGAAAGGTAAGAGTGCCGTTTGCGTCGGTGGAGGCAGTCTGATCGACCTTTTCACCCAGCGTACTGGTGCCGGTGAGCCGGAAGGTGAAGCCGTCCAGAGCCAGATCCTTACCGTCTGCTCCTTCGATCTTTTTGGTCACGGTAATGGAGCCATTGCCGGGAGTCAGGGAGAGCCAGCCGTTGTTGCCCAGCGTGGCGGTGGTCATCCTGCCGGATTTGGCTTTCACGATGTTGGACACATAAGCGAGGGAGCCGGTCGTGTTTTTGGATTTATTCGTGTTTTCAGTGCCAGTGGATGCGTAATAGGGGTTATCCGCAGCAGTCGTATAGGACACTTTGGACTGACTGGACTGATATTCGTTGGTGAATGCGGAATAGGATTTGCCTCCGGCAGACTGAAGGGCATCCAGATAGCTGCCAGCCAGATCAACATTGAAACGGCACTGGACAGGGTAGGTATGACCGTCCAATGCGTTTTTGTTGATGACCTCAGCGGGGATGGTTACGGTGACTGTGGAGCGGTTTCCGCTGGTGGTGACCTGTACCGTGGCAGTGTATCCCGCCACGCTGTAGGTATAGGTATCGCCGGACTTGCCGGAGTGATTCACGGGGGAGTTATTGTAATACAGGACGGGATCACCGGACACAGTGAGGAAATTGCCGGTCTGGGTGGTGAAAACGGCGTTGGTTCCGTTTTTCAGAGCGCCCTGGGTGGTCTTATCCTTCTTCATCATGTTCTGGAGATTGTCGATGATGTGCTCCAGAGCCAGCGCCTTATTTGCGGCGGAGCTGTACTGGGACAGATTGCAGAACTGAGCCTCAGCCGGAGCAGGGAAGCTGGTGGCAGAGGACAGTCCCAATTTGGTCAGGTTGCTCGCCGTCATCAGGCTTTTCAGCTTTTTTGCCGCAGTTTTCAGCTCCGTCTGGGAGCTGCCGGTATAGGAGCTGTCGAGGCGGTTTCTGGGCCAGCCGGAGGAGATCACATCACCAATGAAGCCCTTGTCATTCTTGGCGGTTCCGGTGCCAGCCTGATAGGTGACGTTGTTGACGACACCGCACATCCAGCGGGCCATGTCCTCATCGCCGGAGTTGTAGCCGTCGTTGCTGAAATGGGCGGAATAGAGCGCAAACTTCTGATATTCACTGCTCAGCTTGTTGCTCCAATACTGCATGGTCATCAGAGCGTAGGCGGTAGCGTCAGGAGTGGAGTAGCCGCCATTTCCCAATGCGTAGCTGGTCTTGGAGTGCCATGCGTCGCTGCTGGGGTCATAAGCCGCTGCCCATTTCGTCGTTCCGTAAGTGGGCACGCCGTCCGTTAAGAAAATGATATAACCTGCGGTGTCAGCCTTATCCTTCTGCGCTTCAAGAATGGAGGCGGCATGGGCGATACCGGCTTGGGGGAACGTTCCGTAGCTGATATAGCGCTTGCCGGTCTTGGCAACGTTGGAGCCTGCGGCAGCGGAGGAAGCTCCGATGTACCAGGCACATTCGTTGCTGCTGGAGGTGTCGCACTGGAGCAGATCGCCGCTGACCTTGCCCCAGTTTCCCATGCCGAGGAGCAGGCTGGTGGGGTCAGGGTTTTTGTTGGCGGTTCGCTCAAGGTTGTCTGCGCTAAAGCCGATGACAGCGACATTGCTGAGGGGGTTTTTGCAGATTTCCTTGACGAGATTATTGGTTGCGGTCGTAACTGCCTTGACCAGCTGACCGGAGGTATCCGCCAGATACAGAGAGCGGGTGCAGTCAACGACCAGCACATAGTTGCCGGTGCTGTATTCACTGGTGGAGACGAATTCCTTGCCGTAGATCGAGAGGACCTCGGAGAATGCGGTGTCAGTGGCAGAGGATTTGCCGACAGACTTATCCACAAAAATCTGACCGGCTTTGAGCTTGCCGGAATCAAATGCGGTGGTAGAGTCCGCCTTGTAAGAAACGGTCACGCCGTTCTCGCTGTCAGACTCTGCGGAGGCGGCATCAGAGTTGTCGAAGGGTTCGTATTCACTGTCTTCGTTGGGAGTCTCCACCACATCCTCCTGCTGACCGGCATCACCTTCGCCGGAGTCAGCATCGGCATTGGGGTCGAAGTCATCCTCATCCTCGCTGCCGTTGGAATCGCTTCCGTCTTCGGCTGCGGTGGTCAGACTGCCAACATCGTCGTCATCGGAGGCGGCGTTCTCCGTGCTTGCGGGAGTGGAAACACCGCCGCTGTCAGTGCCGGAGGGCTTCTCCTCCTCAGCCTCGTCCAAAGCCAGCTCCGTGGCGGGAGCACCGGGTTCAGTCTCCTCCGGCTCTGCCGCATCGGTCACAGTCACAGTGCCGTCAGTGGGAGCTGCTGCAAATACCGTGACCGGGCAGGAGGTGACAGAGAGCATCGCTGCCATCAGGAGGGCAAACAGACGGGTTTTCAGAGAGCGTCCGGTAAAATTCTTTGCGTTCATAAAGTACCTCATAGTCGATAAAAGTGTTGAAGGAAAAGAAGAAAGCGCCTGTGATTGGGCGCTCGAATGAAGTAGAAAAGAGGAAGCTTTTTCATATCAGCAGTCAACGGGAGAACTCCAGTCTCCCAGCTCCTTTTCAGAATAGCCCAGACCGGTCATGGAATCCTTCCATGAGGAGCAGACCGCAAGAGCGGTCAGGATGAGGAAGCCGATTCCGGTGAGCAAGACAATGACAAGAATTACATTCATAGATGAACCTCTGTGTTTTACCGCATTGCTGCCGCATGGGTGATGTAGCCCCAGATTCGGTTGCTCTGGCTGTCAATGCCCGCAATGCGGACGGTGACTCTGGAGCCTCTGGGGGGCCTGCCCCTGCGGTTGTGCTGGCAGAGACAGTCAACGCCGCCGTCCAGAGCGACAAATACGCCGGAGGTGTCCACCATGCTGACGGTTCCGACATAGCAGTTTCCGGGAGAATACCGGCGGAGCGCTTTTTCATAGGGGTTTTCCATGGCCTGCTTCACCGATGCAGTGACCGTTACGGAGCCGCTGCGCCTGTTTTTATCCAGCTCCAGAATCCTGACCAGCACCCGCTGACCGGTCTGATACTGACTGCTGGCGTTGGACATCCGCTGATAGCTCAACTCCCGGAGTGGGATATAGGTCTCTGCGCCGAACAGGTCCACAAAGATGCCTGCGCTGATGACGCAGACGACACGGGCTTCGGCACAGGCTCCGACAAACAGATAGTCATTGCCGCTCCTGTCCCTGCCGAAGTAGTATTCTCTGCGTTTGGCACGCATGGCCTCCAGACGGCTGGCAACGGCGATGCGGTGTTTTGCGTCGATGCCCTTCACCAGATAATCCACCTCTGCGCCAAGGCGGTTCATCAGCAGGTATTGGCTGGAATTTCTGGGGGTGTGTCCGTCAGCGTCGGTGGGCGGCACGACAGCCTGTTCAGCGGGAATCATGATCTTCCAGTCGCCATGATAGATGACTGCGATGGGCTTGCCCTCCGCCTCCTCAATGCCGTGGATGGTGCCGGTCAGGATACGTCCGCTGCGCATGGACTCCACCAGATCAATGTGGTCGCTGTGTGCTTTTTCAGCGTCGGTCTGGACAGTGGGGCGGTCGCCAATGGCCACGATGTTCATTCTGGGCTGACTGCTGCGGGAGCGAGGTGCGGGAGAAGGTTCCCTCGGCTGAGGAGGAGTGGCCGGGGCGTTCCTGCCGGCATCCAAGGTTTCTTCAGGGTCAGTTTGGGGCGGTTCTCCAAACTGAGTCTGGTCGAGAGGCAGCGTACCGCCTTCGACGTCTACAGGGGGCACTTCAGAGGCCGAATCATCGTCTGTAAAGTCAGTCTGGGGCGGTTCTCCAAACTGAGTCTGGTCGAGAGGCAGCGTGCCGCCTTCGACGTCCACAGGGGGCACTTCAGAGGCCGAATCATCGTCTGCAAAGTCAGTCTGGGGCGACTCTCCAAACTGAGTCTGCTGGTGAGGAAAAGAGCCGCCTTCGGTGCTTGGGATTAGGCCCTCGGCGCTTAAATCATCGTCCGCAAAGTCAGTCTGGGACGGCTCTCCAAACTGACTCGGATGAGAAGAAAAAGGCGGGCTGTCTTCCGCTGCGGGCGGGCCTTCCGAGAGCATCATGGTGCGTTCCGGGTCAGTCTGGGGAGAGCCTCCAAACTGAGGCAAAAAATCAGGGGTAGAATAGAATTCAGGATAAGGCATAAGAGATTACCTCCTTAAAAATAATCAGGCGGTTTGGCGGTGCTCCGAAGGGGCTTGCGTCCGCCTCCGGTTTTGGATTTGGATAGGGCTGACTCAGGTTCAGTCTGAGTTGGAGGGATTACAGTCGGAAAAGATACCGATTGGACAGGGTTATAATCAAAGATAGATACCTGCTGTATGTCCTTGCTCATGGGATGATTGGTGTAGTCGAATTTGCGGGCTTTCAGCATATTGTGCCCCCGAATGATGATGAGCAGGTCATCATTGGAGAGGCGCAGGGCCTCATCCGGGGTCATCAGCCGCCGTTTGCCCTCACCATCACTCTGACGATATTGGGGAATCATCTGCGCCACGGCGATGGTCTGACGGACGGTCATGGTGGTGCTGACCTCAATGGACATCTCGCCGCTGCGGGCGGAAATGTACTCGGCAGTCACATCATCGGTGCAGCCCAGCATGAGCTGGATGTCGCAGTTGCCGATGATCTCCGCCCAGAGGTTGTTGGCATAACGATTCTGGAGCTGTCCGAGGCTCTGGACTACGAGCATCACCCGGATATCACGGGAGCGGATGGTGGAAAGGGAACGGCAGAAGTCGGAGCCGTCAGGAGCGGCACCCAGCTTGCCGATGTTGTTGAACTCGTCAAAGATCAGGTTGACGGGAATATCACAGTGACCGCCGGGACGGGTATCGGCATAGCGAACCAGCTTGATGAATAGGAATGAAAAAAAGAGCGATGACAGGAACGCCATGGAAGCGTCCTGATCGCTCAAAATAACGAAAACTGCGGTTTTCTCCCGTGCCGGGGAGGTGAGGTCAATGTCAGAGCGGCTAGTGATGCGCTGGACTGCTTCGGTCTGGAGAACCTGCAAACGGGTGCCCAGACCCAATATGATACCGGATTTGACGGTATCGCTGGACTGGGCAAAGAGCGTGTAAGGCGCTCGTGCCGGGTGGGACATGGGCAGCTTCTCAAACATAGCGGTCAGCTGCTTCTCACTGTACTGGGTCAGCATTTGATAAACGGCAGGGAGGTGCTTCGCAGATGGGTCACGGGTCTTGTCCAGATCGACATAAAGAACCAGAGCTTTGAGCAGGTTCAGTTCACCGTTGTCCCAGAAAGCATCCCCTTTGCCGGAGCTGGTGTTGGAGATGATAACGTTGCACAGGGTATGAGCCAGCATGGGGTCGCCGCCCAGATCGGACATACAGTTCCACGAGTCTCCATGCTTTGGGCTGACCAGATTGTAGACCTGTACCTTATAGCCGTTTTTACGGAACAGCTCGGAGCAGTCGTCGTACAGCTCCGCCTTGGGGTCAGTGATGACCACGGATTCCCCACGGCGGATGGCAGAAAAAATGGAGGGGCAGATGACACCACGGGATTTTCGGGAGCCGGACGCACCGAAGATGGCGATGTGCCGGTTCAGCCGGGTTTCTTTTGGCATACAGATGACATTGCCGCCCTTCTCGCCCAGAATGACGCCATCGGCTGCCGCAGGGGATTTGACCTCCAGAACCTCACGAAGTTCCTTGTCATCCATCCATGCTGCCGTTCCGTAGGTGCCGTCGCTGGCGACCCGAAAGCCACGGTCATCATAGATATTGTTGTAAAATTTCTGGTGAAGCACAATATAGGCAACAGTGCCAGCCACAATGCCTGCGGTTCCCAGCATTCCCTTGATTCCATTCAGTGTGAATGCCTGCGGGACGCAGATCAGCGGACTCCATTGGATCGGTGCCATCTGTGTGTGCCCGGTCATGCCGCCGGAGTCCATCCAGTGATGATATTCAGTCAGAATCTGACCAATAAGACCGCCAAGGTAAAGCAGGCTCATCAGACCGAGCAGAATGGCGGCAAAAATGGCGGCTGTTCGTCGCTTGTCAATCATTGGTTTCACATCCTTCCATCAATGCTTCCTCCACAGCGTCTATGGTAATGACCTTCATGGGAATCTCAGGTGAAAGATACTCTCGAAGGAAGGGGACCTGTTCGGGATAGCAGAGAATTTCAAATTGGTTGGGGCGCTGCAAGGCTGGAAGCCTCAGACGAGTCAGCCGTGCGATATCTCCGTCCAGATGGGACACAACGCATACGCCATTGATAAAGGCGTCGCACTCTGTTGCGGAAAAGCCGTTGACCAGTTCATCCGGCTCAAAGAGCGCGTTGAGAAGCCGCTGTCTCCAGTTGGGGACGGAGTAGAGCCTCAGCATACGAATACCGAAGCTGTTAAGGGGAATAAAGTAGATATGGTGGTACACGCCGTCAAAGCGGAACTCCAGCCGATGGTGTTTTTCCATATCCAGCAGAGTTTTCAGGGCGATACTCGGTTGATCTCAATGTTGTCGTGGTCACGGTGCTGGCGTTCCGGGCGGCGGCGGTCTCATAAACGTGGCGATAGATCAAAACACAATGCTCCAAACGAATGGTATACTCCTTACCTCTGAAAAAGCGGTTTAAGGCGGGAGCGAGGTACTGTTGGACATAATCTGCGGAGCTATGACGACTTTTTCGAGGTAAAAGTGCGGGAATCCTCACGGAAAACCAGCCGTTGCCGGTGAAACCAATCTGCACAGGAATCGTCGCTTCCTTAATCAGCTCGACCTGTAAGGCCGCTTCCGGCACCCCAGTGTAGACCGGCAGGGAGCGGGTCATCAGGGTAAGCCGTTCCGTATCCTCCGCCAGCTGGAGAGCAGGACTGTAAGCCGCCATAGTCTGGTCATATTGAGCCACTGACGCAACCTTTTGGAAGGATTTCTGAACTTTGTTCAGCAGTTTTTCTGTTCGCTTCAAGGAAAGCTCAAAGCGTGTGGGTTCATGCTCCATTGCTTATCATCTCCTCACTGTAAAATGTAATAACGGGTTCATCCGAACCCTCAAAATCGACAATTGCGAACAGGCAGGGAACCTTGGGCAGCACAAGCCGTCGTGCCATCTCCACATTGGGCAGCACGATGATGTATTTGAGGTCCTCCTGCACCTGCAAAAGTCTGGTAAGGTGACTTTCTCCTTCATAGAGGACAACAATCTCATATCCCACGTTCTCCTTGAGGAAAAACAGCTGCGAGGGGAAGGTTGCGGGATAGTGAGCCATAGGGTGAACGTGCTGAATGAACCGCAGCAGCACCCAGACAGCAGTGATGAGCCGCTGGTCAGGCTTGCACACCTCATCCAGCCCCAGATAGTAGCCGCCTACATCGGTGAGATAGCAGTTTTTCTTCAACCGCTGGATGGTACGTTCCGCTGAGTTGGGCGGCTGGTCATACAGAAGCCGAATGATCTGCGACTTGGGCAGTGCTCCATACTGGCTGAGCCAGTGGAGGATGTATCTTTCGTTGGGTAATAGCGTCAAATTGGGACACCTCCTTTGAAATGTGTAGGAATTGGCGAATGTACATTCGTTGATTCCTGTGCATTTAGCCGTTTTGGGCAGCTTCACCCTCCTGTCTCCGCTTCAGCAGAGCCTCAAGCTCGGCACGGTCTGTGGTAATCATCTCCTGTTCCAGCGTAGAGGCTGAAACCGTGATGGGGATTTTGGAATTGTTGGAGCAGATTAGTGCCTCGCCACGCTCAAAGCGGGTGATAGAGCGAATCTCCGTTCGGGTCAGCTTTAACGTTTCCTGAACGTATTCCGCCTCGTCCGGCTCCAGATTGAGGATGATCTTGTTTTTGCTGTTGTTGATGATGGCCCGACCATACTTGCCGTCGTCCAGACCGAAAAAGTCGCTCAGGTTCTGAGTGGCGGCGATGGCGGCACCGCCGAAGCCTCGAATGACCTTGAATATCTCAAGGCAGAAATTTGCCGCCAGCTTGTTGGAGGAGGCACCGATGAGCTGCCATATCTCGTCGATCATAATGGCTTTCTTCTTGGTGCGGTCTGCCTTGATGTTGTCCCAAACGTAGTCAAGGGCGATCATCATGCCCACAGGGAGCAGCTTGCCCTTCAGCTCGGACAGGTCAAGGACGATGTACTTGTTGGAAAGGTCCACATTGGTCTGACGGTTGAAGCTCTGGGCAGAGCCGGTGACAAAGCGGCTGACGATGGTGGCAAGCCGGGAGGTCAGCGGGTTTTCCAGCAGGTGCTTATGGAGGTCGCCCAGAATGGGCATGGTCTTCATCACCGGTGGGGATACCTTTGCGTTGATGTAAAGGGAGGCGTTATCGTGGGTGATGCCGAACTCGTTGTAAGTCTGGATCAGCGCCTCGTCCAGCATCTGCTCCTCCTCGTTGGTCATATCGGGAATAAGCAGCGAGAAGAAGATCATGAGCTGCTGAATCTTCCGGGCCAGCATAGAGTCCATATTGTTGTAATCGATTTCATCAATCAGCTCCATCTCAGGGGATATGGTGTGACGGATCTCCATCACATTGATGCAGTGAGGAGAGCCGGGGGCGATCTTGATGAACTCGCCGCCAATCTTGGAACAGGCACGCTTGAACTCATGACCTTTGATGGGAGCGATGATATAGCACTGAATCCCCCTCATCCTCATGCGCAGAGCGAGCAGCTGCATGGTAAAGGTCTTGCCTGAACCGCTTGTGCCGCACATGGTCAGATTGGCGTTCTTGTTCTTCTTGGTGTTGAACAGGTCAACGATGCAAAGGGAATTGTTGTGCCGATTGATGCCCAGCAGTACGCCGGAATCGTCAGACATTTCATAGCTGGTGAAAGGATACGCCGCCGCAGCTCCGCTGGTCAGGACATTACGGCGGGTCTTCTTTTCCAGTTCGGGAGCGATGTGGACAAAGGGTGAGACAGACTGTAAGGCTGCCTCCTGCTGGAAGCGGCACTCACTGGTATAGATATCGGTGGATTTGAGCATATCCACCATCTGCCTCCGCCTCCATACCAGCTCCTCATAGGTTTTGGCGGAAATGGTAACGAACACACTGAGATAGAACAGATCCTCGTTATTGTTGGCGATGCCGTGCTTGATGAAGTAGCCCGCCTGAATGGAGTTTGCCAGCTCGTCAAAGTCAGTGCTGGTATCCTGTATGCTGCGCAGCTTCGTGCGGTTGAGCCGGATTCTCTGAGCCACCTTGTCAATGATTTTGCTCCGGTTTTCACGGTTCAGATAGATGTCAATGTCGATGCCCTCACCGGCGTTGATGAGAGAGGACATCCAGCCGCCCCGGACATTGCTGGGGAAGCCGTCCGCTTTGATATAAAGGAAGCTGTAGTACAGCCCATCCATGATGATGTAGTTATAGTGGGACAGGTCGATGCCGCGAGGGGCAATGAAGTGAGTGATCGGAATCTGAGGTACAGGGTCAACACCCAGAACCAGATTCTGTGAAGCCATGGTATCCAATACCACCCTGTCAACCCGGCTCTGAAACGGCTCGTCCACACAGGAGCGGCGGTTAAAGTACAGATACAGTATTTCAGCCGCTGCCTCATCCGGGTCTTTGGGGCTGAGAATGGAGTTTCCGCACTGCATGAAATAGGCTCTGGCGTTCTGCTCTGCTGTAGAGAGCATTCCATAGACCTTTCCGTAATCGTCCTCGCCCCGCCCAAAACTCTCATACTGAAAGATGAGGAAGAAGCGCCGGGTCAGAGCCTCACGGCTTCCGATGTCCTTAATGAGCCGGATATAGTCTTCACTGTGCTCCCTGCATCGTTCATTTCCCTCCTGCTCCAGCTCCTTCCGAAGTAGGGAGATGTGCTTGTCCGAGTCCGCCTTTCGGGTAAAGGACTTGATCTGAAGCCTCATGGGAGAGATCTTCAGCCAGCTGGCAAAGGAGGAAATGATGTTCATCTGCTCCTCACCGGAGCGAAGGAGGAAGTTGATGGGTTCGATTTCAAGGATTTTGATGTATCGTCCGTCCGTGGTCTCAATGATACCGTTGGACAGGTTTTTGACGGGAATGAAGTCCTGTACGAACTCCAGCTTTTCGGGCTTTTCCTTTCTGACCTTTTCTGCGCCGTTTGGGGGGCGGTCTGCGGACTTTTTTGCGGGCTTTGTGCCCCTTTGTCTTTGGCTGGGAGGATTTTTTCTCCCTGCCTGTTTTTTCTGGCTTTTTGAGCTGTGCCGGATCATAGTGGTATCCAACCCTCCTCATGTGTAAGATACGTCGTCTGAGCCAATAACTGATGATGTGTCCCATGAACTGGAACAGTGAGTCGCCGTCAATTCCCATCGCTCCCAGAACGCCCAGAGGCAGGAGCGTGACGACCATGACCACGATTCGCATGGTTCCGGGCAATGGAAGGAGAAAAAGTTCGGGATAACCCAATAAAAGAAGCAGAAACACCGTTTCCACAGCGTTTCTCGTCTCAACGAGACCTCCAAACAATTTGCCGGAGTCAGTGTAGTTGGCGGGTATGGCGTAGGCGCTGATATAATCCTGATCCATGTTTCTGAATCACCTGCCTATCCTGTAAATATATGCGGTCGTTTTGTAGCGGCCGAGCTTCAGCGCATAATTGTGATCGCCTACATAAATATCTACTCTGGACTTGTTGCCCTCAATGGTGGAATCCCCCCGGTCCTCCACGGTGTACATGGTGCCGTTTATCATGATCTGTGTCCCGAAGGAATACTCACTGGACATAGCGACCATGCCTTTTTCAACATGCTTGCCGCTGGCGGTCACTCCGTGTGCATCGCTTCCGCAGCACTTTTTGCAGTCACAGTAATGGGTCACGTCTACGGTCAGGCTGTAAAGAGGCTCACCGCTGGCAGGAGTGCTGCCGTTGGCGGGGAGACCGCCGCTGACGATACCGACCGTCTGGCTGTAGTCCACATTGGAGGGACGGCGAAGCACGAGACGGGATTCGTAGCTGGGGGAATTCAGAACGACACCGCTTCCGAGGGAGCTGTGAACCCACATTCTCTGACCGCTGGAGTTGTAACCGGCAAACATCAGGACGTGCTCCCAGCCTCCGCCTGACTTGGCGAGGAAGCCCAGGTCACCGGGCAAGAGCTGGTCTGGGGTAATGCTGCTGCTGTTGGGATGCTGGGAGGCAGTGCCGCCGCCGATGTAGATACCCAGAGCCGTTTCGTAGACCCATGCGGTAAAGCCGCTGCAGTCCAGACCATAAGGACGGGTGGTGCCGGTGGTCTTGGAGCCGGAGGCAGTCACGACCTTCGGAGTACCCCACTCCTCATTCCAGCCGGGAGCGGATTTGCCACCCCAGAAATAAGGGACTTTTCCCACCAGAGAGAGTGCGGTGCTGAGGATGTATTTCCGGGTGTCACTGCATTTCTGCTGATTGACGAAGGAGATCATTTCCTCATCTGTCAGATTCACCCCTGTTCCTGTTTCCAATGTGCCGTACAGGGACATTTTCAGGGCGTTTGACATACTGGCGATGACATCGCCGTAGGTTCGCCCAAAGCTGTCATACGGTGCGGCGGGGTCGAGTCCAAAGGCACTGGCAATAACGGAGGTATCAAAGGGATGGATGGTACATTGCAGATAAGTTATGGCTGTAGAGTCATTTTCCCCGTCCTCACTGTCATCCGGCTGAATGAAGTCTGTTTTTTCCTCAGCGGTCACTGGGAACATCCTGTCCGCAGCCGTTTCCAGCTTGCTTCTCATATCCGCCTCGCTGGTGGACTTCTGCGCCACGGAAACCGAGTAGGCGGCAAGGATGTAGCTGACATCATAGCCGGTGGAAGCCTGAGCGTTGTTGATGAGGCTGTTCATGGAATAGCGGTAGTTGTAGCCGCCCTGTTCGATCATTTCATCTACCGCGTCCAGAGAGCTGTTATAGCCCTCCGCCACGATGGAAGCCACAGCAGAGGAAAGCGCTGAGTAAGAGACGGAAAGGGAGCCGGTGGGTTCAGAGCCGTCCAAGCCAAAAGCGGCGTTGGTCACGACCGACGGAAGCGAAGCGAGCAGGACGACGAAGATCAGGAGGATGAGGCAGACACAGATCAGGATGCGGTATAGTGTGTGCCGCATGGACCATGCCGCTGAAAGCAGAGCGCCATAGGGACCACCGGCGGCGGCACCCTTTGCGAGCGCTGCCACAGCTCTGCCGCCTTCTGCCCCGGCCTTTGCGATGTTGGCGGCGGAATTTGCCTGCCTGAGTGCCTGCCCGATGTTCTGTGCTGCGCCAGCGTAATTGTCACGACCGTCCCCCAATCCATTTCGGTCCGGTTCTGCCAAGATAATCACCTCGTTTCAAAGAAAAAGGGTCATGCCGGGAAAGACATGGCCCTGCTGATGAGTGCGTTACGGTTTGCGCCGGGGCGCTTTAATGCTGGTATCGGCAAGCTGTCTGGGGCGCGGTAAATTGCTGGGGAGTGCTGCCGTATCGGATAGACGCAATGCTGGTGGTTTTGAGCTTGCCATTTTCGTAGACAGGTTTGCCGTTTTCATAGACAGGCCGCCGCTCCACACTCGGAGTGCCTTGAATGGCGTACCATTGATGCCCGTTTTTATCCTCGTATACGCTGGAATTGCCCCGTGGAGCATGATAAACAGCGCTGTCGTAAAAGGCTGTGCCGGAGCCGTCCGGGTGACGAACCTCCAAGCGTCCATCCATGCGGTTAGAGCCGTCCACAGAGGATATCTCGGAGGCAAAGCCGGGCATAAAGCTCCGAAACTCAGCCTTATTGTAGCTGACGGCTCCGGAATCGGTGCCGGGGTCAAATGCCGGAGCGGAACCACGGGGCTGCATGGCATACCAGCTTG
>JAKSQD010000021.1 GCA_024404315.1 Oscillospiraceae bacterium
GGCCAGATCATGAAGGACTCCGGCATCGGCAACGCTCTGGGCGAGATGGTCACTAAGACCCCCCTGCCCGCAGTTCTGATTCCCTTCATCATCGCTGCTCTGATGCGTATTGCCCTCGGCTCCGCTACCGTGGCAATCACCACCGCTGCGAACCTGTCCGCTCCTCTGCTGGACGTTCTGGGCGTGTCCCCCCTGCTGATGGCTCTGTCCTGCTGCGTCGGCGCTATCTCCTTCTCCTACTTCAACGACTCCGGCTTCTGGGTGTTCAACGGCATGTTCGGTCTGACCGAGCTGAAGGACCAGATCCGCTGCAAGACCGCTGTTTCTCTCATCATGTCTGGCGTGGGTATCGTTGAGCTGTTGATTGCTGGTATGTTCCTGTAATCACGGTCTGAGGTTGAAAATCTCAATTTCATCACCCTTATGGGGATGTATCCGCGTTCCTTGTGGGTGCATCCCCTTTTTTCAATGAGAATCGAACATTTGACACTTGATTGGCATTTATAATAACAAAGTAATTATTTTTCTCCTGTCAAAGGCAGAAGGCAGAGAAGAAATCAAAAAAGAGGAGAGATGGTATATGGCAAAGGCTGCGATTTTAGTTCCATATAAGGAGATGTGCGAACTGACCTCACAGCTCATTGGCAATTACAGCCACATCACCCCCGTCTGTGTAGAATACATTCAAACGGAGGAGATTGAAAAAAGGGCAAAGGCTCTGGAACAGGGAGGCTGTGAGCTTATCATTGCCCGAGGACTCCATGCCTCCAAAATTAAGCGCTGCGTCAAGCTGCCTGTGGTAGAAATTCGTGTCACGGCACAGGAGCTGGGCGGACTGGTTTTGGAGCTGCATCAGGAGCTGGGGGTGGAGTGTCCCAAGGTGGGTCTGATCGGTTTTGAAAACACCCTTTGCGACACCTCCCGTTTTGACGAGCTGTTTCAGATGCAGCTCCATCGTTACGCCGCCGAAGACTGTCACAATGACTATGAGGTACTCTGGCATCTGGTGGAGCAGGCGCAAAAGGACGGCTGTGAGGCAATACTGGGTGGAAAGATTGTCTGTGGTCATGCGGCAAAGCTGGGCATCCCTTATAAATTCATTCCATCCGGCGTGGAAAGTATGCAGAGCGCCTTTGCTCTGGCAGATCAGATTTGTTACGCCATCGACATGGAGAAAAACAACAGCGCCGAGCGCAACACCATGCTGGACTACACCTTCAGCGGCATCATGCAGGTAGACACCGACGGCATCATCCTCCGTGCCAACCGTGTGACCTTCAACCTGCTGAATATCCGCCCCGTCAACATGATCGGCAGTCGGGTCAGCGATGTGCTCCCCCAGCTGGAGCCAAGCCTCATTGACAAGGCACTCCAAGAGGGTCGGGAGTCCTATGCCATTCTGGTTCCCATTCAAAATCGAACCACGGTGGTCAACACCGCCCCCATCATCATCGACGACCGCATTACCGGCGGCATTCTCACCTTCCAGGAGGGACAGCGCATCACTGAAATGGACGGAGAGCTGCGCCGGGAGCTGTATCAGATGGGCTTTGTGGCAAGCTACACTTTTGATAAGCTGCCCGCCAAGAGCCTCACCAGCCAAAAGCTGATGAAGCTGGCTCGTGCCATCTCCAAATACAACGCTCCCGTGCTGCTGTTCGGTGAGGACGGTGTGGGCAAAATTCTGGATTTTGAGCTTGCGGGCACAGGCAAGAAGGAGGAGCATGGTGGTCTCCGCCACGGCGTTGACCGGTGCGGTGGGAGTGATGGTCACATAAGTGCCGTTTTGAGTGGCGGCTGCTACGTCTACGTTGTCATAACCACTGCCGTGACGGGCAATGCACTTGAGCTTGGGTGCACTCTGAAACACCTCTGCGGGATAGGGACAGGTGCGGGCGAGGATGGCATCACAGTCGGCAACATCCTGACAGATGGAGGCAAGGTCGCTGCGGTTGGTAACAAGCACCTCGTAACTGTGCGCCGTGAGGTAATCCTTGCCCGGCTGGGTGATATCCTGTGGAATTAAAACCTTCATATCTTTCTCCTTTCGGACGGCAAAAATCATAATTTGATTATAATTTCCACGATATTCCAACGCAAGCCGCAGAATGTAGAAAAGAATCAAGCAAAATCAGGCAGGAAACCATATTTTCAAGATGTGAAACGAGGTGTATTCACTATGAACGAGTCCATTCACAAGTATTTTAAGGTGGGAACCATCCAATGGATGAGCTATCCCGTGTCTGAGCCTCTGGAAAGTCTGAAAAAGCTCTGCTGTGACGACTATTTTGATGCCATTGAAATCAAAGGCTACGGCACAGAAGCAGAGAATGCCAAGGCAAAGCGTCTCTTGGAGCAGAGCCACCTCACCGTCTGCTATGGCTCACAGCCCACCCTTCTTGGCAGCGGTTTGAATCCCAATGCCATCGACGAGGGGGAACGGCAGCGAGCCGAGGACGCTTTGAAGCGTGACCTTGACCGTGCAGAATATTTCGGCGGCGTGGGTATTGCATTTCTGGCTGGAAAGTGGCAGGAAGAGACCAAAGAGCAGGCATTTCAGCAGCTTTTGAAGACGGTTTGGCATCTTTGCGACTATGCCGCCCCCAAGGGACTGATGGTGGAGCTGGAAGCCTTCGACTATGACATGGACAAGGCTTCTCTCATGGGGCCTGCACCTTATGTGGTGAAATTTGCCGCAGAAGTGAGAAAAACCCACGATAATTTTGGTATTCTGGTGGATTTAAGTCATTTTCCCACCACTTACGAGACCAGCGAGTTTGTCATCACTACCCTCAAGCCCTATATCACCCATCTCCACTTTGGAAACGCTGTGGTGAAACCGGCCTGTGATGCCTATGGAGACAAGCATCCCCGTCTGGGCTATCCCAACAGCGCCAACGATGTGGAGGAGCTGGCGGATTTTCTGCGCATCCTCAAGAGAGAGGGATTTTTCTGCCCTGAGCATCCGCTGATGCTGTCAGCAGAGGTCTCTCCTCGTCCCGGCGAAGAGGAGGAGATTGTGCTTGCAAACACCAAACGCTGTCTCAATCGTGCGTGGGCGTTGGTGTAAGGTCAAATTAGAACCACCGTTATATCTTTTCTGAGGACAGTTTGCTCTGGCGAATTGTCCTTTGTTTTTGGGCGTGCCGCTGATTTGCGGATAGGCTCTCACTCCATAGAAAGGCTATAATAATTGTCCTCCCAAAAAGTTTCAACAAGGGAGTAATCCCCCAGATAAAACAGGGAGCAAAACTTCATACTGTTGGTTTTTTCATCATAATAAGACTGCCCAATCAAGCAATCTCCACGTTCCGACACAGAAAACGATAAGGGAAAGTGAACTTCATCAGATACATAGCAGTTTGTACCATCTACTGCAAAAGAGAAGCTCATTTTATAACGCAGCGCAAGAGACCGCCACTCCTTGACCTCAATTGCAATGGCACAATCAGCAATGGCTTCCTTTTCACCATTTAGGACATGGCCATTTCCAGAAAAAACCACTGTTTTGGAAAAGGGGAAAAAGAGTACGACAACGATACAGACAAGTGCAGCAACGCAAAGCAACATCCTCTTTCTCATCTGATCCTTGCTTTTTTTGATTTCGTGATTGGCATACTCAATGGTATCTCTGATGACGGCTTCAGCATCCTGCTTGTTCATCATTTTCACCTCCGGTTAATAAATCATATAGGCTAATCTCCAGGGTTTCTGAAAGCGGAATCAACATGGAAATATCGGGAAAAGATATGCCTCGTTCCCATTTGCTGATTGCTTTATCGGTGATATTTAACTGATCTGCTAATTCCCTCTGAGACATACCATGCTTTTTTCGGTTCTCACAGATGAAGCGGCCTGTTTTCTTAGCATCCATCTTTTCCCTCCTTCCTGATCCTATCTTACCGCATCTATAACAAAAAGTAAACCGACCCTTGGTTTACTCCTTTGATTAAAAAAACAGTCTCATTCTATCACTCATCCAATCGAAATCAATCTAAAAGTTAAAATAACCGCAAAGAAAGCCGAGAACGAACGAATCATTCTCGGCTTTGTTCTTTATATCAGGGACGAATATATCAGGGACAAACGCCTTCCGTTCACTCCTGAAAATAGGAAAAAGGATTAACTGTACATTCTGCGGATAATGCGGTAAGCCTCGGCGTGCTGGGTGATGAGGGGATTCTTCGCTGCAAAAAACAGGGTTCCGCTGGTGGGGGCAATGAGCTGTTCCTTCACCTCCGCCGTCAGGGGATCCAAAATCTCACCGATGACCTCGCCGTAACGGACATTTTCGCCCGCCACCTTCAAGCGGTGGAAGATGCCGCCGCAGGTGGTGTGAACGCTGGCCAAATTCTCCTCCTGCAAAATGGCGGACATATACCCATTGTGGCAGGTGTAATGCAGCGCCCCCACCCGGCTGAGAAACCGCAGCACGGCAGAGACCGACAATTCCGCCTGCGGGGTGGAAATATCGTCGCTCTCGTGAGAATAGATGGAAAAAGCGTTGGTGTTCCAGATCTGCCAGTTGTAATTCAGCGTGGTGGTGTCAAAGGGCTTGGGGTTGCGGAGCAGCACATAAGGCAGTCCGAAAAGGTTGGCAAGGCTGGCGTTTTCATAACCGGTGTGCATGATGCGGACGTGAGGGACAAATTCCCCCTGCACATAAAAGCTGGTGAACTGGATGCCGTAATCATAGCCCTGCACGGCGGAAAACACCGCTTCCGCAATGCGCTGGGTGGTCTCGCCCTTATCGTAGCCGGGGAACATGCGGTTGATGTCCGTTTGATCCATCGCCCAAAAGCGGCTTCCCACGTTCATGGAAAAATGGTTCACGCAGGGGATGACCAAAATCTCGTGATTGGTGTTGATGGCTCCCTGCTGTTCCAGCCGTTTCAGCTCCCGCACCAGCAAGGAACAGGTATACATCTGCTGCACCTCGTTGCCACGAATGGCTCCCACGATGGCGCAACACTTTTTTCCCCGTCCAAAGCGGAAGCCCTCCACGGCCAGCTTTTGACGATAGGGCGTATCCAGCGTATATAGCGTTTCCTGTCTCATTTCTCAAATCCTCCTGTCAGAATGCGTCCCAAAAGGCTGCCGGGATAGACCACGGGGTAGTCACGGAGGGTGAACAGCAAGCCCTTTTCGGGAGCGGTCACGACCTGCACGTCCTGACCCGTCAGCGGGTCGGCGATGACCCCCAGCGTCTGTCCCTGTTCCACCATGCAGTTATGGCTCACCTCGGAGATGAAGATGCCGGCTCCCTCTGCATTGAGAAAGGCCACTTCATTGCGTCCGATGATGGGTTCACGGACAGGCTGGGTATCCCCGCTCCACATTCCCTGTGTTTTCATCAGGTTCAGGATGCCCTCTAACAGCTGGTCGCCATAGGCACGGGTCAGACGCATACCAACCCCCATCTCCACCACAAGGCACTTGGTGCCAATGCTGTTAAGAGAATGGGCAAGGGTGGATTCCAGCACGGTGGCGGCGGCATGAACCCAGATAAAGTCAATGTTCAGCTCCTTGGCCAGCGGGACAAGCTCTGTCTCAAACATCTCGTTGATGCGGACTTGGGGCAACTCGGTCAAGAAGATGTTGGAGGCGTGAATATCAATGCAAATATCCGCCCCACGGATATCCTCCACCACCTCATGGGCGATGTGCTCCACCATAGAGCTGTTTTCCGAGCCGGGGAAGACACGGTTCATATCCAAGTCAAAGAGCGGCACACCACGGGTGATGGAGTTGATACCCAGTGGATTGATGGCGGGGTAAATATCCACCGTACCGTGGAGGTGTTCGGGATGTGCCTGCAAAACACGGTTCAGACGATAAGCGAGGTACTGTCCCTCCAATTCGTCGCCGTGGATGCCGGTCACGATGCAGATGCGCTTTCCTCCGTCCTGTCCCACGGGCGGGGTGAGGCGGTTGCGCTCGATTTCCAAAGCCTCCTGCACGGGAAGCTGTACCGAAACAATGGTTTCCTTCATGATGATTGATTCCTTCCATAAAAAATGAGCCGCAGAAATACTCCCACGGCTCTTATTCTTCTGCCATAGAAGCGAAAATGTGTTGTTTTTGTACTGCGCGGCCGAGAAAACTGCCACGCTCCACAGGACAATCCTGCGCATCCCGTCCCACGGAGAAGCGGAGATAGCTCTCGTCCGCCAGACAGCCCCTCGTTGGGTCGATGCCCAGCCATTTTCCCTGATGATGAAGCTCTGTCCATGCGTGGGTCACGCCGGTGCCCTCTGTGATGCCCATGCAGTACCGAGCGGGAACGCCTTTTAAGTGGCAGAGCACCGCCAAAACCTGGGCGTAATCCTGGCAGACCCCCTCCCCTCGCCGGAAGCTCTCCGCCGCCGTGGTGTGCATCCCTGTCACGCCGGAACGATAGGCGAAATGGTCAGCGACAGCAGCCGCCAACCGTTCCGGGTCACAGGATGCAATGGAAGCGGCAAATTCCCGAAGCTCGTCATTGGGCTGCGTCAACAGTCCACCGTGTCGATACATGGGATGTGGCTCCGTTTCTTTCCTTCGGGAGAGGTCAACGAAAACCGTTGCCGTCTCCTGATAGGAAAAACGCCGGTGAGGGCTGCGAAAGCTCCCCGACATGAGGGTGTTTCCAAAGCCGTCGGCAGAATAGCACATGGGACACCATGGCTCCACGGTGATGCTGCCGCTCAGCATCCGCTGCACCTCGTCGGGATAGGGCAGGCAGCGCAGCACCACATATTGCTCTGTAATCGGCTCTGAAAAGTCAATGGATGCCGAAAATTGGTAGGTCAAACGCTTCAAACCGTCATACCTCGGGGAAGAGATGCTCCACGCAGTCCAGCATAACGAGGCGCTCCAGGTCGGGCTTGGTCTCGTCCAGAGCGTGGTCAATGAGCCGATTGCGTCTGTTTTCATCAGCAGCAAGGGGAATCTTATACAGACGGTTCAGCAGGCGCTCACACTCGGCACGGCATTCCTCTTTGGGATGCTTGAGGCGGAGGGCAAGGCTCAAATACTCCACATTTGCTCCCGTCCGCAAAATGGTACGGCTGGTCTCATCCATCAGACTGTATTCCGCCGAGCCACGGAACGCCATAATGTCGTCCAGCACACCTTGCAGCTCCAATTCGGGATAGTCGCCGGAGATGGCCTGTTCCATGGCGTTACAGGCAAGCTGAATATAACTAAAGGTCTCCGTTCCGATGGTTTCCCGCAGGACGATGGCGTTATCATAGGCGTAGCCCAACACGCTCACCAGCGAACAGGGAGAGCTCCGATTCGCCAGATACTGTTTGCAAAAATCAGCCGTAGAGGTGTAATCATTGGGAATGCCCAAGGCGGCGCAGTAAGACGCATAATCCGCCTCCTCACCATCCACCATCTTGTCATAAATGCCTTTGCTTTCCTTGAGCGAGGTGTAAACACGCTCGGTATAGCGTCCCAGCCAGAATAATCTGCCTGCTTTTGTCAACGAGAGAGTACCCATGTATCCTTAAAACCTCCACCTTGAGAACTATTGACTACAAAACTATTGGGATTGCGGCTGAAACGGGTCAGGCCGGAGGCCCAGACCACTGTTTCCTCACCGGAAAGAACAAACACACGCAGATCCGCCTTTCTCATGACCTGCTGACCGGCTTCCATGATGGGCAAATCCTTAAAATCAATGACCTCCTGAGCGATGAAGCGGCGAGGCTCCCGACGAATGGTCTCTCGGAAGGCTTCCAGCTCTTCGGCGTTCAGGTCACGGCCAAAGACCACGCCGTAACCGCCCGCCTCGGCAACGTCTTTCACCACAAGCTTTTCCAGATTGGCGAGAACATACTCTCTGTCCTCCTCGTAGAAGGGGAGATAGGTGGGAGCATTGTGGAGAATGGGGGTTTCGTGGAGGTAATACTCAATCATCTTGGGAACAAAGTAGTAAATACCCTTGTCGTCCGCCACGCCGTTGCCGGGGGCGTTGAGAAGCGCCACATTTCCTGCCCGATAAGCGTCCATGACCCCGGGAATACCGATGAGGCTTTCCGCCAAAAACGCCGTGGGATCCAGGTACTCGTCAGAGATGCGGCGGTAAATGGCTCCAACCTTCTCTTTTCGGTCGCCTGTGCCCTTATAATAGACGGTGTTGTCCTCCACAAAGAGGTCGCCGCACTCTGCAAGCACCGCTCCGGTCAGCTCGGCCAGATAGCTATGCTCAAAATAGGCAGCGTTATACCGACCGGGGGTGAAAATGACGTTAATACCGCCGGTATTCACATGATTCATGAGATTTTTCAACAGCTCGCCATAATTGCGGTTATCTACAATGTCATTGTCATGGAAGGTGGCGGGACTGCATCGGCGGCAAAGCCCTCTTGCGATGAGGGGGTAACTGGCGCCGGAGGGAATGCGGAGGTTATCCTCCAAAATGAACCAGCTCCCGTCCTTTGCCTGCACCAAATCAATGCCGGAAATGTGGCTGTAAATGCCCTTGGACGGGGTGATTCCTTCGCACTGGGGCAGATAGCCGGAGCCTGCAAAAACGAAATCCTCGGGGATGATTCCGTCACGGATGATGGCCTTTTCGCTGTAGACATCCTTCAAGAACAGGTTCAGGGCGTTGACACGCTGAATGAGTCCACGGTTGAGCTGGTCAAATTCCTCCGCCGTAATGACACGGGGGATGGGGTCAAAGGGAAACAGCCGCTCCTGAAAGGTTCCGTTTTTGTATATGCCAAATTTTACGCCGTACCGCTGTAGCTGTTCATTGATGCGGTCGGAATGTTCAATGATTCGTTCCATGTGTGTTCCTTTCTCTTTCTGGGATTGAACAACAAAAAAAGAGAACAGGGATACCACAGCGTAACTCGTGACATCCTTGTCCTCTTGTTTTGTTTGGTTTTACTTCATCATTGCGTGATATGGATAAGGTCTGTTAGAAGCCGTCCGTCCATGGAGGTACGTCGCTTATGTACGGATAGGCTCTTTCTGTATCAGTCCTTGTTGAAGACATCACGGTTCAGGGCATTCTCCTGCTGGCAAACGATGGTGGTACAAACAGCGTCACCGGTGATATTAACAGCGGTACGCAGCATATCCAGGATACGGTCAATGCCCATAATCAGAGCGATGCCTTCGGTGGGCAGGCCAACGGAGCTGAGAACCATAGCCAGCGTAATAAGGCCGACAGAGGGAACGCCAGCGGTACCGATGGAGGCGATGGTAGCAGTCAGGACGACGGTAGCCAGATTTGCGGGAGTCAGCGGGATGCCATAAGCCTGAGCGATGAACACAACGGCGACACCCTGCATGATGGAAGTACCGTCCATGTTGATGGTAGCGCCCAAGGGAATGGTGAAGGAGGAAATTTGCTTGGAAACGCCCATCTTCTTGTTCAGGGTATCAATGGACATGGGGATGGTAGCGTTAGAGGTAGCGGTGGAGAAGGCAAACATCATCACCGGGAAGAACTTTTTGATGAACTTCAAGGGATTCAGGCGGGTGAAGAGGAAAAGCAGAATCTGATAGATCACGAAGCACTGAATGATAAGCGCCAGCGTGACATTGCCCATATACTTGAGCATGGGCTTAAAGGCGGAAAAGCCCAGGTTGGCAAAGGTACGGCAGATGAGGCAGAACACGCCAACGGGAGCGACGCTCATGATGGTCATGGTCATTTCCATCATCACATCGTTGAACTGGCTGAAGAAGTTGGAAACGGTGGAAGCCTTAGAGCCGAGCTTCGCCAGCATGATACCAACAAAAAGGGCAAAGACAATGATGGGGAGCATATCGCCGTTCGCCATGGAGCCGATGGGGTTTTTGGGGATGATGTTCAGCAGAGTGGTGGTCACACTGGTGGGCTCATTGACGGTAACGTCGCCCTTCTGGATGGAATCCATGCTCAGTCCAATGCCCGGGTTGATGACAAGAGCCGTTCCCAGAGCAATGCAGACAGCCAGAGCGGTGGTGCAGAGGTAGAAAACGATGGTTTTCACGCCGACCTTGCCCAGCGTCTTGGTGTCACCGATGGCCATGGAGCCGCAAACCAGAGAGCAGAACACCAAAGGAACAACCAACATCTGCATCAGGCGGATAAAGCCCTGACCCACGACATAGAGGATACCCTCAATGATGACGGTATCACGGATATAGCTTGCAGGAACAAAATAGTGAATGAGAACGCCCAAAACAGCGCCCACGAGCAGAGCAACGAAAATCTTGGTGGTCAGATCCATGCCCTTCTTTTTCTTCACAGGATTTCTCGATTTGGTTTCAGTCTTAGCCATGGTTACAGTTTTCCTCCAGTTTCGCTCAGGTAATCTTTCAGGGCGGTACGCCAGTCCACAGGCTCCTCAATGCCGGTCAAACGCAGCATCATGTTATCCAGCACGGAATAAGCCGGTCTGTGGAGATTATCGGACAGAACAGGATACAGCTCCAGCTTATCCGTCTTGCCGGAATACTCCAAAATAGCCTTGGCAAAGTCATAACGGCTGCATCCGCCGGGGCAAACGACATGATACAGACCATATTCATCGTTATCAATGAAATAAGCAATGATCTTAGCCAGCTCACTGGCGCTGGTAGGAGAAGCGTAACGATTGTTGGGGACGTTAAGGGTCTCGCCCTTTTCCGCCGCCTCCAGGACGGTATTCACAAAGTCACGTCCGATGCCATAGATCCACGAACTGCGGATGATGACAAAGCGGTCAGAGAGCTGGGTCAGCAGCTTTTCACCGGCGGCCTTGCTCTTGCCATAGACGGTCTTGGGATGAATATCGTCAAACTCATTGTAAGGCACGTCAGAATCAAAGCCAAACACGTCATCTGTAGACATTTGAATGACCTTTGCGTGAATGCTGTTGGCTGCCAAAGCAATGTTGCGCACGCCAATGGCATTGACCTTAAAGGCATAGTCAATATTTGCCTCGCACTCCTGAACGTCGGTATAACCGGCGCAGTTCACGATGACATCAGGGTGATTGATGCGGACAAACTGCTTAACCTGGTCGATATCGGTGATATCACAATCACTCAGGTCAGTCAGGCAGAGATAGTAATCCTTACTGTCCAGCAGCTTGGTCAGCGCAGAGCCGATGTGGCCGTCTGCTCCTGTAATCCAGATTCGCTTCATTGGTTTCCTCCTTTTAAATGACGGTCAGATGGATGGTGTTCTTTTTTGCGGAACGTTCCTGTCTCTTCCTTTCTTTTATTGCTGAGATATGTGAATCATGCCTGAACGCCTACCGACCTGAGACCTACAAATGCAAAGAGGAGAAAGAAGAACGCAAAAGAAAAAGATGCCAAATTTCCCCTTATCGGGTATTTAATATCCTTAACATATAGGACTATAACACGATAAAGCGTAAAATGCAAGTTTGAAATTTAAAACTGCAAAAAAACAGCGTATCAGCCAATTGAAACCGGAAAGAAAAGGGAAAATTTTGTGCATTGCCGAATTTTTCTCTTGCAAGCTTGCAAAACAACGAGCAGAGAGCAAAAAACGCCCTGGAACAACCGGCAGAGCGAAATCCAACCGCCTTAAAATGAGCAAAAAAAGGGCTCGGTTTTTTCCGAACCCCAAGATTGATTTGAACAGCGGATAGGAAGAAAACAGGGGAATGCTCTGTTGGAATCCCCCTTTACATGGTCAGGGTTCCGCTCTCGTCCTCCAGCAGAATGAGAAGCTGCTGTTCTTTGCCTGTTTCGGCGTTGATATAGGCCAAATAATTCCGACCATCGCCGTTTTCACAGCGGAACTCCCAGCAAAGCACCTCGTTTTTGCCCTCCGTCGGGACGAGCGCCAGCTGACTGGAAACCACATGGAGTTGGTTGGAAACCTGCTGCTGCGCCGTTTCCTTCTCCACGGTGGGAGAGAGCGTCCGCTTGGTGTGGTTGGTTAAATATCCTTCACTCTCAAAGCCGATGATTTCCCCGTTATCCAGCGCCACTTCCACCTTGATGAGATCGGGATAGCACACCACCTCATCCTGCACGGAGGCAAAATTGACAGTCAGGCGGTTGCCTCGGTCGATGAAGTAGCTCTCCTTCATGTCCGTGATGCTATGAGCAGCCAGATAGCGTTTGGCGGCCTTTACGCCCTCCTCATGGGTCATGGTTGCTGCGTCAATTTCCCGCCCGTTGGTAAATTGCAGAATATACCCGCCCTGTTTTGTGACGCAAACCGAAAACTCGTCGCCGCTGGAAAAGCACCAGCACGGAATTTCTCCGTCAAGTTCATATCCCGCTTGCAAAGTGTCCTTGGACAGGTGGAAAAACTCCGCTGCCGCCTTTTTTGCTTCTGCCAGGGTGACAGGGGCTTCCCCTTCCAGCATGGCACGCTGGCGGGATTGGAGATGATCGGAGAAGGGGCCGTCATAGACCAAGGTTGGCAGCTCGGGGAAATCGCTTTCCAGGCTCTCATAGCTGCTTCCCGCCAGGACGTTTCCTTCCTCCGTCAGGTGGGAAAGCCGCCGCTCCACTGTTTGGGCATCGTCCAGCGTCAAATTTCCCTCGTTGAGCCGGGCTTCCAGCTCGTCCAGCTCCGCCGCCAGATTGGCCGTCAGCTTGCGCAGAGCCTGAATGTTCTTCTGCTCCTCACCGCTGTAGCCTCCATTGCGTGCGGCAGATTTCCCCACCGCCTGGGCATAATCCCCCACCCTTGCCACCAAAGCAGCGGTTTGCTCCAACTCAATGTTACCATAGGGCAGCTCACCCACCGCCTGCCGAGCTGTCCGGGATTCGCCGTAAATCTCGGTACATAACTGGGCAATCAGCTCAGGGGAGGTGACATAAATGCTTTTTTCCAGAGAGGTATCCATTTTTTCCACGCTGTCGGCCAGTGCGGAAAAGGCTCTGGCATAGCTCATTCCCAGTGCTCGCTGATAGTTCAGATTCCTGGCCGCCAGCCGGATGACGGAGATGCAGGCCACCAGCAGGGCGGCAGTGAGAAACGTGAGGGTGCGGATGTGTCCACGCCGGGAAAATGGCTGATTCATAAGCAAAAAACTCCTTTTGTTTGGCTTCCTTCTCTGAAGGATAGTTTGAAGCTTTTTTGCTTGTTTATGCGTGGATGCAGAAAAAACCGCCATTCCCGTGTGGGAACAGCGGTTAGGGTTGGGATTATTCCTCAGAGGTCTGAGGGGGTTCGTCAGCGGAAGGCGCTTCCGTCTCCTCCACAGCGGGTTCCACCGGCTGGGAATCGGGCTCATCTGCGTTTTCCGCCTTGGGTGCTTCCAGCTGGGGCGCTTCCACCGGCTCGGAAATCATATGAACCTTCTTGGCGGCGGGCTCAATGCCCTGCTCGTGAACACCGGCGTTCCACTTGGGGTTGGTGCCGTAGTTGTCCACCAAATCGGGGTCTTTGCCTTCGATAATGGCCATCATTTCCTGACCGGTGATGGTTTCCTTCTTGAGCAGGTACTCGGCAATCTGATCCATCAGCTCTCGGTTTTCACGCAGCACCTGCTTGCTCTCCTCGTAGCAGCGGGACAAAATCTGATAAACCTCGTGATCCACCTTGGCGGCGGTCTCCTGAGCGCAGTCCATGGCATAGGTTCCGTCCAGGAACTGGCTGCGAACCGTCGCCAGACCCATCACACCGAAGGTTTCACTCATGCCGAACATTGTCACCATCTTGCGTGCCAGATCGGTGGCTCGCTCAATGTCATTGGCAGCACCGGTGGTGGCGGCGTTGAAGACCACTTCCTCAGCGGCACGACCGCCCAGCAGCGTGCGCAGCTCGGCAAAAATCTCATCCCGATCATTGAGGAATTTTTCCTCCTCCGGGGTCTGCATGGTGTAGCCCAGAGCGCCCTGGGTATGAGGCACAATGGTGATTTTGGAAACAGGGGTGGTTCCCTTCTGCTTGGCGGCAACCAGGGCATGACCCACCTCGTGGAAGGCAACCAGACGCTTTTCCTTCTCGGTCAGGACAGTTCCCTTTTTCTCTGTACCGGCGATGACCACCTCAAACGAAACCAAAAGGTCATTCTGGTTGACGGCCTTGCGACCCATGCGGACGGCTCGCAGAGCGGCCTCATTGACCAGGTTGGCCAGGTCAGCACCCACGCAGCCAGCGGTTGCCTGTGCGATTTTGTTCAAATCCACATCGCTGTCCAGGCGAATCTTTTTGGTGTGAACCTGCAAGGTAGCCAGACGGCCCGCCAGGTTGGGACGATCCACCGTGATACGGCGGTCAAAACGACCCGGACGCAGCAGCGCTTTGTCCAGCACCTCGGGTCGGTTGGTAGCGCCCAGGACGATGACACCCTTGGTGGGGTCAAAACCATCCAGCTCCGCCAAGAGCTGGTTGAGCGTCTGTTCCCGCTCGTCGTTGCCGCCCATGCGGTTGTCACGGCTCTTGCCGATGGTGTCGATTTCGTCGATGAAGATGATACAGGGAGCCATTTTGTTGGCCTCCTTGAAGAGGTCACGGACACGGCTTGCGCCCACACCGACGAACATTTCCACAAAGTCAGAGCCGGAGATGGAGAAAAAGGGGACTTTTGCCTCACCTGCCACGGCCTTGGCCAGCAGGGTTTTACCCGTACCGGGAGAGCCAACCAGCAGAGCGCCCTTGGGGAGCTTGGCACCGATGGCAGTGTACTTTTGGGGATTGTGGAGGAAGTCAATAATCTCCACCAGAGACTCCTTGGCTTCGTCCTGACCGGCAACGTCCTTAAAGGTGACACCGGTTTCCTTCTCTACATACATTTTGGCGTTGGACTTGCCCACGCTGCCGATGCCGCCGCCCATTTTGCTGCCAATGATACGGAACACCAGCAGCATACCGCCTACCATGAGGATATAGGGCAGGACATAGCTCAGGAAGAGCGTCAAACCGCCATTGTCCGGGGTGTAATAGTAGATGACGTGGTGTTTCTCCAACAGCAGGGCAAAGTCAGGATAATTGACCGGGAGGGTGTAAACCTCCGGCATTTCCATTTTTTCGGGATCCACCGATGAGTCATCGGCGTAGTGCTCGGCAATCCACGCTTTTTGCTGATCCTCTTTCAGTTTGAAGGTGTATCGGCCAGACTGGAGCTTGACCTCCTCCACCTTGTCGTCCTCCACCAGCTGGATGAACTCGCTGAAATGCACCTTTTCTGTGCCGCTCATATTCATGGAGCTGAACATCCAGTTAAAGCCTAGCATCAGCACCATCGCCCAGATGATGATGTTCAGAACCCCGATGATTTTATTTCTGTTACCGGAGCCTTTGTTGGGTCTTTTGTCTTTTTTCACACGGAAACCTTCTTCCAACGCAGAGAACTGCGTGCCTCTAAATTGATTCCATAGTAATATACCATATCTTGATTCGGATTACAAGAAAATCAAATTGAACATTTTGTTAAAATCGGAAATTCTCCACAAAATACCCCTATTCAAAGGACACAAAAGCGGGTATAATATGGCTATCTCAATCACCGGAGCATGGTACAAAGGAGCTTGCTTTATGTTTGGCAGAAAAACTTATCAATCTTCCCGATCCTCCCCGCAGCCGCCGAAGCCCCGCCACCAAAAACCAGTTCTTGACCTGAAAACCGTCCGCCGCCACCAAAAGCGAGAGGAAAAACGCATCAAGGAGTTGGAAAAGGGTCTGAAGGAGCAGCGCCTCGGTCTGTATCTCCATATCCCCTTTTGCAAGAGCAAATGCGCCTACTGCGACTTTTATTCCCTTGCGGGACACGAACCTCGAATGGATGCCTACCTAAACGCCCTGACCGCCAACATCCGGGAGATGGCCACCGCAGCCGCCGGACGGATGGTGGATACCGTGTACATCGGCGGAGGAACGCCCTCCTTCTTCGGAGAAAAGCGGCTGAAAGCCCTCATCAAAGTGGTCACAAAATCCTTTGTTTTGGATAAAGACCTGGAATTCACCGTGGAATGCAACCCGGAGAGCGTCACCCTCCCTCTCATCAAAACCCTCTATAAGCTGGGTGTCAACCGCATTTCTTTGGGAATGCAGTCTGCGCAGGATGCAGAGCTGAAAGCCGTTGGTCGCCCCCACACCTTCGAGCAGGTGCAGAAGGCGGTGGAGCTCATCCGCAAGGCAAAAATTGACAATCTCAGCCTGGATTTAATCTATGGTCTCCCGGAGCAGAGCATGGAGCACTGGAAACAGAATGTGGAAGCCGCCTTAGCCCTCTATCCTGAGCACCTCTCCCTCTATGCGCTCACCCTGGAGGAGGGCACTCCCTTGTGGAAATCCAAGGAAGCAGGGCGTGTCACCCTCGCCAATGATGACGAGCTGGCAGACCGCTATCTCTGGGCCGTTGACCGCCTGAAGGCCGCCGGTTATGAGCAGTATGAAATCTCCAATTTCTGTCGCCCCGGTCATCCCTCCCGCCACAACCTGAAATACTGGCGGGGCGAGGAGTATGTGGGTCTTGGCCCCGCCGCCCACTCCGACTACGGCGGATGTCGGTATAGCTATGTGCCCAACCTGGAAGCCTACATCGACGGCATGATGAGCGGGAAACCCATCGTGGAGGAATCCGAACAGATTCCCGAAAAGGAACGAGCCAGAGAATACCTGATGCTGCGCCTGCGGACAGTGGAGGGCATTTGCAGCCAAGAGTACAGCCGCTTCCGCATGAGCTTTGTTCCCATCGAAGAACAGCTTCACCGCTTCGCAGCCGAAGGCTGGGCTGTCCAGGAGGGTGGCCGCTGGCACTTCACCCCCAAAGGCTTCCTCTTGTCCAACACCTTGATCGGGTCGATTTTAGATGCCCAGGAAGCCGACATGATGAAGCATTCCGCCGTCTCCCTTCGGAACAGCTAAGAGCCGATCCACAAATTTTATCAAAAGTTTTATAAAAGAGCGTTGCAAACTTTGTCACATGCTGATATAATATCTATCAGAAAGAAGACCCCTTTATGGTTCGTTGGATGGAGGTTTTGTATCATGAAGCAGATTATTACCATTGGCCGTCAGTTTGGCAGCGGTGGCCGTGAAATCGGCTTGAAGCTGGCCGAAAAATTGGGCTTAAAATGCTACGACAAGGAAATTTTGCAGGCAGCCGCTCGAAAAATGGATATCGCCCCCAGCATCCTGGCTCGGAGTGAGGAATCCAACACCAGCCTGCTTTATTCTCTGCTGATGGGCACCGGCACCAATTCCGCCGAAGATCAGCTGGCCAAGTATGAGACCAAATTCCTGCGTCAGCAGGCCGAAAAGGGCTCCTGCGTGATTGTTGGTCGCTGCGGAAGCTATGTTTTCCGGGACGATCCCGCCCTCATCAGCTTCTATATCACCGCTCCCATCGAAAAGCGCATTGAGCGCATCGTTCGTCTTTACGGTCTGGATGAGGAGGAAGCCCTCCGTAAGATTCAGAGCATGGACAAAAAGCGTGCCAATTACTATTACTACCACACCGACAAAAAGTGGACCGATCTCTCTCAGTATCAGTTCATCCTGGACAGCTCTGTCTTCGGCGTGGAAGGAACCGTGGAGCTGATGGAAAAAATCATCAACCAGCGGGAAGGCAAATAACTCACTTGATTTTCTATCCTCCGGCGGTGTCTTAGGGCACCGCCGTTTTTTTCTCTTTCGTCCAAACGGAATAGTTTTTCCCTGCGCCACATATTCTAAGAGCGATGACTGAGCAAGGGAGGAAACACATGAAACGAAACTTCCTTCTGGGCGGACTGGGTCTGTTCGGACTTGTCCTCCTCATCTGGGGTCTGCTGACGGCTCCCGTTCCCACCATCGTGGCGGCGCTGGTGCTCCTGCTGCTTTTGATGGTTTTTTCCCTCATGAAGGTCTGTTGAAAGGAGGCAGGAGGATGGACACTACCATCAATGATCTCCGCTGGAAAGAGGTTATCTGCGTCACCGATGGCACTCGTTATGGGTATGTGGGCGATATGGTGTTTGACCTGGAAAGCGGTCAGGCCAAAGCGCTTGTGGTTCCCGGAAGAGCACGGTTTTTCGGTCTCTTCGGCCCAAGAGAGGATAAAGTGTTTCCATGGAACAGCATCCGCCGGTTTGGACAGGATATCATTCTGGTGGATGGCCTTCCCGTCGTCCGTGGAAAGGAAAAAAAGCCTCCTGTGAAGTAAAAAACAGCCGTCAAAAGCCCCGATTGTGGAAGCGTCGGGGCTAAGAGGCTATCCGCAAAGAAAGGTGCGCCTGCCAACAGGCAGTGGCTTTTTCTTCCTTTCCGCTTGAGAAACTGTTCTGTTTTTCTATTGAATTCTCTTGCGCCCGGTGGTAAAATAATGCCATCTGAGTAAAAAAAGAGGATTTATCATGCCAGAAAAACAGGTTTCCCAATATGAAAAAATGACAGAAACTCCCATTCCCTCCCTCATCGTCCGCCTTTCCATTCCCACCATCATCAGTATGTTGGTGACGAACCTCTACAATCTGGCTGACACCGCCTTTGTCGGTCAGCTGGGCAACAGCGCCAGCGGAGCCGTGGGCATTGTGTTTGGCTTTATGTCCATCATCCAGGCTACGGGCTTTCTCTTCGGACAGGGCAGCGGCAGCATCCTCTCCCGTCTGCTGGGTCAGCGAGAGGTAGAAAACGCCTCTAAAATCGCCTCCACCGGCTTTTTCTGTGCCCTTCTGATGGGCTTTGTCATCGAGGTGCTGGGGTTCCGCTACCTGCAACCGATGGTCATGTTGCTGGGCAGCACCGACACCATCGCCCCCTACGCCAGAACCTATGTCACCTACATCCTGTTCGCTGCTCCGATGATGACCACCAGCTTCGTGCTCAACAACTTTCTCCGCTATGAGGGAAAGGCGAAGCTGGGCATGATCGGTCTGCTTTTCGGGGCGCTGCTGAACATCTGCATGGATCCCATCTTCATGTTTGTCTTTGGCATGGGGATTGCCGGAGCCGGTCTCTCCACTGCTCTGAGCCAAACCATCAGCTTTTGCATTCTGCTGAGTATGTTCCTCACCGGAAAAACCCAATGCAAGCTTTCCATCAGCAGAATTTCCCCTCATTTGGGTAATTTTGGCAACATTGTGGGCACAGGTCTGCCCAGCCTGCTGCGTCAGGGCTTAAACAGCATTTCTACCGTTCTGCTCAATTCCCGTGCCGCCGTCTATGGAGACCCCGCTGTAGCCGCCATGAGCATTGTTTCCCGCATCATCTTCTTTGCCTTCTCCGCCGCTTTGGGCATCGGCCAGGGCTTCCAGCCCGTCAGTGCCTTCAATTACGGCGCAAAGAAATACAGCCGGGTGCGGCACGCCTTCCGCTTCACCTGCATCCTTTCCGAATGCTTGATTACGGTGGTCATGCTCATCCTGCTGCTGAATTCCGGCAGTGTCATTCACCTCTTCCGTGACGACCCCACCGTGATTGAGATTGGCACCCGTGCCCTGCGGCTCCAATGCCTCTCTCTGCTGTTTCTCCCCTTCTGCATGGTGACGGAGATGCTTCTCCAAAGCACCGGCCAGAAGCTATGGGCCTCTTTGATGTCCTCTCTTCGCAGCGGACTTTGTTTCATCCCCACGCTGATTTTGCTGGCTCACTTCCGTGGACTGGCGGGCATTCAGGAGGCGCAGGCGGTGGCCTTTGTGCTGGCCTTCCTGCCCACCATCCTTGTGGCGCTGTGGTACTTCCGCAAAATGCCAAGAATAGACGGATAAAGACAATCCAACGCAAAACCGGGAACAACGATTCTTTTTGAACCATTGTTCCCGGTCTTCTGTTTTTTATGGAAGAATTTTCTCAGCCGTTACTTTTCCAGTGCCTGATAGGTCTTTGCGGCCAGAGCAGCACCCACGAGCGGAGCCACGATGAACACCCACAGACAGCCCAAAGGAGCCGGATTGCCGGTGATGGCGGCGATCACAGCGGGGCCGAAGGAACGGGCGGGGTTCACGGAAGTACCGGTCAGAGCGATGCCGAAGATATGGACAAAGACCAGCGTCCAGCCGATGATGAGGCCGCCGAAGGAGCCGTGACCAGCCTTAGCGGAGGTAACGCCCAGGATGACCAGCACAAAGACATAGGTCAGCACAACTTCCACCAGCAGACCAGCCACAACGCTGCCGTTGACACCTGCCAGACCGTTGGAGCCCAAGCCGCCGGTGGCATCGGTAATGCCGCCCAAGCCGAAGATAACGGCCAGAAGAATGGCTCCTGCGGTTGCGCCCAGCGTCTGAGCAATCACATAGCCAATGAATTCCTTTTTCTCCATGCCGCCGCTCAACAGCACGCCCAGAGAAACCGCAGGATTGATGTGACAGCCGGAGATGTTGCCCACGGTATAGGCCATACCCACAATGACCAGACCAAAGGCCAGCGCAGTGAGGAGGTATCCGCCCCAATGCTCGCAGCCTGTGACCATTGCCGTACCGCAGCCGAAGACAACCAGTGTTGCCGTGCCGATAAACTCAGCAATAAACTTGTTCATTTTCATGATGAATACTCCCTTCATTTTATGATGCTTTATTATAGCAAAGCTTGCTGGAAAATTCAACCTTTCTTCCATTTATTTTTCAAAACTATCTTTCTATTCAGACGGCAAAACAGACCGCTCCCATTCCCACAAAAGGAGAGAGCGGCCTGTTGGGGCAAAGAACCGTTGGTTACTCGTTATGGTTCATGCTGCGGATCATGGTCAGCACGACAAACATCAGTGCCAGGGTGGCAGGGGTGGAAATCAGAGCCACAGCGGAACCGAAGGCCATGCCCAGCACGCCAGCCAGGATGTATCCCACCACAGACACGCCCGCAGCGGTCAGCGCATAGGGCAGCTGCGTGGAAACATGGTTCACATGGTCGGAGTGAGCGCCAGCGGAAGCCATGATGGTGGTATCAGAGATGGGGGAGCAATGGTCGCCGCAGACAGCACCAGCCAGGCAGGAGGCAATGGAAATGACCAGCATCTGGTAGGAATCCGCACTACCAAAGACATCGCAGACAATGGGAATCAGAATGGCGAAGGTGCCCCAGCTGGTTCCGGTGGAGAAGGCCAGGAACAGTGCCACAACAAAGATGATAGCGGGCAGGAACATCTTAACGCCGGTCATGGTCTCCACCAGGTCGTGGACGTAGTATTTAGCGCCCAGCAGACCGGTCATGCCGGAAAGGGTCCATGCCATGGTGAGAATCAGGATGGGAGCAACCATGGCCTTGAAGCCCTCGGGAATGCAGTCGGTGAACTCCTTGAAGGTCATCACGCCACGGGTCATATAAAAGCAGAAGGTGATAATCAGCGTGACCATGCTGCCCAGCACCAGACCCATAGAAGCGTCAGCGTCAGCAAAAGCTTCCACAAAGTTCTTTCCCTCAAAGAAGCCGCCGGTGTAAACCATGCCGATGATGCAGCAGAGAATCAGCACGACCACAGGGAACACCAGGTCGATGACAGCGCCACGGGGAGAAACGGGTTCATCATCGGCGTTGCCGTAAGGACGAGCTGCGGTGGTGAACAGGTCGCCCTTGAGGGCGTTGCTCTCGTGGAGCTTCATGGGGCCATAGTCCAGCTTGGTGACGGTGATGTAAATAATCATCATCAGGGTGGTCAGAGCGTAGAAATTATAAGGAATGGTGTTCAGGAACATGGCAAAGCCGTTGATGTCGGAGCCCTCCGGCACGGAAGAGGTGACAGCGGCGGCCCAGCTGGACACGGGAGCGATGATGCAGACAGGAGCGGCGGTGGCGTCGATGAGGTAAGCCAGCTTTGCACGGGAAATCTTGTGGCGGTCAGTGACGGGACGCATGACGGAACCAACGGTCAGGCAGTTGAAATAGTCGTCCACAAAAATCAGCACGCCCAGAGCCATGGTTGCCAGCTGTGCGCCCACACGGGACTTGATGTGCTCGGAAGCCCACTGACCAAAGGCAGCGGAGCCACCCACCTGGTTCATGAGCGCCACCATGATGCCCAGAATGACCAGGAAAATCAGGATGCCCACATTCCAGGAGCTGGCCAGCTTATAAACCATGCCGCCCTCCTCATGGTAGAGCATGGTGTTAAGCATCAGCTCCAAATTGCCGTTTGCGTACAGCAGCGCACCGGAGACAATGCCCACGAACAGGGAGGAATACACCTCTTTGGTAATCAGAGCCAGGACAATGGCAATGACAGGGGGCAGGAGTGCGCCGGGAGTGGAGTACAAAGCGGGAGAATAGGTTTCCAGATCCACAGAACCTGGATTGTTCAGGGTAAAAACGCACAAAACGGCCAGAATGACCAGCGTTCCCACCAAGAACAGGGGGTTTTTCTTTCTCATAAGTTCCTCTTTTCTATGATTTGGGAAAATGGATGGGGACCGCTCCCTCTTTTTCTGTTGGACAAAAAAGAAAAAGCAGGAGCACACTTGCGCCCTTGCTTTTGCAAAAAATGTGCCAGCGCAACGCCTCACGGCGACAGTCCGAAACATCTTCTGTTCCGACCCAGCAATGCTTTCTCAGGCGGAAGCATTGCTTCGGCGGTGGCCCCTTTCTTCATGGTCTGATGCCTGTCATAAACCATGGCTACTGATGAACACCGCACCTCTGTGCAGGAAACACTATAGCACCATACAAAAATTCCGTCAATAAATAATTCGCTCTTTTTTGATGATTTTCTTTGCATGAGGCTGTGAGTTATGCTATACTGTTGCGAGCGATTCCAAAGAAAGAGAGAAATTCTTTATGAAACATAGCAACCCCAGAAACGTTCTTCTGCTCCTGCTGACCGCTATGATCTGGGGCTCGGCCTTTGTCTCCCAGAGCGTGGGGATGGATTATGTCGGCCCCTTCACCTTTTTGGCCGCTCGAAGCTACATCGGTTCCGCTTTTCTGCTGGGCTTCCTGACGGTTCAGACCCGGATGAAAGCGCCGGAGCAGCGCCCCGCCGACCTCGTGACCGGCAACAGAAGCGCCCGTCCCCTGCTGATAAAGGCCGGTATTTGTGCGGGAGGGGTGCTGTTTGTGGCCTCCATTTTGCAGCAGATTGGCATTGCCTACACCACGGTGGGAAAAGCGGGTTTTTTAACCGCTATGTATATCATTTTTGTGCCTTTTATCAGCCTGGTGCTCTTTCGCAAGCGGCTTCCCCGGCTCATTTGGATTTGCGTCGTCCTTTCTGTGGCGGGTATGGCGCTGCTGTGCCTCAAAGAGAGTCTGTCCCTCTCCACCGGTGACAGCTTGGTGCTGCTGTGCGCCGTGGCCTTTTCCGGCCACATTCTGGTGCTGGACTTCTTCACGCCACAGGTGGATCCGGTTCGGATGTCCTGCATTCAGTTTTTGGTTTGCGCCCTGCTCTCCACTGTGCCTATGCTGCTGCTAGAAAAGCCCACCTGGGAGGTACTGCTGGCCGCTGCCCCTTCCATTCTCTATGCCGGTGTGCTGTCCAGCGGCGTGGCCTATACCTTACAGGCCGTTGCTCAGAAAGACTGTGACCCCACGCTTGCCTCGCTGGTCATGTGCCTGGAATCGGTGTTCAGCGCCGTATTCGGCTGGGTGATTCTGCACCAGGCACTCTCCCTGCGGGAAGGCGTGGGCTGCTGCCTGATGTTCGCCGCCATTGCGCTGGCGCAGCTGCCAGAAACGAACACACAGTGAGCCAAACCAGCCCCGTTGATACGCTCGCTCCCCCATCGGGAGCCAGACAGAAAAGGAGGAACCCTTATGAGCTATTCACCCAGAGACATTCTTCAGTACGTTTATGAGGAAAAGCTGGAGTCCGCTTTCCTCTCCGCCCTGATGCAGAACAAGGGCAATTATTCCATTGCTGAACTGACGGATAAAGTCATCACCCAAACCGAAAAGGGCTGGCGGCTGCTCTCCAAAGCCTACGGCATTGATATTCCCGTGGAGGATGAGGGCGTGATTGCCGCCCGGTGCAATGACCTCTACGTCAGCGCTTTTCTTTCCCGCAAAGACAACACCCGTCAGATTCATTTTCTGGCGCATCCCTATCCCCGTCTGCTGAAAAGCCGCTTTGAGGAGGAAATTTTCCAAGAGGTGGTGCAGTATATGCTGCTGCGAACCATCGTGGCTTTGCGGCTGGACACGCCCGAAAAAGTGCGGGCATATGTGGGATAATTCCCCGTTACGCCTTGCGTTTTTCATTTGCTTCCCACCTTTTAAAAAGCACAAAATCGGGTCTGGAAATGGCGTTCCGACCCGATTTGCTTTGTTTTAGGGGAGATTTACTTGATTTTCACCGCTTTGGAATGGGTCTTCCAGGGGGAAGCATAGGTTTTTCCGTCCACGGTTTTCTGTGCTCGGATGCGTACATAGTACGTTTTTCCCTTCTTTAAGCCGGTAAAGGTGCAGCCAACGGTGGAATTTTTAGCAATCGTTTGCTTGTTCAGGTTTTTGGTGAAGGCTTTGTCGGTTGCCACCTGCACCTGATAGCCGCTGGCAGAGGTGTTTTTCTTCCAGGCAACGGTGAGCTGCTTGGTTTTCTTGCTGGATGCGCTGGAAACCGAGGTGGTTTTGGGAACAATGGCAAAGGTTTTGGTCGTGCTGCCGCAGTAATTGCCTTTTCCCTTGATGGTCACGGTGGCAGTGCCCACAGCGGTATGATTTTGGTAGGAGAGTGTGTAATCCGTGCCGGAAACCAGCTTGACCGAGCCATTTTTCACGGTGACGGTGGGTTTTATGGCCTTTCCGGTATAGGCGACGGAGGCAGAGGAGAGCGAAATGCTCAAATCCCCCACCGGAACCGGCGTGATTTCAAAGGTCTTGGTGAGCGTGCCGGAATAAGCATTTTTTCCTGTAAAGGTTACGATAGCCGTGCCCACGTTGGTATTTTTCTCATACTTGGCGCTATAATCCGTACTGGTGAGGCTGATGCCGTTGGAGGTCAGGACGAAAAAGGGTTTCACCGGGGAACCGGTGTGGGGGTATTCTTCTCCCATGACCAGATCGCAGTCTTTCAGATTGGGAATATAGCTCCGCCAGTTCAAAGAACCGCCATACTGATTGTTTCCTTCCAACCAACGGTCGGCTCCCATCGGGAAAGCGGCCAGAGAGGTTCGCACGCCTGCAAAGGCATCAGAAGCGATATCGGGCCGATCCCCCGCAAAGTAGACGATTTTCAGATTGGAGCAGTTGGCACAGGATTGCTCCCCCACCGTCTGGACGTTGCCGCCGAAAATAATCTTGGAGAGGTACTTGCAGCGGTAAAACGCATAGGGCGCAATGGTTTTTGCATCCACAAAATAAGTAAAGTTGGTGCTGTTGATGGAATAGCGGGTGGGGCAGGCATACAGCGTGCTCTTGCCATCCTTCGACCACAGGAAACCCAGCGAGGAGGCCTTGAACTTCTTGCTTCCGCTTTCCACCTTGAATTTGGTAATGGCATCGCAGCTGGCAAAGGCGGCCTCCCCGATGGTGGTCACGGTGGCGGGAATGGTTGGGTTTCCCATTGCGGTGCAGCCAAAGAAAGCAAAGGCACCGATGGATTGCAGCGTGCCGCCGTCCGCTTGGAGGGGCAGTTTCAGCGTTTTCAGAGAAGAAAGCGCTTCAAAGGCATTGGCTCCAATAGAGGTCACGCCTTTTTTGACCGTTACGGTCTTAATGCGGTCGGTGAAGGGCTTCCAAGGAACCTCGCCGCTGTTATAATCGTTCATCGCACCGCTGCCAGAGAGGGTCAGGGTGTTATCTTTCAGTGCCCATTGAACCTTTGCGCCGCAGTAGGCAGAAACGGTCAAGGTTTCCGAACAAGAAGCGCAAGCGTAAACGTAATTTTTGCCGGAGACCTTTGGAGTCTCCTTCCATTTGTGGGCGTGCGTGCTTCCCAGCAGGGAGGGATAGCCCCAGCCATAGTAAGAATCTTTTCCCGGGTCTCCCAAGTCCACGCAGTGCTCCGCCAGCAGGCTATAAAGCGACTGCACATCTGCGGAAGGGTTGTCCATGATGAGGTAGGTCATAGCAGCGGTGACGTGGGGCGCTGCCATGGAGGTTCCACTCTTCTCCGTGGTCTCTCCCGAAGAAGCGCCCCGCAGAGCGCTGGTAATCTCACCGCCGGGGGCACAGAAATCAACCGCTTTTCCATAGTTGGAAAAAGCGCTGGAAAAGCGATGGTCTGGCTCAATGGAGGAAACGGCGATGGTCAAGGGGCTGGAAGCGGGATAATTGTTGGCGACGTTTTCAGCGTCATTACCAGCGGCGCAGACGACGGGGATTCCCGCTTCCCGAGCGGCGGAGAGGTGCTTCTCCAAGGGCATATCAAACCGAGAGGTTCCCATAGCGTCACCAAAGCTCATGTTGATGATGTCCGCCTTCTTCTCCACGGCGTAATCAATGGCGCTGCTGACCAGCGACCAGCTGGATTTTCCTTCGTTGTCGAAAATCCGCAAAACCAGCAGCTCAACCGAGCTGGGGGTGCAATCGGCAAGGATGCCCGCCACATGGGTTCCGTGGCCGGTGCTGCTGGTGTTGCCCGCATAATCTTTCAGGTTGGCTTTTCCGGTTTTGCCCGTGACCATATCCTTGCTCTTGGAAGAGATGGTACGGCCAGAGAAAAACCAGTTGTTGGGGTCAATGCCTGTGTCAAGGATGGCCACAGTAGCGGATTTTTTGGCATACTGGCCGCTTTGCTTCCGTCCCATGGTTCCCGTGCAGGCGCTGCCCCAAGAATAGGTGGTTCCGGCGCTGGAGGTATTGGGATAGGTTACGCCGTCGTGCTCCACGGCGCAGAGCAAATCGTCCGCCCACAGGATTTCATCCACAAAACATTGCTCGCCGTAGGTTTGTTTCATCTCCTCGTAAGCGGCACGGGTGTCCTCCTCGTTGGAGAATTGCAGAATATACTCGCCAACGGGGTCGTTTTTCACCACGGTTTCCGCCCCATAGCCCTCGGAAAGTTGGGTTGCGCTGAGGATGATACGGCAGGACTGATAAGGGGAAGTGACGGTCAGCGTTCCGCTTTGATTGGTCTCGGCCTCAAAGACGCTTTCGGAGAAATACTCCTCGGCGGCTTCCGAGCTTTCCAAAATATCCGCTTCCTCCGCCTCTGCGCCAAACGCCTCGGAAACGCTGGCGGTCTGGCCGTCCACGGTGACACGGTTCCTTCGGGGATCCACAACCGCTTTACGAAAATGTCTGCCAGACCAATTTTTCCGCAGGAATCCGGCCACATCAGAGGCGTTTTTTGCGGTCATCCACCGGGTTTCCCGCTTGGGTTTTTCTTCCGGCTCGGCTGTTTGTTCAGCCTGCTGTACCTCGATGGAAGTATCTTTCTCTGCGGGAAGCACCTCCTCCTGGAGGGATTCTTGCTCGAACGTGTCTTCGGTTGGGTCTACCACAGGTTCCTCGTTTACGGATTCTTCTGTGCTGGGTTCCTCTGCGTTCGGTTCCTCTGTGCTGGGTTCCTCGATGGGCTCTTGCACAGGCTCCTCCAAAACAGGCTCCTCATCAGGAAGGGCTTCTTCCAGCATCACTTCCTGAAACATCACTTCCTGGGTGGATTCCTCCACCGGTTCCTCTTCCATCTCCTCTGTCTGAACCGGGAGAGAGGGTTCCTCCCATTCCTCGGCCAAAACAGAAGCGGGAAGCAGGCTCATTGTCATCGCTGCTGCCAGCAAAAGGGCCAGCAGCCTGGAAATTGGACTCTTTGACATCATAGACCTCCGAATCAGGACAATACCACAGTTAATATCACAAATTATAACCAGAAAGCGAAAAAATCGCAAGGGGAAAATATTGTAAACGTGAGGCTTGGTCTTATTTTTTGCTTTCCTTTTCTGGAAAACTATGTTATTCTGTCTGTAATGAATCCAAAACGGAAAGGAACTGTCATTTATGAACATCACTCTGAAAAACGACCAGCTCACCGTGGTTATCAGCACCTTGGGCGCAGAGATTCAGGCCATGACCACCACCGACGGCGTTCAGCTGATGTGGACCGCTGACAAGGCCGTCTGGGGTCGCCACGCTCCCCTGCTCTTCCCCATCATTGGCCGCCTGAAGAACCAGGAGTACACCTTGGACGGCGAAGTGGTCAAAATCTCTCAGCATGGCTTTGCCCGTGACAGCGAGTTCACCGTGGACGCTCAAACGGATACCTCCGTCACCATGACCCTCACCGAAAACGAAAAGACGCTGGCAGTCTATCCCTTCTCCTTCCGGCTGACCATCACCTACGTTTTAGAGGGCAACGCCCTGAAAAAGACTCACACCGTCACCAACTGTTCCGAAGCGGTAATGCCCTATGAGATCGGCGGTCATGACGGCTATCTGACCCCCGTCTTGCCGGGTGAGCAGATGTCTGACTACGCCATTGAGTTCCCCGGTCAGGACACCATTTCTCCCTTCGGCATGGACGAAAACTGCTTCCTGACCCCGGAAAAGCTGGCCTATCCGCTCACGGACGGCAAGCTGCCTCTGCCGCCCAAGGTCTTTGGGCTGGACACCGTGGTGCTGGAACAGCTTCCTGTGCATCAGGTCACACTCTGCAACTGCAAGAACAACATCCGTTTGACCGTGGACTTCCCCGAGTTCGACTATCTGGGCATCTGGACCAAGCCTGCGGACTTTGACACCAATTATATCTGCATCGAGCCTTGGACCACCCTGCCCGAATGCACCTTTGTGGGCACCGACCTCAAGGACAAGCAGGGCATCCGCATCCTGAACCCCGGCCAGACCGAGAGCCTGAGCTATACCGTCACCGTGGAAGCATAAACCATTTGGCCTTTTCCAAACAACAGCAGGCAGATTCCAAAAGAAAAGGGATTGAATTATCTGGAACCCTCTGCTATAATCAACCAAAAGCGAAGATGCGGGGACCTCACATCGGTCTTCGCATCTTTTTTCGGAGGTACAGAACATGAGTATTTATGGATTTATCGGCTGCGGCAACATGGGCGGCGCCCTGGCAAACGCAGCTTCCAAAAAACTGGGCGGCGGCGAGCTGCTGCTGGCCAACAAAACCCACGCCAAGGCGGAAAAGCTGGCGGCAAACATCGGCGGCGAGGCCGTAACCAATGCGGTCATTGCAAAACAGGCGGACTATATCTGGCTGGGCGTGAAACCCCAAATGATGGCGGATATGCTGGCAGACATTGCCCCCATCCTGGCGGAGCGCACCGACCGGTTTGTGCTGGTGAGCATGGCCGCCGGTCTGACCATCGCCCGCATCCGGGAAATGGCGGGCGGAGTTTATCCCGTCATCCGCATCATGCCCAACACCCCGGCCGCTATCGGGCAAGGTATGATTCTTTACACATCCGACGGCGTAACCGAGGAGGAGTTAGCCGCTTATCTGGACGTGATGAGCGCCGCTGGCCGCTTTGACCAGCTCCCCGAGCATCTCATTGACGCAGGAAGCGCCGTTTCCGGCTGCGGCCCCGCTTTTGTCTATCCCTTTATTGAGGCGCTGGCGGACGGCGGTGTGCTCTGCGGTCTGCCCCGTGCCAAGGCGCAGGAATACGCCGCTCAAACCCTGATTGGCGCTGCCATGCTGGTGTTGGAGAGCGGTCAGCATCCTGGCGCTTTGAAGGATGCCGTTTGTTCCCCCGGCGGCTCCACCATCGCCGGCGTTCGTAAGCTGGAGGAGGGCGGATTCCGTGCCACCGCCATGAACGCCGTAATTGCCGCCTGTGAGAAAACCAAAGACCTGGGCAAAAATTAACAGCCTATCCGCATCCCCAAAAGGAAGAAACCAATATCATGAGAATTGTTGTTAAAGTCGGCACCTCCACCCTCGCCCATTCCACGGGGCGGCTCAACATCCGGCAGGTGGAGAAGCTGTGCAAGGTACTGAGTGACCTGAAAAATGCCGGAAACGAGGTGATTCTGGTCTCCTCCGGTGCCATTGGCATGGGCGTGGGCAAGCTGATGCTCTCCGCCCGTCCCAAGGACGTGCCCACCAAGCAGGCCGCCGCCGCTGTAGGTCAATGCGAGCTGATGTACACCTACGACAAGCTCTTCACCGAATACAATCACACAGTTGCTCAAATTCTGCTGACCGGAGCAGACCTGGAGGACGAGCAACGCCGCACCAACTTCCAGAATACGCTTTACCGCCTGCTGGAATTGCAGGCTCTGCCCATCATCAACGAAAACGACACCGTTGCCACCGAGGAAATCGGCGTGGGTGATAACGACACCCTCTCCGCCATCGTAGCTCGATGCGCTGATGCTGATTTGCTGGTGCTCCTGAGCGACATCGACGGACTTTACACCGCCGACCCTCACAAGGATCACAACGCCCGTTTGATTCCCTTTGTGGCCCAGCTGACCCCGGAGATTTACGCTCTGGCGGGCGGCAAGGGCAGCGAATTGGGAACCGGCGGTATGTCCACCAAGCTCAACGCCGCCAAAACCGCCATGGAAAATGGCTTTGATATGGTCATTGCCAACGGCTCCCGCCCCGAATCCCTCTATGAAATCGTGGAAGGAATGCCCGTGGGCACCAGATTCATCGGCAAGAATGTGATTTAACTGTCACACCCTCCGGCCAGAGGGAACACCACAACACAAAAGGTGATTATTATGACTACATTTGAAATTCTGACTGCGGCGCAGCGTGCCAAATCCGCTCTGGCCGCCGCCTCTACCGATACCAAAAATCAGGCACTGAACGCCATGGCCGACGCTCTGGAAGCGTCTGAAGCCGACATCCTGGCCGCCAACCAGTTGGATTTGGAAGCCGCCAAGGGCAAAATCGGAGACGTGATGCTGGATCGTCTGGCGCTGTCCCCCACCCGCATTGCTGGTATGGCACAGGGTATCCGTGACGTGGCACTGCTGCCCGACCCCGTGGGTCATGTGCTGACCGAAGTGGTACGCCCCAACGGTATGACCATTCGCCGCACCGCCGTGCCCATGGGCGTGGTGGCCATCATCTACGAAAGCCGCCCCAACGTCACCAGCGATGCCGCAGCGCTGGCGCTCAAGAGCGGCAATGTCTGCGTGCTCCGTGGCGGCAAGGAGGCACACCGCAGCGCCGCCGCCATTGTCCAGGCCATGCGCCGTGGCCTGACCAGCGTGGGACTGCCGGAAACCGCCGTCTCTCTGATTGAGGACACCACCCGAGCCTCCTCCAACGAGCTGATGACCGCTGTGGGGCTGGTTGACCTGCTGATTCCCCGAGGCGGCAAGGGTTTGATTTCCGCCTGCGTGGCCAACGCCAAGGTTCCCGTGATTCAAACCGGTACCGGCATCTGTCACGTCTATGTGGATGCCGCCGCTGATCTGGAAATGGCTCTCAACATCATCGAAAACGCCAAAACCAGCCGTCCTTCCGTCTGCAACGCCGAGGAAGTGTGCTTGGTTCATTCCGCCGTGGCGGAGCGATTCCTGCCCATGCTGAAACAGCGTCTGGTGGATGACCGTGCCGTGAATCCCGTCGAGCTGCGTCTGGATGAGCGGGCACAGGCCATCATCGCGGGCGTTCCCGCCGGGGAAAACGACTTTGACACGGAGTTTCTGGACTACATTCTGGCCGTCAAAGTAGTGGACAGCGTGGAGGAAGCCATTGCTCACATTGGCGCTCACTCCACCGGCCACAGCGAGGCCATTGTCACCGCTGACGACACCGCCGCCGCCAAATTTACCACCGGCGTGGATTCCGCCGCTGTTTACGTCAACGTTTCCACCCGCTTCACCGACGGCGGCGAGTTCGGCCTGGGCTGCGAGATGGGCATTTCCACCCAGAAGCTCCACGCAAGAGGCCCCATGGGACTGATGGAGCTGTGCAGCTATAAGTACGTCATCACCGGAAACGGACAGATTCGCTGATCCTTTCTTCCGCTTGCTCTCCCCGCTCCCGCTGCGGGAAGTCAGGACGAAAAAAACAACGCTCCCAACCGAAATTGGAGGTTTTTATGGCAAAATCAAAAAATCGGCTGCTGTTTCGCAAGTCTGGCCGTGCCTGCTACATTTCCCATTTGGATCTGATGGCCACCTTTCAGCGAGCCTTTCTGCGCTCTGAGATTGATGTCTGGCAGACCGAGGGCTTTAACCGTCATATTTATGTTTCCATCGCCCTGCCCCTGAGCGTGGGCTATTCCAGCGACTGCGAGATTTTGGAATTTAACCTGAACGAAGGCGCTTCCATGGCCGACGTACCGGAACGGATGAACGCTGTGCTGCCAGAAGGTATTGAGGTACTTAGCTGCTATGAGGCGGTGACTCCCCTCAAGCGCATTGTAGACCTGGGCTGGAGCGTTACCATGGAATATGACAACGGCATTCCAGAAGGCGCTGTAGAGGGATTCAAAACCTTTTTGGCACAGGAAAGCTGCGTCATCCGCAAGAAGTCCAAAAAGTCCAAGAAAGGCTACACCGAACTGGACATCATCCCCATGATAAAAGAATGGAGCATCGAGGAGCAGGAAAACAAGCTGCTCTTCCGTGCCCGCATCGCTGCACAGAACCCTGGACTGAACCCCGCCCTCATTCTGGATACCTTCGGGGAGGCACACCCGGAGTGGAAATGCGACTTCGCCCGCTTCCACCGCAACGAGGTTTACGGCGACCTGGTGGAAATCTTCCGCTGAACCCTTAGAGCCTATCCGCTTAACTGCTGACACTTATTCTTGTAGATTTTTGCAAATTAGGGCATTGTGTTTTTCGCTTTGCTGTGCTAAAATAACAAACAACATGAAGAAAAGCAATCATGTTCTATCTGTAAAGGAGTGCAAGAAAAATGAAAAGAATTGGTATGCTGACCTCTGGCGGCGACTGCCAAGCTCTGAACGCCACCATGCGAGGCATCGCAAAGGCTCTGTACAACATGTACCAGGACGAAGTGGAAATCATCGGTTTCATCGACGGTTACAAGGGTCTGATGTATGAGGATTATGTCAAGCTGACCCCCCTCGACTTTGCCGGTATTCTCACCAAGGGCGGAACCATCCTGGGCACCAGCCGTCAGCCCTTCAAGCTGATGCGGGAGCCTGATGCCAACGGACTGGACAAGGTGGAAGCCATGAAAACCACCTATCGCCGTCTGCGTCTGGACTGCCTCTATGTTCTGGGCGGCAACGGCTCTCAGAAGACCGCAAACCTGCTCAGTGAAGAGGGTCTGAACGTCATTGGTATGCCCAAGACCATTGACAACGACCTGTGGGGCACTGACACCACCTTTGGTTATCAGTCCGCCATTGACGTGGCCACCAACGCCATCGACTGCATCCACACCACCGCCGCTTCCCATAACCGCTGCTTCATCGTGGAAATCATGGGTCACAAGGCCGGCTGGCTGACCCTGAACGCCGGTATTGCGGGCGGCGCTGATATCATCCTGATTCCCGAAATCCCCTATGACATCGAGAACGTGGTCAAGGCGGTCAAGAAGCGCAATAAGCGTGGCCGTGGCTTCACCATCATTGCCGTCGCCGAGGGCGCTATGACCAAGGAAGACGCTGGCATGAAGAAGAAGGTCTACAAGAAGCGTCTGGAAGAGATGCACAAGCTGTATCCCTCCATCTCCTACGAGATTGCCGACCAGATTAAGGCTGCCACCGGTTTGGAATGCCGTGTTACCGTTCCCGGCCACATGCAGCGCGGCGGCAACCCCAACGCTTATGACCGTGTGCTCTCCAGCCGTCTGGGCACTTATGGCGCTATCCTGTTCAGCAAGGGCGAATTCGGCCAGATGGTCGCCATTAAGGATCACAAAATCACCAGCACTCCCCTCTCTGAGGTGGCTGGCAAGCTGAAGACCGTTCCTCTGGATAACGATATCCTGCTTGAGGCCAAGATGCTGGGCATCAGCTTTGGCGACGAATAAGCGCTAAAGCACAAAAACGGCTTGTTTTGAGCCGTTAAACCAAAAGAACAGAGTGTAGGCAAACGACTGAAAAAGCAGTTTGTCTACACTCTTCATTCCTTCAGCAGCATGATTTCTTCGTTGCTGAACGGTTAAGGCAATACCGCATAATAGGGATGTGCGGATTGCGCAGTAATTTTGCTTCCAAATTTGTTGGGAAAGCCGCAGGAATACTGACGTATTTCAAGGGTTTTACGGCAAATTTGGGAGTGAAAGGACAAGCAAGGCGCACATTCGACGATTGTGCGGTGTTACCTTAAAAAATCAGAGAATCACAGCCAGAATGCTGATGCCGGAGGCCACTCCCGC
>JAKSQD010000022.1 GCA_024404315.1 Oscillospiraceae bacterium
CTTCTGCCGACAATACTTGCCTGGAGACGGGTCGGAAAGATAGGTAGTGCTAACAAGCCTTAATAGCTCAGTCGGTAGAGCATGCGGCTGTTAACCGCAGTGTCGTAGGTTCGAGTCCTACTTGAGGCGCCAAAAGTACCGCCATGTGGCATTTGACGTGGCGGTACTTCTTATGAAAAAATATGGGCCTTTAGCTCAGTTGGTTAGAGCGTCCGGCTCATAACCGGATGGTCCCGGGTTCGAGCCCCTGAAGGCCCACCAGAGTTTATCAGGGAAACGGAAAGAGACCTTCCTCCTGTTATAGGGGTATAGCTCAGCAGGTAGAGCAGCGGTCTCCAAAACCGCGTGCCGAGGGTTCGATTCCTTCTGCCCCTGCCATGGTTGAATCAGCATTTGCTGTTTCTCATATATATTTAGGCGATGGCCCGGTAGTTCAGTTGGTTAGAACGCCAGCCTGTCACGCTGGAGGTCGACGGTTCGAGCCCGTTCCGGGTCGCCATTTGCTGCTATAGCTCAGCCGGTAGAGCGCATCCTTGGTAAGGATGAGGTCAGCGGTCCGAATCCGCTTAGCAGCTCCATTAAAGTTCTGAAGTCTTAGGATTTCAGAACTTTTTTGTTACTTCTGGAGCCTTTTGAAAATCGGGGGAACTCCCGTGGGAACATTTGGGAACAAAGCCCTGTGTGAGTGTCGGTGTGAGCGTCAATTCAGTCCTAAAAGTAACATCAGAGATGCAGCCTTTTCAGGAGATTCTTGAAGCATTTGCATCAGTTTCAGCATGGATTCGTTCATGGGGGGCTGGGCAGGTGCTTCTTCTTTTTTCGTCTGCTGGAGAGGGGAGAAGAAGTGTTCGTCCATCTTACGGGCAAGATGCTTGCGATCCTCATCAAAGCTGTGGCTGTAAACATCCATTACCATACGGCTTTGACTGTGACCCGTGTCCTTCTGGACGGTCTTTACATCACCGCCGCTGATTTTCAGCTTCATACTGGTGCTGCTGTGACGGAGGGAATGGAACACAACAGGGGTAAGGTGAAATTCCTCAATCAGAGCCTTGATCTTCTTGGCGATGGTGTGCTCCTCAAAAGGTCGTCCGTTGTCCTGTGCCACCACAAGATTGAAGTCCTGATATTCGCCTTGCAGGTCTGCTTTGATGTCGTCCTGACGGCTCTTGGTGTCTCTCAGCATCTCCACCACGGTAAAGGGGAGGTAGATGGTTCTGACGCTGCTTTCCGTCTTAGGGGTTTTCAGGACGAGAGAGGTGGTGCAGCCGGTTTTCTTGATTTCGGGAAAGGTCAGGAATACTTCGTCCCGTCCCTTGCTGCGGAGCTGCTCAAGGCTGGATTTCTGACAACGACGCAGCTCCTTTTCCACATAGAGAAAGGCTTCATCTCTCTCCACCAGTTCCTCATCAATGTGAACACAGTCCCACGTCAGAGCCAAAATCTCACCCACACGCATGGAACAGCCCAATGCAAGGAACAGGCACAGCCGGAGAATTGGGTCAGCACACAGATCGACTGCCTCGTGTGCCTCCTGATCGCTCCATGCCTTTCTCTTTGCCTTTTTGTACTTGGGAAGCTCCACATTCATCGCAGGATTGTTCCCCTTGTAGTAGTCCCAACGAATCGCCTGATTCATCGCACCACGGATGATGGAATGAACCTTCTCAATGACGCTGGGGGTGATGGTCTTTTCCTCGTGCTCATGCCCTTTGGTCTTGACCGCAGGCTCGGTCAGGAGCTTCTGATAAAACAGCTCCAAACGGCGAGTGGTGAGCATTTTAATGGGTAAATCACCGATGTAGGGGAGAATATAGTCCTTAATACGATGCTGATTGCAGGAAAGAGTGGATTCACTCCAATGGGACAGCCCGTAGAGGTTCACATATTCCTCCATAAGCTGAGAAACGGTCATGGTTTCGCTGATGAGATCGTGGTTCACATCGGGGTCAACCAGCTCAGGGGGAGGGAGGAGGGTGCCACGCTTCTTTTCCAGCTTGATCTGAGCAAGACGCAGGTCAGCTTCTTCCTGAGAATCATAAGATTCATGAATTAACTTGGGATAATTGGGGCAACGATAGTCAATTCGGAACTTGTTGCCATGTTTTACAACTTTCATTTGATCATACCTCACAGTTTATGGATTCCTCATCCAGTGCCGATGCCTCCTTTTCTGACTGCGGGTATTTGCCAGTGAGGAAAGTATAGCACCGGATGAGGAAAAAATCAACACGATTAACTATAATTGTTCAGGAAGTCCATGAGAGCGGACTGGGGGATACGAATGTTCTTGCCGATGCGGATGCTCCTGATCTCGCCGCTGTTGACGAGAGAGTAAGCGGCGTTGCGTCCGATGCCCAGAACCTTTGCCAGTTCGGGGACAGAGAGAACGAGGGGAAGATCGTTAGGGTTAAAACGGTTAGAATACATGGAAATTTCCTCCTAAGTTTAGAAATTAAAGATTTTTGATGAAATACAGAACGAAAATGATAGTTCCGATGTTGAAAAGACTGTTCAGGAGCAGCCAGAGCTTAAAGCTCCATCCCACGGTGTTTTTTCGTATGGTTTTGAGTGCGAGCTGCGTTGTGCCCGTCAGCTCGGAGTTTGCCGTCTCGAAAGAGGTCATCAAAAGAGAGATATTCGTCTGTAATGACCTGTTTTGCTCGTCGTAATTGTTCTTCAAGTGAGCGAGGCTGTTCTGGGACTTCCTCATATCTTCGTACAGTTGGCGGTTCATCATGGTCAGGTCGGACACTTGACTTTTGAGTGTGTCCAGAGACGCTTCGAGCCTTTGGATAGGCGGCTTGGGATTCTCGCTCAGTCTGTTCTCGACGATGTTTTGTAAATTCACGTTGTAAACTCTCCTTAGAAAAGTCAAAATGGAAGGTATCTGATAACTTTTTGTTGCGGACTTTATGTCCTTCGAGGTCGGAGAAGGTAATATACTTTTTCGTGTCCGTCCATGTGGTTGCAACGCCGTAGTCCAGCAACTTTTCGATGAAGTCCTCACGATTCAGGGCAGATTTCAGGACAGAACACACTGCAACGGCGATCTCCAAAAGGAAACTGTGACCTTCTCCACGAGCAGCCTTCTCCAAAACCTGATGCTTGTCCTTGTTCCATGTCGTTGCGTCGGTTCGCTGCTGTCCGTCAAAGGTCTTACCCTTTTCGCAGATGGTCAGTCCAGCCTCACGGCACAGGTTGTCGGAAAAATCCTTTGCTTCTTGCAGCCAGTGGGCAGAGGTATGGATTTTCTTTCCCGTCTGGTAATTGACGGAGTTGACAATGATGTGAGAATGAACATGATCTCTGTCCACATGGGTGGAAACAAGACATTCATAGCCGAAAAATTGACCAGATGCCCAGAGGACAGCAATTTCATGAGCCTGTTCGGGGGTGATGTTCTCGTAGGGAGAAAAACTTTGGATATAGTGGTCGTACTGTCTGCCGCCGGTCTTGTGCCAAATTTTCTTGGTGTTCTCCATCTCCAACGTAGCTGACATAGGGTCACAGTGGATGCCGGAGATCAGACGCGCCTCCGTTTTTTCCTTCTTCGTGATGTAATCAACGGCTACGCTCAACTTTGCCTTGGAGTGAACTGCTTTAATGACAGCCAAAGATTGTTCAGCTCCTCTCGGATAGCAGCCAGTTCACGCTGGTCGATGGGAAAGCCCATGTTGGCGAGGCGGGTGAGCTGGTTGAGGTTGTTGCCGATGCTTTTGAGCTGTGCGGAAAATTCTCTCAGCCCGTCCGTGTTGACGATGGGTTTGTTGAGAATTGCCCGCAGGAGGTAGTCCTGCTGTTTCAGCCCAGAGGCGGCAACTTTCTTTTTGATACGTTCATGTTGGTCATCTGACATTCGGATGACCATTTGCTTGGTGTTTGTACGGGACATAAATTTTCTCCTATCGTTCCGGTTAGTGGAACACGAAAGTTTTTGCGGGAGTCCAGAGGAGCTTTTTTCAAAAAGCTGCCTGTGGTGGGGTTCGGGGCGAAGCCCTAATCCTGCGACGCTTGCGGAGCTAACCAGCGAAAGTGTGAATTTCAGAATCGGATTGGATGATGGAATTACCGCTTCGCTGATGCGTCGCAGACTGGGGTTTGAAGGGGCAAAGCCACTCACAAGCGGGTCAAATGGCTATCATTTGGCGGAGCTTGCCTCTCTCTATGACAGACGCTACCGAAGGGGCGACGGTCAACCACGCCACACAGGGGGCGGCTGGCATAGAGTGTGGGGACGACGGGAGGAGGGAGAAAATTTGACTCGCCATTTGGAGGAAAATGTTCTCACTTCCTTCCACGAGTCCCCACATAGGAAGCTGCGAAGTAGATTCCGTAACCACGCTGAGAGGGGAATTTGAAAATGGAGCAGACCGCGATTTTATCCGTAGCAAGCGTACAGGCGTACCGTCAGAGGACTTCTGCGACGTTGCGACGGACGTTACACATAAAAATCAGGTTGCTGCACAAATTCCCATGAAGCCACGGACACGTTTCCCCTCGTAGTTGTAGATGGTGTTGGTGTATTCAAGACCATACTCCTTCTCGTGCTGAATGAGAAAGTTGCTAAAGGTGCGTGAAGCCAGCGGTGTGAGCATATTGTCATCACAAAACCGGACGTAAATGGCATATAATGCTCGTGAAGTGATCTCGCTGTCCGCATGAAACTCGATGTAGCCGGTGGATTCCAGAAATTCCACAATGTTGTTGCTGTCACGAATGTTGAAGGTCAGATTTTCGGCGGTACGCTCACTGACGGTGAACTTGTAGCTGTTGGAGAGCAGCCGCAGCAGACCTTCCAGACACCAAAGAAAGATGCCTTCGATTTCGGCACACATTTTCTCCGCCAGATACGGGTCGTCCACACGGTTTTTGTCCTTTTCACGCACGGAGACGATAAGCTGGCGGCGGTAGAAGCCGTCACTTTTGTCATACAGTGCGTGCATGGTGCCGTTGCCAAACGCCATAAAACGTGCGTAGAGAAGCCCTTGATAGCTCTGTTTGCCCTTCTTCTCTAAGTCCATAGGAAGCTCCGCTGTGACGATGGACTTGATGTTGTTGGTCTGGGGCAGAGCCTCCAGCTTCATATCATCGTCCACTATGGCAAGCTGAAATTGGAGATCGGCACGGGCGAAGGGGCTTGTCTCCACCTTGGAGATGCTGCCTACGTTCATGTTGGAGCCGAGGAGAGCTTTCATGACCAGACCGATTCTGGACTTTCCCTCGCCGCCCTTGCCGGTGAGAAACAGCATCTTCTGACCCTTGGTGGAGGGAATCAGGCAGTAGCCCATAAATTCTTGAAGCGTGGGGATGTCCTCTGGATAGAGGAGCTGGTTGAGAAACTGTACCCAGTGAACAGGGGGCAGGGCGTTGGGATTGTAGTTGATGGGCAGACGGTTGGTGCAGTAATATTTCATCGGCTCAAACCGTCCGTCCAGATACAGTGTCCCGTTCGCCATGTTGATTCTGTCCAGATACAGGGGCAGCGGATCGGAATATGCCTCCACACGGAGCAGATCAATGATGCTGTTGACCTTTTTCGTGACGTTGGTGGTGGTGTAATCCTTGATCTGACGATAAATTTCCTGTTTCAGCCAATTTTCGTCAGTCATTCGTCCTTCGACGGTGTAAAATGAATCTTGAATACAAATAAGAGGGTACTGGCGAAGAAAGGCTTCGCAGAATCTTGCTTCGTTAATCTTGTCCTTGATGTACCAGCTCGGCACATCGGATGCACCCTCGTTGTGGGGAGCATGTTTGCTCATTGCTTAACCTCCGTTAGTTTTGTTTCACAATCGATTGTGATGAGATGGTAACATAAAGCTCTTTTGGTTTCAACCGTTTGACCCTTGATAGTTGTCGGGTTATAGGCAATTCACTGTCGGGTCATAACTTTTTAGATAAAATAGAGGTGCTAAATGAAAAAATGGGATATTCACATCGGGACAACAGAAACAACTTATACCGCCCAAATCGAAAATAAGACCATAACGGTATCCGCAGAAGCGGGGCTGTCCGCTCTGGATTTTCTGTATATCGACTGGGGCGTATTTCTTGATGAGCTGAAGGAGATACAGAAGATTCAACCGCAGGAGAAGAAAATCGTCCACAGCAGACTGATGATGCCTGAGACCGCTCCCTACTATCGTTTTGCCGGATGGTGCAGGCAGGCGGTGGAATTTCTGCGTGGTATCAATCCCGTATACGCTGAGAATTTTCAGGAGTGGCTTCGGTTTGAGATCGAGCGTCCCTACCTGACGGCCTATTGCGGCTCCGAGGAGAGCTTCAATCTGGCGAAGATTCTTCGGGAGATAGCGGGAAATTGCTTCGATGAAAAGAGAGTAAAAAAGTACATCCACGACATCCGTCCGTCGGCGGAGAAGGAAATGGTAGCAGACAGGATTCTGTGGTTTGTGGACGCATATCCTGACTTTCCGAAGGATGCACAGTTTTCTGTGGATAAAAAGTGGATGGACAAGTATCAAAGTGGTGCTGAACCGCTGAATCAGATGGAAATTCTGCAAATCAGACGGTGGACAGAGGGGGAAGAATCTGAGGCGTTGGAGACCATGGTCTGGGAGTGTGACACCACGGCAAACGTGGATGATGCTTCTCTCTGCGAGGTCACGCAGGAGACCGTGGAACGGCTCATAGACTGGATGGAGGTGCTGCCCACCTATCAGGAGCATCTCACCACGCTGATTGCCTACCTTCTGGATGCTGATGAAGTCCAGAACGTGGATATAACGAAAGAAAGGCTCAATACACTGACAGAAATGCCAGAATATCAAGCCTTGGAGAAAGCGAGAACGGCGGTTTACAGGGAGGCGGCGATGCCTTGGAATCGGGAGCTGTCCCCGTATTTGTTCAGTCCTCTGCTTCTGGTGCTGGATGAATTTGAGTGGCTATGCCGTCACAGACGGAGAAAACTGATTAAATGTCGAAATTGTGGAAAATATTTCGTTATTGACGGTCTGAAAGCGATTTACTGCATGAGAAAGTATGAGAACAGCGAGGAAACTTGCCGTGAATACGCTAACCGCAGGAAGATGGAAAATCCCGATTGGGAGGAGATCGACCGGATTCACGAGACGGCACGAGACAGCTACTCCCGCAGGCTGAGAAATGCCCCAAACCGCAACACCGAGGCAGGAAGGAGAAATCGGGAGCAGTTTGAGGCATGGAAGAAGATGGCGATTGAGCAGAGAGACAGAGCGAGGAATGGGGAGATAAGTGTGGAGGAACTGAGGGAGAAGTTAAAATAATAGTATACAAGGTTAAAAGGTATCGGTAATACTCTCTATTGATACATAAAATCAAAAGAATGATTGCCATACATCTAAAAATAAGATATAATTCCTGTAAAGAGAAAATGGGAAGAAGGGGATAGAGATGTATAAAATCATTCTTCTTGAGGATGAGCAGAAGCAGGCAGAGCTTTTGCTGGACTATCTTCGCCGTTACGAGGGAGAGCATGAAGCAGTTCATTTTGAGCTGCGAAGTTATCAGCGGACACTGGATTTGTTACAGGACTATCAATGCGATGCGGATTTGCTGCTGCTGGATATTCAACTGCCCGATATGCTGGGCATGGAGGCGGCACGGCGTATCCGTGAGATTGACGAGAATGTGACCATGATGTTCATTACCAATCTGGCACAGTACGCCATTGAGGGGTACTCTGTTCGGGCGGTGGATTACGTCCTCAAGCCGGTGACTTATGCCGCACTCAGCTCCAAGCTGGACAGAGTGTTTCGCATGGTGGAGCATGGCAGAAACGGGATCGCTCTTTGCATCCGAACCAAGCAGGGTGTAGTGCGTCTTTCTTCCTCCGATGTCACCTATATTGAAGTGGTCAACCACGACCTCTATTATCATGTTGGTGACGAGAGATATCGTCAGTGGGGCACCCTCGCCGCCGTGGAAAAACAGCTGGAGGGAGAGGATTTTGTCCGCTGTAGCTCCTGCTATCTGGTGAATCTGAAATATATCCAGAGCGTCCGTGGGGATACCGTCACCGTTGGCGGCACCGATTTGACCATCAGCCGCACTCGGCGAAAGGAATTTCTTCGAGCGGTGGCACAGTATAAGGGAGGGAGTCGCTGATGCAGACCCTTCCTCACTGGTATGTGATGAACCGAGCCAGCCTGTTGTTTTTTCAGGCGATACTGGGCGTGCAGTGCTTTGCCTTTCGCCTGCCCCGACGCTCCGACCGCTGGCTTCGCCTTCTGCTGACCGTTCTTGTGGGCATGACGCTGAATTATTGGAATTCACTCTACCTTTATTTTCCCGGGCAGGAGGGCTTTCTCTATTCCCTCTCCCGCTGTACGTCCATCATTTTGCTGTATCTGACGGTGGTGGTCAGCACATGGGTGATCTATCAGGTCTCCGGCTGGACGGCTCTGTTTGCCGCTTCCAGTGGTTATGCCGCTCAGCAGATCGCAGGCAGCGTGAAAAGCCTCATCGGACTGAGCGAAAGGGTGACACGGTGGGCAAATACGGGGATTTGGATGCTGGTGCTGGATATTTTGCTCTATGGCAGCTGTTATCTGCTGATGACGGTGCTGTTCCGACCCTACATCTCCAAAGGGGTGGACAGCTTTGATGATAAGGTCAAGGCGGGCTTTTCCTTTTGCGTTCTGATGCTCTGCACCGTTATGGCAAGAATCACCCAAGATAATCCCATGAGAAACCAGCTTTCCATTATTTCCGAGAATGTTTACGCTATTATTTGCTGTCTCATGATTTTGCTTCTCCAATTTGGCACTATGGAGCGAGCAAAGCTCACTTTGGATGTGGACGCTATGCGGGAGCTGGTGCATCAGCAGCATAACCAGTACCACACCAGCAAGGAAATGACCCAATTGGTCAATGAAAAATACCATGACCTGAAAAAAATGCTCTCCGCTATATCGGGACAGATTTCTCCTCAGGAGGTGGAGCGGGTTGCGAACTCGGTTTCCGCCTTTGATAGCTACGTTCACACGGGCAACAAGGTTTTGGACGTGCTTTTGACAGAAAAACAGATGCTCTGTCACCAGCAGGATATTAAAGTCACCTGTTTTCTCGGCGGAATCGACTTTTCCTTTGTGGAGGAGCTGGATTTATACTCTCTCTTTGGTAACGCCCTTACCAATGCCATGGAAGCGGTGGTCAAGCTGCCCGATTCGGCGGAACGCTTTATTCATGTCACTGCCACGGAAACGGGAGATATGGTGGTGATCCATGTGGAGAATCCCTGTGCCGAAGCGGTTGTCTTTGATGATAATGGCATCCCACAAAGCCAAAGGGACAGCCGCTATCATGGCTTCGGGATGCAAAGTATGGAGCGAATCACGGAAAAATACGATGGAATGATGTCTGCCAAGCAGGATGGCACTCTGTTTCTTCTTGACCTCGTGCTGTTCCGCTGATAATTACGATGTAAAAATGTCCTCTTACGCTGTTTCACTTGTTTGAGACAGCGTTTTTTTGTAAACTCCTTGTTAAAAGAGACGGAACGATAGAATTTCGTCTAAAACACTGTTTCCATAGGAGGAAAACAAACAATGAAAAGCATGAAGAAGATTTTTGCCACTCTGCTGGCAGCCATGATGCTGATGCTCTCCCTGACCGCTTGCGGCGGCGGTGCAAAGGCTGACATGGTGAACACCTACACCTGCAACGCTCCCTATTTCATCAGTGCTATCGGCTGGTACACCAACAACACCTACTCCCTGAAGCTGAACGCTGACAAGTCCTATCAGCTGGAATACCGTACCGATATGTTCGGCGCTGAGGACATGGAGTCCAAGGGTCAGCGTACCATCATCTTCTACGGCACCTACACCGCTGCCGCTGCTGCTGACGGTGAGGCTGCTCATCAGGACGTAACTCTGGCTCCCGCTACCCGTATCTACTTCGAGCAGCATGACAAGGGCTGGGGTCGTGAGTGCCCCGTGGTTCTGGGCACCGCTTGTCTGGACTCCGCCAACTGGACCGACTACATGACCACCATCTATGACGCTGAGAACGGCACCAAGGGTGCTAAGGAGTTCCTGGCTGATCTGGCTCAGGAGATCACCGTCACCGTGGAGGATCCCACCACCGATCTGGAGGACACCACTCTGGCTTATCGTATCGTCAACGCTCCTCAGATCAATCTGGGTGAGAACAAGTAATGATAGTGTGAAGAGTGAAGAGTGTAGAGTGAAGTGGAGGCAGTGCAGTGAGAAAAGGACTGCCTCTAACGAAAGCCTTGTGTGGTGAATCCAATCACTTTTCATATTCTAAACTCTTCCGTTGTGGCTGTGGCAGTATCATCCGTCGCAGCCACTTTCCTTAATCAGAAAAGGAGGCTGACATGAAGAAAACGAAAAAAGTCGCCAAGGCAAAGAAGCCCGGCGGCATCTGGAAGGTTCTCACCTTCGTTTTTGCAATTTTGTTCGCCGTGATGATGGTTTTAGGTCCTATTGCCAACAACTTTGCATCCATCATCAATATGGTTTTGGGTACATCCTCCACCAAGGAGATTGGTGACCCCGGCGAAATCTACTTCAAACCCGACTATGCCACCAGTGCAGAGCAGGCAGCCGCTGCGGAAGCAGTCTGTGAGAGCGTTGTGGCAAATGGTGCCGTTTTGCTGGCAAATAACGGCGCACTCCCTCTGGCTGAGGGTGCAAAGGTCTCTCTCATGGGCAAGACCGCTTATGATTTCATCTACGGCGGCACCGGCTCCGGCGGAATGGACACCTCCGCAGCAACTCCCCTCAAGGACGCTCTGGAAAAGGACGGCTTTGAGGTCAACCCCACCATGTGGGACTTCTACGCCACCGGCAAAGGCTCTGAGTATTCCCGTCAGGCGGCTTCGGGTTCACTCAATAACTTTGTTGCCAACAACAACGAGTTCAAGACCAATGAGGTTCCTCAGAGTGCCTATTCCGCTGCCGAGTGGGACAGCGTGGCAAAGTACGGCGATGCTGCCGTTGTGGTCTTTGGTCGTGTCTGCGGCGAGGGTCGTGACCTGCCTTGGTATGATGCAGGAGACGGTGACGGCAACTTCCTCTCCCTGACCACCGAGGAGCGTGATCTGCTGGGCAAGCTGGCGGAGCTGAAAAAGGACGGTAAGCTGCAAAAGATCGTCGTTCTGCTGAACACCGCCAACGCCATGGAGGTGGATTTCCTCGCTCCTGAGCTGTGCGGTGCCGATTACGGCGTGGATGCCTGTATGTGGATCGGTGAAGCAGGTCAGACGGGTATTGAAGCAATCGGTGACCTGCTCAAGGGCAGTGTGAACCCCTCCGGCAAGCTGGTGGACACCTACTGCTATGACAACCTGACCTCTCCCGCTCTCCAGAATGCTCACGCTACCTCCTATACCAACGCTGCTCAGGCCGGTCTTGCCTTCAAGGACACCTGCAACGAGTATTATGAGGTCTATCAGGAGGGCATCTACGTCGGCTATCGCTATTACGAGACCCGTTATGAGGACGTGGTTCTGGGTCAGGGCAACGCAGGCGATTTTGATTATGGTTCTACCGTTGCCTTCTCCTTCGGTCACGGTCTGTCCTACTCCACCTTCGAGTACAGCCCCGTCACCATGACCGACAACGGCGATACCCTCACCTTTACCGTTGACGTGACCAACACCAGCGATGTGGACGGTGCCGAGGTCGTTCAGATTTATATGCAGTCCCCCTACACCGAGTATGATAAGCAGAACCGTGTGGAGAAATCCGCCGTGGAGCTGGTGGGCTACCAGAAGCAGATGATTGCCGCTGGTGAGACCGCCTCCTACTCCGTGGATGTGAACAAGTCCGAGCTGCGTGCCTACGACTCCGAGGGTACCGGCACTTATATTGTGGACGCTGGCAACTACTATTTCGCAGCGGGCAATGGTGCTCATGATGCTCTGAACAACATTCTGGCTCAGAAGGCTGCCATGAATGACGGTAAGGTCAACGCCGACAAGCTGGTGGGCGAGGGCAAGGCTGAGCTGGCGGTTCAGTATGTGGTGGACGCTCAGGATACTACCACCTATGCCGTTTCCGCCGTAACGGGTAACGCCGTTGAAAATCAGCTCGCTCACGCCGACCTCAACAAGGTGGACGACGACACCTCCAACGATGTGGTCTATCTGACCCGTAAGGATTGGGAGGGCACCATGCCCAAGGCAGAGCTGACCGCCAAGAGCTACAAGGCAGCTGTCCAGATCGAGGCAAACGATGTCATTGCAAACGGTCTGAAAAATACCGTTTCTTACGAAGGTTCTTCCGAAATGCCCACCATGGGCAAGGATAAGGGTCTGAATCTGGCACTCTTTGTGGGCGTTCCTCTGGATGGTACTGTCACCTCTGAGGATGGCAACACCTACACTTGGGATGACCTGCTGGATCAGGTGACCTTTAACGAGATGGCAAAGCTCATCGGTCAGGCGTATCACTCCACCGTCCCCGTGCCCTCCGTCAATAAGCCCGGCACCAAGGACGAGAACGGCCCTCAGGGCATCACCGCAACCCTCACCGGCGGCGGCTCCTCCACCTCCTACACCTCCGAGGACCTGCTGGCTGCTACCTTTGACACCGAGATTGCCGAGGCTGTGGGCCGCTCCATGGGCAACGACTGTCTGCTGGCAAACGGCAAGGCGTATTCCGGCATCTATGGCCCCGGTGCAAACATCCACCGCACCCCCTATTCCGGTCGTAACTTCGAGTACTACTCCGAGGACCCCTTCATCTCCGGCAAGACCTGTGCCGCCGAGACCGCAGGTATCCAGTCCAAGGGCGTGTATGTCTACCTCAAGCACTTTGCCATGAACGATCAGGAGACTGCTCGTGACGGCATCTGTGTCTGGACCAACGAGCAGGCCGCCCGTGAGATTTATCTTCAGGCATTTGAGTATCCCATTGTCGATGCCGGTGCTTACGCAACCATGACCTCCTTCAACCGTCTGGGCTACACTTGGGCAGGCGGTGACCGTGGTATGCTGACCAATATCGCCCGTGACGAGTGGGGCTTCCGTGGCTTCCATCTCACCGACTACTCCAACTCCAACAGCTATATGGACGTTGTTCAGGGCGTTATGGCTGGCGGCGACGGCTGGGACTGCAACGATGCTTCCAAGTGGACGGAAAAGCTCAAGGGTTACTCCAACGACCCCGCTGTTTGCTCCGCTATGCGTGAGGCAACCAAACACATTCTTTACACCGTGGTCAACTCTAACGCTATGAACGGCGTGTCCCCCAACCTCAAGGTGGTGGAGGTCATGACCTGGTGGCAGATGCTCATCATTGCTCTGGATGTGGTGTTTGGTCTGCTGACCGCCCTCTCCGTCCTGATGCTGGTGAAGGCTCGCAAGAAGAAGTGATCCATACATAGCAAATTCCCTTCGCTTGCCGAAGCGTGAATAAACGGGCAGAAAGAGTTTCTTTCTTCTTCTCCTTCTCTTTTCTGTCCCATCTGAAGATGCTGCTATATCCATCTTCTTCATTTCCTCCGGCCTGCCCATTGATCTGCCTATCGGTGGGCAGGCTCCTTTCAGAGAAGAAAATAATCATCATAAGGAGAAAACAGACATGAAAAAGCTGTTTAGTCTGATTTTGGCACTGGCAATGGTGCTGGCTCTTGCCTCCTGCGGCGGAAATACGCCTGCAAAGACCGATGCACCGGCTAAAAATGACCCTCCTGCTTCCTCTGCCGCCTCCTCCAACACCGAGGAGACCGCTGAGCCTCGCATTGAGGAGCTGTGGACCACCAGCAAGAGCGGCAAGAAGATTTACGGTATGATGTACCTCCCCGCTGAGGAGAAGGAGACCTATCCCACCGTGATTCTGTCCCACGGCTTCGGCGGAACCAACGTGGATAACAAGCTCTACGCCAAGGATTTCGTCAAGGAGGGCTATGCCTGCTACGCCTTTGACTACTGCGGCGGCGGCCGTGGCTCTCAGTCCGAGGGCGAAATGACAGAAATGAGCGTCCTCACCGAGGCTGAGGATTTGAACGGCGTTATGGATGACATTCTGGCACTGGATTATGTGGACAAGTCTCAGCTGTTCCTGCTGGGTCAGTCTCAGGGCGGATTTGTCTCCTCCTACGTTGCCGCAAGCCGTCCCGATGATGTGACGGCACTGGTGCTCTACTATCCCGCCTATGCTTTGCAGGATGATGCCCATGCCCGAACCCCCGACCCCGACAACATCCCTGAGACCGAGAACATCATGAACAACACCCTTGGTGCCATTTACACCCGTGATGCCATTTCCTTTGATATTTACGAGGTGATTGGCGGCTACAAGGGAGATGTGCAGATCCTCCACGGCGATAAGGATGGTCTGGTGCCCCTGTCCTACTCCGAGCGGGCTGTCGAGGTGTATGAAAACGCCGAGCTGACCGTGATGAACGGTGCCGACCACGGCTTTACCGGAAAGACCCAGAAGGATGCTTCCGCTCTGACGCTGGAGTTCTTGAAGGCTCACGCAAATCAGTAAAAATATATCTCTTTCCATTTCCTTTTTATATCAGACCTCTTGAGGCAGAAGGGTAAACCTATCTGCTTCGAGAGGTTTTGTGTTCTTTTCTGTTGCTTTGAACGTGGGAATAGATTATAATAGTACAAAAACGAAGGAGAAAAGTTGATATGTACTGTTTACCTGAAATGGACAGCCCCATCATCCAAAAGCTGGTCAGCAATGAGCTGATTCGAGGCTTTCATCACCTGTTCAACACCAGTGATGCGGTCAATGTGCCAAATCCTGATAACGTGGAGATGTTTATTGAGTGTTCCGATACGCTCTATCAAATCTCCTTGGAGCATCCAGAGCTGGTGCAGGGCTTGACCATCAAGCTGGGAATCATGCTCAAGGCTCTCAAGGACGCAGAATATGAGTATACCTTTGACGAATTTGGAGAGTTCCTGCTGTATGAGATGATTCGCAATGTCGATGCAGACGTAGAGGACGGTCTGATATGGGAGTTAGGTGGAACGTGGTTTGACAGGCAGGAGCTTCGGGAGGAGCTTTCGCAGTATTACGAGGACTGCTATGCTGTCGATGAAGAACCGGAGGAGAAGAAACGGGAGATGATCGAGCGGACGGTGGTTGCCGTGACCTGTTTCCCCAGACTGGCGGATGAGCTGAAAGGGAATACAGTTATGTCCTTCCTGTTTGGTGACACGGATTTCATGCTGTTCTATGACGAGAAATTTGACCGAGTGATTGACTTCATAAGGGAGGACTGGGACTGCGGGTTCTCCGGCGGACAGATGCAGAAATATCCCCTTTGAGAGAAATATTCAGTCCTCTGAAAAAACTCCAAAAAGCAACAAAAAACCGCATTTGAAGAAAAGTTCAAACGCAGATTAAAAATAGTATTTGGGAACATTTTGGGACGAATCGTGGGAACGAGTTGGGAACAAAGGGGACGAACAGGGGTAAAATGGGAACGGACAAGGTTCTGATTTTATCACTTTTAAACAGGAAAACATCAAATAATACTGGCAAATACCCGATAAAACGTCTCCGGTCATCTTGGTAAGGATGAGGTCAGCGGTCCGAATCCGCTTAGCAGCTCCATTAAAGTTCTGAAGTCTTAGGATTTCAGAACTTTTTTGTTACTTCTGGAGCCTTTTGGATTGGTAGAAACTGGTTCGTGGAAACAGATGGAAACAATGCTTCGGATGATAAGGATTAAGAAGCCTGACCACCGAGAATCTTAGACATTTGAAGAAGCGGTCCCGCAAGATTGGGAGCGGATTGAAGCAGCTGCATGAGCTGAACCATGGATTCGTCCATAGGAGGCTGTGCAGGTGCTTTTTCTTCTTTCTGGGGCTGAGGCTGAGAAAAGAACTACTCGTCAACTTTCTTTGCCAGCGTCTTACGATCTTCATCAACGATGTGGCTATATACGTTGGTCACCATATCGGCTACTGCGTGACCCGTGTCACCCTGAACGGCCTTAATGTCGCCGCCACTGATTTTCAGCTTCAAACCGGTGCTGCTGTGTCTCAGGCTATGGAATACCACAGGACGAAGATTGTTGGCACTGATGAGGTCTTTGAGCTTCAAGGCGATCAGACGCTCCTCAAAGGGTCGTCCGTTGTCCTGAGCGATAACCAAATTGTAGTCCGTGTATTCACCACAAAGATCACCTTTCAGCCCTAACTGGTAGTCATACATGGCTTTCATGGACTCTGCGACGGTGGCGGGAAGATAAATCGTTCTCACGCTGCTTTCGGTTTTCGGCGTTTTGAGGACCAAAGAGGTGGTGCATCCCGTCTGTTTTAACTCAGGGAAGGTGAAAAAGACTTCATCTCGCCCTTTTCCTCTCAGTTTTTCAAGGCTGGATTTCTTGCAGCGTCGCAGTTCCTTATCAACATAGAGGTAGGCTTCGTCCTTTTCAATCAGCTCATCTTCAATGTGAACACAGTCCCAAGTCAGGGCTAAAATCTCACCGATACGCATGGAGCAGCCCAGAGCGAGGAGCAGACACAGCTTGAGGATTGGGTCTGTGCAGAGAGCAAGAGCCTGAAAAGCCTCCTGATCTGTCCATACCTCTCGTTTAGTTTTCTTCTGCTTCGGCAGCTCAACGGTCATGGCAGGATTGGCACCCCTCAGATAGTCCCAGCGAATTGCCTGATTTAAAGCACTCCGAATGAGAGAATGAACTTTATCCACAACACTATGGGTAATCGTCTTGTTTTGATGCTCATGTCCCTTGGTTTTTACCGCAGGCTCGGTCAGGAGCTTCTGATAAAACAGCTCCAAACGATGGGTGGTGAGGGGCTTGATGGGAAGCTGACCGATATAGGGCAGAATGTAATGCTCAATGCGGTGCTGATTGCTGGAAAGAGTACTCTCAGACCACTTATTCAGCCCATACAGGCTGACATACTCCGTCATGAGCTGTTCCACGGTCATGGTCTCACGGGCAAGATCGGGATTAGCGTCAGGGTCAACCAGATGGGCAGGCGGAAGGAGTGTTCCACGCTTCTTTTCCAGCATGATCTGAGCGATTCTGAGATTTGCTTCTTCCTCGCTGTCAAAGGTTTCGTTGATAAGGTTCGGATAATTGGGACAACGGTAGGTAATACGGTATTTTTCACCGTGCTTATGTGCTTTCATAATTAAGCCTCCTGACAGATTTGATATACTTCAATGATTCAGACCTCCTTCGGAAGTGTCAGGTGCTTCACTTGTGAGAAAAGTATAACACCTGACCTTCCAAAAATCAACACGATTAACTACAGTTGTTCAGAAAGTCCATGAGAGCGGACTGGGGAATACGGATGTTCTTTCCGATATGGACACAGCGAATCTGACCACTGTTGACCAGAGCATAGGCGGCATTGCGTCCGATGCCCAGCACCTTTGCCAGCTCAGAGACGGACAGAACGAGGGGAAGATCGTTAGGGTTAAAACGGTTAGAATACATGGAAATTTCCTCCTAAGTTTAGAAATTAAAGATTTTTGATGAAATACAGAACGAAAATGATAGTTCCGATGTTGAAAAGACTGTTCAGGAGCAGCCAGAGCTTAAAGCTCCATCCCACGGTGTTTTTTCGTATGGTTTTGAGTGCGAGCTGCGTTGTGCTCGTCAGCTCGGCGTATACTGTCTCCGAGGAGGACATCAAATGAGAAGAATCCTTCTGAATCTGGCTCAATTTCCCGTGCAGACGGGTCATTTCCTCGGATAATGCCTGATTTTGCTTGGCGGATGATGTCTTCAAGGCGGCGAGGCTGTTCTCCTGCTGCTTTATCAGTGAGAGGAGCTTGTCCTGCTGGACGGTCAGCGTCATGGTGTCTTGGGACATCCAGTCCTTGAACTCGTTCAGAGACTCCTCTATGCGTTGCAGCGGCGGCTTGGGATTCTCGCTGAGCCTGTTCTCGACGATGTTTTGTAAATTCACGTTGTAAACTCTCCTTAGAAAAGTCAAAATGGAAGGTATCAGATAACTTTTTGTTGCGGACTTTGTGTCCCTCAAGGTCGGAAAAGGTGATATACTTTTTCGTGTCCGTCCATGTGGTTGCAACGCCGTAGTCCAGCAGCTTTTCGATAAAGTCCTCACGGCTGAGAGCGGATTTCAGGACAGAACAGACTGCAACAGCGATCTCCAAAAGAAAACTGTGACCTTCTCCACGAGCAGCCTTCTCCAAAACCTGATGCTTGTCTTTGTTCCATGTGGTAGCGTCGGTTCGCTGCTGTCCATCGAAGGTTTTGCCTTTTTCGCAGATGGTCAGTCCAGCTTCAAGGCACAGATTATCAGAAAATTCCTTCGCCTCTTGCAGCCAATAGGCGGAGGTGTGGATTTTCTTCCCCGTCTGGTAATTCACGGAGTTGACGATGATGTGAGAATGAACATGATCTCTGTCCACATGGGTGGAAACGAGACATTCATAGCCGTAGAACTCGCCAGATGCCCAGCGGACAGCAATTTCATGAGCCTGTGCAGGCGTGACGCTCTCGTATGGAGAAAAACTTTGGATGTAGTGGTCGTACTGTCTGCCGCCAGTCTTGTGCCACACACGTTTTGTGGTTTCCATTTCCATCGTAGCCGACATAGGGTCGCAGTGGATGCCGGAGATCAGACGCTCCTCCGTTTTTTCCTTCTTCGTGATGTAGTCAACGGCAACGCTCAGCTTTGCCTTGGAGTGAACTGCTTTAATGACAGCCAAAGATTGTTCAGCTCCTCTCGGATAGCAGCCAGCTCACGCTGGTCAATGGGGAAGCCCATATTGGCAAGGCGGGTGAGCTGGTTCAGGTTGTTGCCGATGCTTTTGAGCTGTGCGGAAAAATCTCTCAGCCCGTCCGTGTTGATGATGGGTTTGTTGAGAATCGCCCTCAGCAGAAAATCCTGCTGTTTCAGTCCAGAGGCGGCAACTTTTTTCTTGATACGTTCATGCTGGTCATCTGACATTCGGATGACCATTTGCTTGGTGTTTGTACGGGACATAAAATTTCTCCTATGGCTCCGGTTAGTGGAACACGAAAGTTTCGGGGGTGTCCAGAGGAGCGTTTTCAAAAGCTGCCTTTGGGACTTGCCGTCCCCTTTGGGGAAGGGGGACCGCCGTAGGCGGTGGAAGGGGTGGGCGAAGCCCTGACCCTGCGACGCTTGCGGAGCTAACCAGCGAAAGTGTGAATTTCAGAATCGGATTGGATGATGGAATTACCGCTTCGCTGATGCGTCGCAGACTGGGGTTTGAAGGGGCAAAGCCACTCACAAGCGGGTCAAATGGCTATCATTTGGCGGAGCTTGCCGTCGTCAGAGCAAACTCCACGCCGCTTAGGTCGGCAGGCGTGCCGCCCGTGCGCTCTGTTCCGTTGCTCTTCCTCTCCAAACACGACTCGCTACGCTGGACTCGTGTTTGGTTTTGGGGAGGTTGCTCTGACGAGTGTGGGGACGACGGGAGGAGGGAGAATATTTGACTTGCCATTTGGAGGAAAATGTTCTCACTTCCTTCCACGAGTCCCCACATAGGAAGCTGCGAAGTAGATTCCGTAACCACGTTTCAGAGGCTACTGTCTATCCTGAGAAGAAAAAACAGAAACTCTGAAAACTGTGGTTTTAATGTTGTTAATGGTGCGAATGGAGAAACGCAGGATTCACAACGATCTGCATACCCGCTTTCCGTCCCGGTCTGCCGGTGGGCTGGGGCTGCTCTAAACGGAGGTAGCCGTGCTCTTGCAGCAGCTCCAACGTAGCGTCGATGTCATGAGCCTCCTTGAAGAACCGCCCTCGGCAGGCATGGTACAGCTCATAGTGAGTGACGCTCTCTTTTTTTAGGCTGAGAAGGGTGGAAGCCACAAGCAGCCCTTTCTCAATCGCTTGATCGTCCGCAATCTGGGTGTAGGCAAATTCCGCCTGTGCCAGAAAATAGCGTCCGATGGTGATGGCACGATGGACGGTCTTTGCGGAAATCTCCGTCTCCTCTGGATGCTCCGCAGCATGAAGCAGTCCGGCGATCCGCAGCACCGCTCCCGGATACTTGGATGCCCAGCCGGTTATTGCTTTACCCTTGCGGCAAAGATACCGCTCATTGGCTAAAAAGAAATCGGAGAACAGCATAGCAGCGTCAGGGGAAAGGGTGAGCCTGATAGGTTCCTCTGTTCTGGGGAGAGCCATGAGGGAGAAAATCAGAAGTTCATATCGCTCACGCAGCTCCGGCGGAACGGGAGGAGATTCAAAAACTCGGTGTCCCACTCTGGACGGAGGGGAGCAGTAGAGGAAACGGTCAAGTAGCCCTCGTCCCTCCATGGTGGCGTTGCTCATAATGTCGCCCAATACGCTGGGCTGAACGGTGAGAACAGCGGACAGGGTGGGGTGATTGATATGCTCCGACTCCCTGCCCTTGCGGTCTACCACAATATCGTCCCCACAATGCCCCTTGAGCCATGTGTCGAGGTTGGGCTTCTTGCTGTATCGTCCTGAGAGAATGTCAAAAATGCCGCCCTCCGTAGACAGAACGGAGAAAATACCGTCATAATCCGCCAGCAGACTGGTGAGGGCTTCGGGGGTGCAGTCGTCCGCATAGTATCGCATGGCTTTTATCACCGGCAGCTCTGCTAACTGAGCTTCCGCATCACGCAGCTCCGCTTCCATCTCAAAATCATCTTTTTTCTCCAAACGATGCTCCAAACGCTTGATTTTCTTCTCCAAATTCTTACGAGCGATGAAATTATCTCGAAGTTCTTGCTCGTGCTGCTGGTTGAAATCCTGCTCATAACGGGAAATCACGGAGGTAATATCCCGCATGACGGCGGATTTTCGCTCACCGGGGGCAGCTACGATAACAAGGTAGAGGTTCATTGGCTCTATGTAGCCCAGCTTGCCCATGACCTCATATTTCCGCTGTAAAGCAATCGCCAGAACGCCGAGGGAAATGGTCGCTGCCATGTCGATGGAGGTCTGACTATGGACGGCGATGGCTTCCACATAATCCTGAACGGCTGCGGGCAGAGCGTCCAGAGGAAAGGGCGGGAGCTGGCTGGACTCAATCTGGAGAGGAACAAAGGGCTGGAAAGGAGAATGTTCAAGAACGGCAGAGTATTGGGGTTTTACACCATTTACAACATTTACACCACAGGTTTCAAAATTGTTTTCTTCGTTTGGACGCTGCATGAAGCGGTCAAGAAGCTCCTGAAACTCCTTCGTGCGGTCACAGATAGGCAGGTCATTGACGTTGTTTCCTGTGAGGAGCACAGACGGCATGGATTCTGCCAGCTTGATCTCGATGCCTGCATCATAATTCGTGAGGTAATAACGAGTGGAATCCAGAGAAATGTTCTCAGCACGAAACAGGATTTGCAGCCCGTTCAGGTCGGGGGTGTACTCCGTATAGCTGTTCATAAGTTCCACAATGGTGGCGGCTGGCTCTCGATAGTATCCAGAATCAGTGATACAGTCTTCGAGAATGAGGGCGTGACAATCAGATGAAATTTTTCTTGCGGGTGTTTGCGTAAACATTGGGTATCTCCTAAACTTATAGCGTTCTTGATGGGAACACTATAACAGAGAAAGAAGTTCTTGTCAAGAACTAAAATAAAAAAGACTTGAAAAATCGTTCTTGTTAAGATACAATAAGGATAGAGATAAGGTAAACCGACCTCAAAGGAGAAAATGTGATGAAAACCGAAAAAATCAGACAAATCCGAAAAGAAAAGGAAATGACCCAAGAGGAGCTTGCCCGTAAGATCGGGGTCAAGCGTGCGGTCATTTCCAAGTATGAGAGCGGAAGTATCGAGCCGTCTCTGACCCAGCTTCAAAAGATTGCCGATGCGTTGGAGGTTCCTCTTGCGAAACTTTTGTTGGATGAGGGGGCTGTGAGCTTTACGGAGGGGATTCCTGCCATTGATGTTCCCGTGTATTTGAGGCAGATTCCTCTTGAATTGCAATGGCTGGCGGAGCAGTTGGACACCACGCCGGAGGTCATCCAGAGTATCAACGACTTCGGTGCTGACTACGAGCGGGAGATTCTGGCTGCAACCTTGTACTTTGGCAAGGTGGACATTGAGGACTTGAGGAAGCAGAAAGCCCAGCAGGAGGACGCTTACGACCGTTTCTACAAGACCTACAACACCTCGACCTCCGAGCCGGAGCGGGAAGCTGCGTGGCAGTGCTGCCAGAAATACAGCCGAAAGTCCCGTGAGCTGGGACAGAAGATCACCAGACAGGAGCGTTTGGCGGAGCAGAGGAAGAAGCTGGCAGAAAGATACGAGGCGAAGGTACAAAACGTCGTCGATCCGAGATTGGTTGCCGCTTTTCTGGCACTGAATGAGACGGGGAGGGAGGAAGCGATTAAGAGAGTGCAGGAGCTGGGAGAGTTGGAGAGGTATCGGGAATAAAGTGATCTTTAATAGAAAAGAAATATGTGTTCTGTAATATTGATGCGAGATAGCTAATGTGAAATATGATATATTCTTTTTTTAGGTCACAGGTTGCTATTTCCGAAGTTGGAAGCTATAATAGTTTGCAGAGAGTGGAAAAAATACGATAATGTTAAATGATAAATTGGAGGGGTGCATTGTGAAAAATCAAAAAACAGAGTCCCAAATAGCTGGAATTATGGAAGAGTATTCTCAAGTTAGAAGTATGCTTGAAAAGTCGTGCGAGAGACAAGATACTTATTTCTTATCTTCTTTTACTATTTTAGGAGTTGGAAATATTTTTCAAAAAGGATCTGTATTTTATCTTGGTATAACATTGTTATGCATATCTTTGTTCATAAACCTTAAAATTATCGAATGCAGGAATATGACATTTTACAATACGACGTATTTAGTAACGTTTTTAGAGGATGCTCAGTATGGGCTTTTGTACGAAACAAGAATACAAAAATTAAGAGGTATATTTTGGAAAGATAAATCTGGAATTACACAAAAAAATATATACAATCGGTTCTATCGTTTTGGATATTATATAAAAAATGGCATTATCTGTATCATGGTTATTTTTCTTGCAATTCAAACCACAGAAAGTTTGTTACCGATTGATACAGTTGGAAAAAAACTAAAATTATTCCTCGTAATAATTATTACAGTATTAAATCTTGTGTATTCCTATGTCTTATTAAATGATAGATTTTTAACAGGAGAATTTTTGAAAAAATGGAAAAAGATAAAGGAAGAAGAGAATACATAATATGTATTATTAACAGTGAGGCGGTATATTGCAACGCTTTTGAAACAATGTATCAATCAATTATCAGCAATAGCCCCCTGTTGTTAGAGAGAAAATGGGTTGTTTTATATACAGAGGATAATGAAGAAGGAATAGAACACTTAATAAAAAAATATCAGAATATTGAATTTATTAGTTATCCTGAATTTCAAAGTGTAGATAAATATGAACTGAAATTTTTGTTGATTAATTATATTGAATCAATTGAAGACAGTGAGAGTATAATCACGTATTTAGATACGGATCATATTTTTTTAAGAAATATGGATTTAATAGAGGTTGAGAACGGTAGAGTAATATTGAGTTCGGAAAAACGCAAGTTATCTATTAATGGGGAAAAGATAATACATTATAATGCTTCATTTGTACGGGCAACGATAAACACATGGAAAGCGTTTATGTTAGACTGGAAGAAAACATATTCAGCATTAGAAGGAAAAGTCAATTCAAGATTTAGAGAGGAAATTGCTTTTTCAATTGCTATCAGAGATAATAAGGTGCAAGTTACTCCGTTGTCAGGAGAGATTCAGTCAAACTTTCAAAATTATCATTTAGAGTGCATATGCTTTCATTATGGAGGAGAGTACTCTTCGGCTAAAAAAATGAAAAATGTGTTGGTTGGAAATCATATAAGTATAGATACGTTGACAAACCAAGAAAAGTGGCTTATCAGTCAAATACAATTCAATATGCCAAAATGATAATTTGCTTTGCTTTTTCTGCGGATAATTTTTTGAAATTTCCTATTGATTTTTTCTCCTCAATATCATATAATATACTCAAGAACAGAGATGTTCTCGGTGATGAGAGCACCGAAAAAAGTTGAGCTGCATGTGGAGCAGGGTAATTTTCCACACCCTTCGGTATTTTAACTGGATACCACGCTTGGCAGCGAAGATGAACGCTGTAGTCCACACGGAGGACTTAACGATTTCCGTACCTTTTTGACATCTTAACTGGATGTCACGGCTGGCAACCAGCAGAAAACTCTCAAACGAAAAGAATTTAGGGGAAGGGACGGCGATTCTCTTCCCCTTTTTTCTTGAAAGAGCAGGGTATATATGGCGACGAAACAAGAGAAGAAAGAAAAAATACGGCGTGAGATCATTGATGCGGCAAAAATCTATTCTCAGGACTTAGCCGGTAAAGCGTTCCTGTATGTGTACGGCGATGAGTATTTTGAGATACTGTTTAAAACCAATCGCTTTACTCACTTAACGGGAGTTAAATCCAATTTAAGTGCTGGACAAGTATATAATTACGCTAAAGAAGGGATTCTGACAACGAATCAGTTCTTTTTTGACCAAAAGCATCCATACGCTAACGCACGAAAAAAGCTGTCCTGTCTGAAAAGGCTGCCCGAATTGACCACAAATATGGTTTGCGTACTGAAAAATATGCAGACAGTGACGGTTACATACAAAATCGGCTTGACAAATCTGGAATTTACCTTGGGATTGACCGAAAACGTGGATAAACAGGGCAATAAGATTGATAATTTCTTTTTTCCAATGACGCTGCGGGTGAATGATAAGTCGGTGGATAGAAGTGCAGATGGGGAAATAGTCGATTTTATCTTTATGCGTGATGCGTCAAAGTCTACCTATACGGATTTGATTGTCGCTGACGCAGATAAAACGATACCCCATTGTGTCGCACATTTGATTGATTCTAAGTTCTATGAGGAGCAAATCAGATAAAATCCTGCGTTTTATGAGGTATATCATTGATTAGTGGTTAAAGGAAGGAATAAAATGTATTGTTTACCTGAAATGGACAGCTCCATCGTCCAAAAACTGGTCAGCAATGAGCTGATTCGAGGCTTTCATCACCTGTTCAACACCAGTGATGCGGTCAATGTGCCAAATCCTGATAACGTGGAGATGTTTATTGAGTGTTCCGATACGCTCTATCAAATCTCCTTGGAGCATCCAGAGCTGGTGCAGGGCTTGACCGTCAAGCTGGGAATCATGCTCAAGGCTCTCAAGGACGCAGAATATGAGTATACGTTTGACGAATTTGGAGAGTTCCTGCTGTATGAGATGATTCGCAATATCGATGCGGATGTAGAGGATGGTCTGATATGGGAGTTAGGCGGAACGTGGTTTGACAGGCAGGAGCTTCGAGAGGAGCTTACGCAGTATTACGAGGACTGCTATGCTGTCGATGAAGAACCAGAGGAGAAGAAACGTGACATGATCGAGCGGACGGTGGTTGCCGTGACCTGTTTCCCCAGACTGGCGGATGAGCTGAAAGGGAATACAGTTATGTCCTTCCTGTTTGGTGACACGGATTTCATGCTGTTCTATGACGAGAAATTTGACCGAGTGATTGACTTCATAAGGGAGGACTGGGACTGCGGGTTCTCCGGCGGACAGATGCAGAAATATCCCCTTTGAGAGAAATATTCAGTCCTCTGAAAAAACTCCAAAAAGCAACAAAAAACCGCATTTGAAGAAAAGTTCAAACGCAGATTAAAAATAGTATTTGGGAACATTTTGGGACGAATCGTGGGAACGAGTTGGGAACAAAGGGGACGAACAGGGGTAAAATGGGAACGGACAAGGTTCTGATTTTATCACTTTTAAACAGGAAAACATCAAATAATACTGGCAAATACCCGATAAAACGTCTCCGGTCATCTTGGTAAGGATGAGGTCAGCGGTCCGAATCCGCTTAGCAGCTCCATTAAATCCACTTGATTCTTAATTGAATTGAGTGGATTTTTTGTATTTCTGCAACTTTCTGATGGATTTAGCCCCTTTCGTCAACTTGACGAACCGTGTTTCCACGGGAGGGACTCACACAGAAACTCACACCAACAAATGGAGCTGCACTCCCTCACCCCTACCAGGGATGATAAGAAGGGAACATTTTAGGGTACGCAGCGTTTTACAGATACGTTTTTTCAAATCATGCGGCTTTCGCACTCACACATGACACTCACACAGCGGACTGTTCTTCGGAACGGTCCTTTTTCTTTTTGCCGTCCTTTTTATCCTCCGGCTGCTCCTCCAATGCGTCACGGAACACCTGACTGGCTCGCCTCATGCTCTCTTGATCGGAATGGGTATACATCCGAAGGGTCACGGACTTGTCGTAGTGTCCCAGCTTCTCGGAGATGCTGGCAATGTCCGCTCCGTGAGTAATGGCGATGCTGGCGAAGGTGTGACGCAGCTTATGAGGGTGGAAGTCCTCAATACCGTGGCGGTTGGAGAACTGCTTCATATACCGTGTCGGGCTGGTGGGGAACATCGGCTCAGGACTGTCATCCTGCGTGAACACCCATTTGGACACGAATTTCTGCTCTCGATGAAACAGCTTTGCCAGATGTAGAATTTTGGGGTCGATGTCGATGGTGCGGATGCGACGGCTCTTGGTGGTGGACACGTAGAGCCCCGTCTTCGGCGTGTAGTTGACCGTGCGGCGGATGGATACCGTATGCTTGTCATAGTCGAAATCGTCCCACTGCAAGCCGCAGCACTCGCCACGGCGGATGCCAGTGTCAGCCATAATGCGGATGTAAAGCTGCCATTTCAGCGGTTCCTGACTGAGACACTTGAAAATCTGACGAACCTCCTCCACGGTGTAGGCGGGAGTTTCCTCCTCGATCACCTCGTCCTTGCGGGGCTTGGGGCGGTCTACCTTGTCCATGGGGTTCTTTTCCACAACGTCCGTCTTGTACGCCATCTTGAAAAGGCTCATGAGGACAGTGTAGATTTTCGCTACAGTGCTGTGAGCCTTGCCGGTGTTCTGCACATTCAGAAGCAGCGTGATAATCTGTGCCGAGGTAACGTCGGGCATTTTGATGTTGCCGATGGCAGGGTAGATGTGGTTTTTCAGATTGCCCTGAAAGCTGGCGATGGTGTTGCCCGCACAGTGGACGGACATGGCGGGGATGAATACCTGTTCGCCGTACTGCTTGACCGTCATGATTTTGGCAGCTTCTTCCGCTTCTTTTGCCTTTTTCTCTGCTTCTTCGGTTCGGCTGAGGACTTCACCGGACCTGCATTGACGCTCAAACTCAGCTGCTACCTTTTTCAGTTCACGGTCAATGGCTTTCTGACTCCAACCATCGGGCGGATACCAGCGTTTGGTCAGGGTGGGGCGATCACGTTCAACGTGACAGCGGATTTCATAAAAGGTTTTTCCGGTTTTGGTGGTCTTCTTGCTGATAGATGCCAAATAATACAACTCCTTTTGGTTATGGCTCTTCATCAGGCTCTGCAACATCCGACAGAAAATCGTCGGGGAACTCAAAGTTGTCGGGAAAATCGGGGTTCTGATACTCTGGAATCTTTGCAAGCTCCTCCAACCGCTCAATGGCGATTTCCTGTGCCCTTGCGTTCAGCTTGGCAAAGGCGATGCGGAGCTTTGCGTCACGGATTTCATATTCCTCCTGACGAAGTGCCTTTTCTGATTCTTGAATTTTGGTTTCGACCTCCAGCATTTCCTGAAAGGCTGCGGAGGTCTTGTCCAGAGGCATACCGAGGGCATTTAAAATACTGTCCAGAGCGGCAACGGATAATCCGCCGTTTTGCCCCTCTGCCTGCTGGATTTCGTGGACGGACAGACCGGATTTCGCAGCGAGTTCCTCCTGTGAAAAACCTTGATTCTGCCGTAAAAGGTTCAGAAGAGAGCCGGTATTCCAACCAACGAGGTATTCTGGTGCGACATTCAGCACTTCTGCCAGCTTTTGCAGCTGATCCAGAGACGGCTCACGCTGTCCCTTTTCGTAGCGCATAATGGTGACACCGGTTACGCCGATGGCTTTGCCTAACTCCTCCTGTGTCATGGGGATGGATTCTCTCGTTTCTTTAATACGTTCACCTAATGTGTTCATAATTTATCACCCACGGGCATTATAACACAGACAAACCAAAAAGGAAAGAGGAAAATGAAAAAATTCTTGACAATAAACCAAAACGGTTATATAATACAGGCAACCGAAACGGTAAGAGAACAACAAGAGAAATCCGAAATGGTTAATCTGCAACAGAAGGAGGTGCATCTATGACCAATTACAAGGATACTCCCTTTATGAAGATTCCCGATGCCTGTCGAGTGACCGGTCTTTCCCAGTATTATCTGAGAAACGGCTGCAAGGACGGCACGATTCCCCACATCAAGAGCGGGCGGGTCTACTTCATCAACGTCCCTAAGCTGCTGGAACAGCTCGGCGTGGCTGGACAGTAAAGGCAACACCGCACAATAGTCGAATGTGCGTCTTGCTTGTCCTTTTACTCCCAAATTTGCCGTTAAACCCTTGAAATACGTCAGTATTCCTGCGGCTTTCCCAACAAATTTGAAAGCAAAATTACTGCGCAATACACACATCCCTATTGTGCGGTGTTGCCTAAAAAGAGTCCTTACCCGGCAAGGCAAGGACTCTCAATGACGACTCAATCAGCGGCTGCTGTGTGAATCATCTCGTAGCAAAGATAGTATAGCACAAATGCCGCTGAAATAAAAGTGAAAAACAGGAGTTTTTATGAATTTTTCAGCATTACCCAAAGAAATAAAAGAAAATGGCCTGTTCTGCTGCTGGCGGCTGGAATGTCGTGACGGCAAGCCCACGAAGGTTCCCTATAACCCTATGACGGGTGGTCGAGCACAGAGCAACGATGCGTCTACCTTCACCGATTTTCGCACTGCTGTTTCCCGTATGGGGGAGTATTCCGGCTTGGGAATCGGCATCTTTAACGGTATTTGTGCCATTGATCTGGATGATTGCGTCTCTGACTCCGGCTATTATAAGCCTGAAGCGGCGGAGATCGTGGAACTGATGCACAGCTATACTGAGCTCAGCCCCAGCGGAAAAGGTCTGCACATCCTCTTTCAGGCGGATGGTTTTCAGTATGACAAGGAAAAGTATTACATTATGAACCACGGGGCAGGAGCGGAAGCCTATGTTGCCGGTGCGACCCAGAAGTATGTGACCGTAACCGGAAAGGTTGAGTGTGACCTGCCCTTCGGAGATCGCAGTTCGGAATTGAAGGTTTTTCTGGAACGGTATATGAGGAGAAACACCCTCGACAAAACCCCCGACACTGTTGGCAGAAATGGCGTAAATGGCAGAAATGATTTTTATGGCGTAAATTCCACGCTGGATGATGATGCTCTGCTGGAGAAAGCCTTTCATAGCCGCAGCGGTGCAGCCTTTCAGCAGCTTTGGAACGGGAATATCAGCGGTTATCAGTCCCAATCCGAGGCAGATATGGCTCTGTGCAGTCAGCTTGCCTTTTGGACAGGGCGAAATGCCGAGCAGATGGACAGGATCTTTCGGCGGTCCGGTCTGATGAGGGAGAAGTGGGACAGACCTCAGAGCGGCACGACCTACGGAGCGATTACCATTCAGAACGCCATCCAAGGCTGTACCAGCGTCTATGAGCCGAAAAAAGGCAAAAACTCGATTCAGGCCGTACAAAAGCCTATGGAATTTCCACCGCTTTTGCCCTTAAAGCCAGAGAAAAACCAGCTTCCTGCCTTTCCTGTGGAGTGCTTGCCCCAAACGATCAGGGATTACGTTCAGGCGGTGTCGGTTCACAGTCAGACGGCGGTGGATATGGCGGCGGTCATCGCCTTGGGGACGCTGGCGGTGTGTACACAGGGAAAGTTTCTGGTGCAGGGGACTCCGGGGTATTTTGAACCACTGAGTTTGTATGTGGTGGTCATCGCTTCTCCCGGTGAGCGGAAGTCAGGTGTCATGCGGGACATGACGCAGGTGATCTACCAATACGAACAGGAGTTCAACGAGGCGAGAGAACCGGCGATTCGCTCCTATAAGCAGAAACGGGAGGCATTACAGCGGAAAATCAATGGTTTGGAGCGGAAATTGGAGAACTCCGGCGGTCATGAGCTGGAAATGGAGCTGCAAGATCTGAAAAATCAGTTGGAGGATTTGCCAGAGGTCAACCTAGTCCGATTCTTCGCTGACGATTGCTCCAGCGAGGCATTGACCAGCCTTTTGGCGAACAATCACGGTAGATTTGCGGTGATTTCCACCGAGGGCGGCATTTTTGACATCATGGCGGGACGGTATTCCAGTAAAACCAATATTGATGTGTGGCTCAAGGGTCACTGCGGCGATGCCATTCGGGTGGACAGACTGGGACGAGAAGCGGAGTACATCCCTCATCCCGCACTGTCCGCCATCCTGACCATTCAGCCCAGTGTTCTGGACGATATTATGTCCAACGACGCTATGAACGGGCGGGGACTGATTGCCCGGTTTCTCTACGCCTGTCCACAGTCCACCATCGGCAGGAGAGTGTTCACCGCTCCGCCCATCCCTGTGGAGATTTCCACAGCCTATCAGCGGCGAATCTATGAGCTGATGGACATTCAGACCGTGGACAGCCCCTTTATTCTGAACCTTTCCGCCAAGGCGACGGCGGTCATCTCCGACTATTTTCAGGAGCATGAGCGGTTTCTGGTTGGGGAGGGTCAGGCTATCTCTGACTGGGCGAGCAAATACATTGGAGCGGTGCTACGGATTGCAGGGTTGCTTCATGTGGCGGAGGACTCCGAAGAGCGGGAGATTTCGGGGGAGACCATGAGGCGAGCCATCCAAATCGGTGAATATTTTCTGGCACATTCCACCTATGCCTATTCCATGATGGGGACGGATTTGACCATCAAAAAGGCGGCGTTTGTGCTGGCAAAGCTCCGCAAGAACCGGACGCAGGAGATCAAACGCTCTGAGCTGCTGCGGATGTGCCGAGGGAAGTTCTTCAAGAAGGTGGAGGACATCGTGCCCACGTTGGAGCTGTTGGAGAGCCACAACTATCTGAGGTTGGAGGAGCCGATGCGGACAACGCCGGGCAGACCTCCCGACTGGCGTGTGGTGGTGAATCCGGCGGTGTATCAGGAGGTGGCAGGATGAATCACTGTAAAGGCTGTTGGTGGGAGCATCGGGACTGCCTGTGCAATACCTGCCAGCGTGATAATTGGCATGACGGGGTTTCCTGTTGCCAGCAGATGAAGCAGCGGGGTGAGAGCTGCTGTGTGGCGGATTGCCCCAACTATCAGGCGGAGCCGTGGGACGTGACCGCTCAGAACGCCGGGGCGGACTGGCTCAGGGAGCGTCTGAGGGATAAACGCCATTTATGACGTTTATGCCATTTGCGCCATTTCTGCCACAGGTGGACGGAAACGGGCGCAAAAGTTTCGGGGGTTCTCAGGGGGGACTTTTCAACGTCCCACTTGAGTGGGTGCAGGGCAAAGCCCTGCTGGGGGTGTTGTCCGCAGACAACGGGGGCAAAGCCCTTACCCCCCTCGGAGAGCGCATAGCACTTTTGATGCCCCAAGGTGTCAAAAGTGCTTTTGCGTTACTCTTGACAAGAGTAACAGAAATAAAAAAGAGACAACCATTAAGGCTGTCTCTCGTGAGTGCTCGGTTAGAATATAATAGAACGGAGAGAATGTCAAGGGTTTAAGCCGTTTTTTTTAATGTTCTCTGAATCGAACAAAAAAACTGACCAAGAACTGTGCAAATTGCAGTGACAACAATAGGCATAAGCACATTCTCCATATTCCATTGTAAAGTAAACAAATTACACACCTCGCACTTTAAATTCGTTAGTGTTAGTATATAGCATAATACATCAGAAGTCAATTAGAAATGCAGTATTTTTATCTAAATTGGAATTAAGAAAGGAGAGCCTATTTGAAACGTACCATCAGCGCAATGGTAGGGAAGGGGTCGGTGAACCACAACGACAGAAAGTTTCACGCCAAGAACACAGACCCTTCCCGAACGGTGTACAACATCACCTATCAAAACGAGGATATTCGGGAGGTGTACCATCAGCTCTTTGATGAGGCTCTTGAGCGGTATAATGCCAAGCAGAAGCGGAGCGACCGCATGATAGACGACTACTATGAGAAGATTCGTTCCGGTAAGCAGGAGAAAACCTTCCATGAGCTTATCATCCAGATTGGCAACAAGGACGATATGGCAGCGGACTCGCAGGATGGGGAACGGGCGAAAGCGATTCTGGACGAGTACATGAAAACCTTTCAGGAGCGGAACCCGAACCTCCGTGTGTTCTCTGCACACCTCCACATGGACGAGGCAACGCCCCACCTGCACATTGATTTCATCCCCTTCACCACTGGAAGCAAGCGAGGCTTGAAACAAGGGTGTCGCTGAAACAGGCTCTGGTGGCGCAGGGCTTCAAGGGCGGCACAAGGGGCGATACCGAGTGGAATCAGTGGGTGAATGCCGAGAAGGAGTGTCTGGCAGAGCTTATGCTGGAGCATGGGGCAGTTCGTGGTGCAGAAGAAGCAGGAGAGCAGGCTGCAAAAGCTGTTGGGTGAGGCGAATAAGAAAATTGAGGGGCTGGAAAAGACGATTGCGGGACTGCGGGAGGAAATTGACAGACTCAAGAAGGAGCTGAGTGAGTATAAGTCTGTGAAGGGGAAACTGGATAGAGGGAAGTTGGAGAGGGAGAATCGAGAGTTGAAGGAGGAAAATGGTAGGTTAAAAAATAAATTAAGAGAGTTTGGACTTGAAAAGTTTTCTGAAATGAGAATAGAAAAACAAAGTTTGGACTTATAAGAGGGATAATGTTGCAATGCACAGAGGTTGAAGTGTTCAGATAGTTATTTTGGTAGAAAACACACAAAACATATTGCTTTTTCTTGCTCAATGGGGTACAATAGTAAAAATGTATTATTATCAATATAAGCATGGAAAGGGATGAAAAGAAAATGGCAAGCGCTTCTGAAAAAAACATTTATTTCTTATAGCGGCGTTTGGCAGGGAACATTCTTTAGATCGAATGTATATGACTGCCATTCAGCAATTGATGACGTTTAGTGATACATTTAATGACGAATACATTATTGAGAACCACTCGCAATCTAGTGCAGTTGATTTGTATAATAGTTTACGAGATGCACTTCAAGGAGAACGTTATGAGGGGTATATTGTAATTTTAGACTGCATCGCACCTGAAAATATTTTGAATCCCAATGTCTTGTTTGAGTTTGGAGCAGTGAAAAATTCCAATAAACCTTTTGTTGTAATGGATACATCGAAGCATTCGGTGGATAAATATCCTTTTGACGTTAGAAATTTGAATATTACTCATGCGCCTCTTTGTATTGCTAAATATGTTGAGGATTGCCATCAAAAACGAGAAAAAATTAATATTGCTCGTTGGTATAAAGACATGGATGGGAAAGACCAGTCAGAAATTAATGGTAAGCGATCAATTTACCACCGTCTCGACACCCACTCTCTCATCTGGTAGAGTA
>JAKSQD010000023.1 GCA_024404315.1 Oscillospiraceae bacterium
GGCACGTCAGCACCGACCTCGCTAATGGTGAAGTTAGCATCGGACTTCACAGTGACAGGACCGCTGACACTTTCAGCAGCAAAAGCGGTCATGCAGCAAAGCGCCAGTGCCACCACCATAGCGAGCATAGATTTGAGCTTTTTCATAATCATTCTCCTTTCTTGAGATATTTATTCTACGGTGCGCTCACACCGGAGAATACTACATTTATTATTCCACGGCGCATTTGCACCGGAGAATACATCATTCATCGACAGGGAGATAAAAGAGGTCTACCAGCAGCTCTTGGAGGGCTGTCTCGTCCACATAATATTCATCGTAGAATTCCCCTGCCTTGGACTCGCCGGGAACTTTTTTGCTGTTCTCGTCGAGGTTGCTGCCCATAATTTTCTGGATGGCCTCTGCATCTAAATCGGTTTCCAGATAGGGGTCAGCGGTACTTAAAATCTTATCCACGCCGATTTTGTTTTGATCGTTCTTCATCTGACGGAACAATTCAATCAAAAACCAGTTATGGCGTTCCATTCGAACCTCGCTACTTCCGAAGTTTTTTGTATCTCGGTAGCGGACGAAGCGTTCCACGGCCTGACTGTCCAGAAGGACGGTTGCGCCCTTGGTGTAGGCGGGTTCGATGTAGGAGTAATCCTCCGGCATGGTCAGCGAGATACCACCCATCAGGTCAACCACAGCCTTCATGCCCTCGATGGTGAGGGAGAGGTAATGGTCGATTGGTGTATCATACAACAGATGCGAAATCTTATCTCTGGTAAGGCGGCAGCCGCTTGCGGGGCTGTTACCGTAGGAATACTGCATGGTGAGGTGATCCAAACCGCTATAGATGAGCTTCCCATCGTTGTTATAAGCGTCCACTTCCACCATGGTGTCTCTGGAGAGTTCCAACATTTGGATGGTTTTCGCTTTTTTGTCAACCAGAAGCAAAATCATGAAGTCGGTTCGGCCATTGTTACCAATGAGACCGCTGCTGACAGCGGAAACGGTGGTATCCACGCCCATAACAAGGACAGTTGAGATGTTCTCGTTCTTTTTGTAGCGCTTGCCATCGTACATGATGGTATCTTCCCACTCAGAGTCATCTGGCTCATAATCATTCTGGACGACAGAGGAAGCGCCTTCGTTGCGGACGACGGTGTTTCCTTGGTTGATTTGGCTGAGGAAGAAGCCAACTCCACCGCCCATCACAATAACGGCCACAATAGCAATCAAATAGATGAGAGGATTTTTATCTTTGAACATCCGTGAGCACTGCCTCCACAAGATAGCGATTTTCGGGCGCACCAGCGATGCAGGTGCTTAGCGTGAGGATGTTATCATCCGGCGTGACCGGCACATCAGAGAGGATGTGGCTGCTCATATCTCGGATATTAAGGATAGAATCGAGATAGTTTTTGCGGTCTTGGGCGCTGGATTGATCGTACTCAGCGGTAATCAAGCGGTCATCGTAGACAACAGAAGCAAAAATCTGATAAGTATATTTGGCTTCCGGGGTATAAACGTAGATGTAGGGGTGCGCCTTCAAGAAGTCTTCGTCACGGTAGTCCTTGAGGCTGCCGAACATGGTTCGGTTTTTCATGTTGTGGCCGTAGACTACGGTGATGTAGTTGGACCAATCCTTGGCGACACCGGTATCGGTATAGATGGAGCCGGGGAGCCCTTCCACGCCTTCTACGGTGTGATTCAGGTAATAATAGGTGTCTTCGTCGTGCTGGAGAACGGGGTAAGCGACCTCGGTATCCGGGATTTCAATCCAGGCGTAAATATCCTCGTTGACCTTATGAAGGGAATCGAAATCAACCGGGCAGACATAAGGTTCCACTTCCGGCTCAAGGCTGATGGAGGCAGATGCCTCGGACTCTACCTCTGGTTCCGGCTTGGATGGCTGCTCAGACTCAGGGTGGGAGACGGCGCTCTGCATATCGTTGTAGATCTGGCCACGGTTCCTTTCGGAGTTGGCATAGTAGGTCACATATCCGGCGGCTCCCGCTGCAATGAGAAGGCAGATGAAAAAAAGCAGTCCTTTTTTTCCTTTCATCACTTATTCCTCTTTCTGGAATGTTTTTTATGTTCCTGACCCTTGCTGTCCACGCTCTTGTCATAAGGAATGGCAGCGAGCGTAACCAGACCGAGGTACTTCTCTACGTCCTCTTCGTCCTTGATGGTATCATCCATCAGGAAGAGCACGGTGACAACACCGGCGGCCAGCATCAGCAGGATCATACCGCCCATGAGGGTGTTTTTGGTCAGGGAGGGGCTGACGGGCTTGGTGGGGATAATCGCACGCTCGACCATGGAAGGCTTGTCCGTGTTCATGACCTCAGCGACCTGCTCACGCAGGATATCAGCCAGGTTATTGCTGATGGAAGCGGCCAGCAGCGCATCAGGATTGCGAACGGTGATGGTCAGCATGTGGGAATCAGAAGGGTTACTGATGGTGATGGTATCGACCAAATTTTCATAAGTAGTATCCAGGTTCTGCTCCTCAATGACACGTTCAACGACATCACGAGTTTTTGCGATAATCTGGAAGTCAACTGTGAGCTGGTTGCCCATCTGGATATCCGCAAGGGAGGTAATGCTGGTTGTTTTGTTAAAGATATAGATAGTGGAAACAGCCTCATACTGCGGAGTAATCAGGAACTCGGTTCCAGCTGCGGCCACGGTACATCCTAAAATAAAGCACAGAATCAAGGTTCGGATATTTTTCCAAAGCGCCGCTCCCAACTGAAGAAGATCAATGGTATCCTCTTCATTGGCAAATCTGTTTGTTTTCATTATATTTTCATTCCTCTCGATATCTCTTGAACAAGAACCGGTAAAAAATTCCTTTTCATAGAACACTGCACAATTATGATTGTATAGCATTTATGAGTCGGCGCTCAACCGTAATCATCTAAGCTTTACACAGTATAATCCTGCTGTTTCAAATTTGCAAGACTAAATTTTCTATAAATGCCAGGCGATACCAAGGTGTTTTTTTGTGCAAATTACCCCTATCTAATCCAAATTCTCTGCAAAAACGGCAAAAATCTCGTAAGTTCAAAGGCTATCGAACACTTTTTCTGTTTATACCTACATTTTTTATATTTTACCGCATATAGAAGAAATAATCAAGCCCTAAGAAAAGATAGAATAAAGAAATTTTCTGAAAGAATGCAGCGCCGCCGCCGAAGTCCCTCAAAACAACACCATGCTATCATGAAAGGCGGTTAAACTGAGTCAGCAGGCGGCGGAGCTCTTCCGGTGTGTCCACGTCTTGCAGCTCCCATTCCTCTTTGACCCAAACCAGACGAAGCTGTTCGGGATGTTTTTGGATGACTGCGCCGCCGCCCTTTCCTTCTGGGAGCGTGGACAGCTCCTCAAAGGCCCAGCGAGGGAAAAAGACCGGCAAACCGTACCGCTCGCCATACGCTGCCCGCCAAATAACTGTTTTTTCCAAGTCCGCTTGTTGGCAGATTTTTTCTACTGTCTCTCGCCGGAGAAGCGGCTGGTCTCCCGGAAGAAAGACACAGCCTTCCACTTGCTGCCCAATCGCTTCCACACCCAGGCGGACGGTATCGCTCCGAAGGGGCAGCGTGTGATAAACAACCTCTATCCCTTGCCTCAAACAGAGCGTTTCCACCTCATGATGGCGTGTAACCACCACTCGTTTGGAAAAAAGTCCTTCTGTTGCATCCAGCGCCCATTGAATCAAGGGTTTTCCAGCGAAATCCGCCATCAGTTTGTTGCCACCGAAGCGCTTTCCCAGCCCAGAGGCCATGATCACGCAGCCTTGGTTTCGTGCCGAGGGAAAAAACTGCCGGTAAAGCTTTTGATTGGCCGCTATGCAAGCGTCCCGATAGGCTTCGTATTGGTCAAGCCAAGCTTTTCCCTGCGGGGTCAAAGAGCTTCCTCCGCCGGATTTTCCTCCCGCAGAACGCAGAATCAATGCAAATCCCAAGGCTTTTTCGGCGTTATTGACTATTTTTAGTGCCTTTGTATAGGCCATTCCCATGGACAGCGCCGCCGCTCGAAGGGAGCCGGTTTCTTCCACCCTGCGGAGCAGGCGGTTCGGCCCTTCCCCAAAGAACTTTTCGTGCTGCTCATCCACAAAGATAATTTTGGTAATTGACTCCATAAAAACGCTCCGCTTTCATTATAGTTTAAAAAATACAACGAAATTATAACAAACTCTCTTTTCTTAATCAAGAAAAACTGCTATACTAAAAATGGTGAACTCATTTCCATTTAAAGGAGTCATTTTATGGTAACGATACAGAAATACGTCCGTGCAAAAACGCTGGAAGAAGCCTATACCCTCAACCAGAACAAGCGCAACCGCATTGTTGCCGGTATGCTGTGGATGAAAACAGGTTCCGGCTCGATGAATACCGCCATTGACCTGTGTGATCTGGGGCTGGACAAAATCGAAGAGACAGAGGAGCAATTCTCCATCGGCGCTATGGTCACACTGCGCCAGATTGAGCTGCACGAAGGACTGAACGCATACAGCAGCGGTGCCATCCGAAACGCCGTTCATGACATCATCGGCGTTCAGTTCCGCAACTCCGCCACGGTGGGTGGCAGCATTTGGGGACGTTTTGGTTTTTCCGATGTTCTGACGGTCTTCCTGGCTCTGGACACCTATGTAGAGCTTTATAAAGGTGGCATCCTTCCTTTGGAGCAATTCGCCAAGCTGCCTTATGACAATGACCTGCTGGTTCGTGTCATCGTGAAGAAGGCTCCCGCCGCCGTTGTTTACTCCGCTATGCGCATTCAGCGCACGGATTTCCCCGTGCTCACCTGCACTGTCTCTCAGGTGGACGGTCAGTATCGAGCCAGCATTGGTGCTCGACCCGGTAGGGCAATGCTTGTTCGGGACGATGAGCATTTGTTGGCCGATGGCATTACCCAGCAGAGCGCCGAAGCGTTTGCTGCTTCTGTGGCGGAACGGGTTCCCACGCTGGGCAATATCCGTGGAAGTGCTGCCTACCGCACCCACCTCATCAAAGTACTGACCCAACGAAACGTGCTGGCACTGGGAGGCCTGTAATATGGAAATCAAGATCAAGCTGAATGGAAAAATGGTCGTTGACAACATTGAAGCTGACCTGCTGCTCATCGACTTTGTGAGAAGCCACGGCTGCCGCAGCGTCAAGCGTGGCTGCGAAAGCTCCAACTGCGGCCTTTGTACCGTGCTGATGGATGGGAAGCCCGTTCTCTCCTGCTCTGTGCTGGCGGCTCGTGCCGACGGCCACACGGTTCAGACGCTGGAGGGACTCCAGGAAGAGGCTTCCAACTTCGTGGGATTCATCGCCGACCAGGGCGCTGACCAGTGTGGTTTCTGCAACCCCGGCTTTGTGATGAACACCATTTCTCTGCTCCGAGAGAATCCCGATCCCACCGACGACGAGATTCGTGCTTATCTGTCAGGCAATCTCTGCCGCTGCACCGGTTATGAAGGCCAGCTCCGTGGCATTCGGAACTATCTGAACAGCCGCAAGGATTAAAGGAGGAGCGTTATGGAACACAAGAATTACAAAGCCATCAATCAATCTGTCCGCAAAAAGGATTCTATGCAGCTGCTTTTGGGCAAGCCTGTTTATACGGATGACATCACCTCTGATGACGCTCTGGTGGTCAAGCTGCTCCGCAGCCCCCACGCTAACGCCATCGTGCAGGACATCAATGTGACCATCGCCAAGAAGGTTCCCGGAGTCGTAGACATCTATACTTGGAAAGACGTTCCAAAGCAGCGCTTTGAAATCGCCGGTCAGACCTATCCTGAGCCTTCCCCCTATGACCGCCTGATTATTGATCGTCATGTCCGCTTTTCGGGTGACATCGTTGCTATCATCGCCGCTGAGACCGAAAAGGCCGCAAACAAAGCAATGAAGCTCATCAAGGTCAAGTATGAGGTTCTGGAGCCCGTTCTGGATTTCCACACGGCCAAGGATAACCCCATCCTTGTCCATCCAGAAGAGGACTGGGCGCAGTACTGCCCTGTGGGTGGCGACAACAAGCGCAATCTGGTTTCCACGGAATTTCACGCTGACGGAGACGTGGAAGCAATTCTTTCTGACTGCGACATTGTGATTGACCACAAATACCACACCAAGGCTTACAACCAGGCTATGATGGAAACCTTCCGCACCTACTGCGAAATGGATCGCTATGGAAGACTGCACGTTATCTCTTCCACGCAGATTGTTTTCCACGCTCGCCGCATCCTGTCTCAGGCACTTGGCATCCCAAAAAGCCGCATTCGAGTGGAAAAGCCCCGCATTGGCGGCGGTTTCGGCGCAAAGCAAACCGCTGTCTCCGAAGTCTATCCCGCTTTTGTCACCTTGAAAACGGGCAGACCCTGTGAGCTAATCTTCACTCGTGAAGAATGCTTCATTGGCGGCTGTCCCCGCCATGAGATGGAAATCCATGTGCGGCTGGGTGCCAGCAAGGACGGCATCATCCGTGCCATTGATTTCCACGCTCTGTCCAATTCTGGCGCTTACGGCGAGCACGGCCCCACGACGGTCGGTCTGACTGGTACGAAATCCATCCCGATGTATACCAGCAATCTGGAAGCGTACCGATTTGATTGTGAGGTTGTTTATACCAATACGGTTTCCGCCGGTGCTTATCGTGGTTACGGCGCAACACAGGGCCTGTTCGCTGTGGAATCCGCCGTCAACGAGCTGGCCGAAAAGCTCCACATCGACCCCACCTCCATCCGTGACAAAAACATGGTCAAGGAAGGAATGGTTATGCCCGCTTATTACGGGGAAACCGCAAACGCCTGCGCCCTGGATCGCTGCCTGGATCACTGCCGCAGAATCTTCAATTGGGAAGAAAAATATCCCGTCCGAGATATGGGCAACGGAAAGGTTCGTACCGCTGGCGTTGCCATGGCAATGCAAGGCTCCTGCATCTCCAATCTGGATGTTGGCTCCGCAACCGTTAAGCTGAATGAAGACGGCGGTTATAATCTGCTCATCGGTGCCGCCGACATGGGAACCGGCTGTGACACCATTCTTTCTCAGATGGTGGCCGAGAGTATGGGCTGTTCCGTGGATAACGTTGCCGTCTTTGGCGCTGACACCGACGCTTCTCCCTACGACTCCGGATCCTATGCTTCTTCTACCACCTATATTACCGGCATGGCTGTTTATAAAGCCTGCGAGAGCTTAAAAAAGCGGATGTGTGCGATTGCCGCCGAGATGCTGGACTGCAACGTGGACGAGCTGGCCTTTGAGGACGGCCAGGTGATTCGGCTTGGCACAGACACCACCGTCAGCCCCGTAGACATCACCTACAAGGCTCAGTGCAACAGCAACCTGGTAGCGGAAGCCACGGAAAGCCACGCTTCCCCCGTCTCTCCTCCTCCTTATATGGTTGGCATGGTGGAAATCGAGCTGGACAAGCTCACCGGCAAGGTGGACATCCTGGATTACAAGGCCGTTGTGGACTGCGGCATTCCCATCAATCCCGCTTTGGCTCGTGTTCAAACCGAGGGCGGCATTGTGCAGGGTATTGGTCATACGCTGATGGAGAACGTCACCTTTAATCGCTTCAACCGTCCTGCCGAGAGCAGCTTTTTGCAATATAAAATTCCTACCCGTCTGGACATGGGCAAGTTGAGAGTGGAATTTGAGCACAGCTATGAGCCGACCGGCCCCTTTGGTGCAAAAAGCATCGGTGAGATTGTCATCAACACGCCCGGCCCCGCCATCGCTCACGCCATTTACCGTGCTACTGGTGTCTGGCATCGTGAGCTTCCCATCACTCCTGAGCAAATTGCGCTGTCTAAGCCCGAAGAATAACTTGCAGCATATTTCCTGCCGTTTTTTGGCCTACCAAAAAAACACCTGAATTCTCCCTTTTTTCCCGTTGTTTCCTGTTAATTTGTTCTATTTACATCTATAATCCTAGATGCTATACTACAAAGGCCGTTTTCGAGCGGTAGCAACAGGCAACAGCGGGATTTTCTATTTTCTCTCATTGTTTGAAATGGGTTCTTCCTCTGTCGTACTGAGCTGAACAAATAACCCCAGACTTTTACGTAAAGAGAGGTTCAGAAAACAAATGAAAGAAAAGAACAATCTGGCAAAAGAAGCGTTCCAACTGGATGGCAAACTGCCCCTGAGTCAGGCAATCCCTCTGGGCTTGCAGCATGTGTTGGCCATGTTCGTCGGCAACCTGACCCCCCTGCTGATTATCACCGGTGCGTGTGGCATTTCTGGCGGTGAGTTCGCTGACCTGCAACTGAGTCTGCTCCAGAACGCCATGCTGGTGGCCGGTATCGTCACTCTGGTTCAGCTTTGGTCCATTGGCCCCGTCGGTGGCCAGGTGCCCATCATCATGGGTACTTCCTCCGGCTTCATCGGTGTCTTCAACAGTGTCGCAGCCACCATGGGCGGCGGTGTCATTGCTTACGGCGCTATCATGGGCGCTTCCATTATCGGCGGTATCTTCGAGGGCATTTTGGGTTTCTTCCTCAAGCCCCTGCGCAAGTTCTTCCCCTCCGTTGTCACCGGCACTGTGGTTCTCTCCATCGGTTTGAGCCTGATTTCCGTCGGTATCAATTCCTTCGGTGGTGGCAACAACGCAGTTGACTTCGGCTCCATGGAAAACCTGGTTCTGGCTCTGTTCGTGCTGATTATGATTCTGTTCTTCAAGCACGGCACAACTGGTTTCACCAGCTCTTCTTCTATCCTGCTGGGCATTATCTGCGGTTATATCGCTGCTTTTATCATGGGCTTTGTTCTGCCCACCACCCTTGTCAACGCTGAGGGCGTTGAAATCACCAAGGCATGGGTGTTGAACTGGAGCAAGGTCGGCAATGCCGCTTGGTTTGAGATTCCCAAGCTGATGCCCGTCAAGCCTGTGTTTGACGCTCGTGCCATTCTGCCCGTTCTGGTGATGTTCATCGTCACCGCTGTGGAAACCGTCGGCGATATCTCCGGCGTGATGGAAGGCGGCCTGGATCGTGAGGCTACTGACAGCGAGCTGGCTGGCGGCGTGATGTGCGACGGCTTTGGTTCCTCCTTCGCTGCTCTGTTCGGCGTGCTGCCCAATACCTCCTTCTCTCAGAACGTCGGCCTGGTTGCCATGACCAAGATTGTCAACCGCTTCGCTCTGTCCACCGGCGCAATCTTCCTGATTCTGTGCGGCCTGTGCCCCAAGCTGGGCGCTCTGGTCTCCATCATGCCTCAGTCTGTCCTGGGTGGCGCTGCTGTTATGATGTTCTCCTCCATCGTTATCAGCGGTATTCAGCTGGTCACAAAGGAACCCCTGACCAGTCGTAACCTTTCCATCGTCTCCGTCGCTCTGGGTGTCGGCTACGGCATGGGCGCTAACGCCAACGTCCTGGCTCACGCTCCCCAGGCCATTCAGCTGATCTTTGGTGGCTCCGGCATCGTTCCCGCCGCTATGGTCGCTATCATCCTGAACGTTGTTCTTCCCCGTGACCAGAAGTAATTCCCTTTTTGATCGCCACGGCACATAACCAATAAAAGTTGGGGTTCGGAAAAAACCGAGCCCCATTTTTAAACAAAAACAGGTACGTTCTTCTCCTCACAAAGGAAGAAACGCACCTGTTTTTGCTTTATGTAAAAAAGGAAAGGCGGGATTACTGCGGACGGAATGTGACCGTACCAGCGTCGGGATCCATTGCGTCAACGATGGCCAGAGATTCCAACTGATAGCCCAGATTGCGGATGACCTTGCCGCCAATTTGGAAGCCCTTTTCGATGACAATTCCCAGACCCTCAACGGTAGCGCCGGAGGACTCCGCAATGGAGACCAGACCCTGCAAAGCGCAGCCATTGGCGAGGAAGTCATCAATGATGAGGACATGATCGCCAGGCCCAAGGAACTTCTTGGAGACAATGACCTGGTTTTTGTTCTTGTGGGTGAAGGATTCTACCTCAGCCACATACATTTCGCCTTCAATGTTGATGGATTTGGACTTCTTTGCGAACACCATGGGAACATGGAACTCACGGGCAACAAAGGCGGCGATACCGATGCCTGAGGCTTCGATGGTCATAACCTTGTTGATGTTTTTGCCCGCAAAACGCCGCTTGAACTCACGGCCAATTTCTTCCAGCAGGTCAATATCCATCTGATGGTTCAAAAAGCTATCCACCTTCAGCACATTGCCGGGCTTGATGATGCCGTCTTTTACAATACGCTCTTCCAGAAAATTCATGGCTTTACACCTCCTGTTGAATAGAGATACTATACCATATTTTTTTCACTATGTCACCTGTCAATCTGCAAAATTCCAAACATTTCGAAGTGTTTTTCCTTGTTGCGACAGCACAGATAGTGATTTTCTGGAAAAGCAAGGTTTTTGGGGTTATTTCTTGTCTGTTTTTGACTTTTTATGCAGAAATACAACGGTCAGGGCTTTTCCGCATGGAAGACATCAAAATCCATCCAGTTGCAGCCCACCATGTCACCGGCGGGAATGAGATATTCATGCTCCATGAAGTCATAAACCTTCAAATCGCTGTCCGTGTCGTTATAAATGACCTTGGCGCAGCCGATGTCCGTGATTTCGCCAAGTGCCACACTGCTGAGGCGGAACACGCCAGACTCACCCAGAACGTTCTCTACTTCTTCATTTTCCAGGACAATCATGCGGAGCAAGAGGCTGTCTCCCAGGACATCCATGCCGCAGAATTCTGGCTCACCAATGATATGGGAGGGGCAGAACTGATCCAGCAGCTGATTATCCAGAGAATCCACGCCGTAGGTCATGATATGCTTGCCGGTATCGTTTTGGATATAAATGCTTTGGTCTTCCGACTTTCCGGTGATTCGATAAGCCTTGCCCTCTTCCATCTTAGAGAGAATCACACTGCCGTTTTCCAAAGGCAGATCAATCACCTCATAGTTGGATTCCCAATCAAACGCCTTTTTGATTTCCTCCGGGGTCAGCTGACCCAAGTCTTCGTTGGTCTCCGGGATGAGAACGGAATAACTGATAAGTTTAAAGTTAGAATCGTAGGTAGCACGCAGGCGCAGACGACTTTGATAGTGATAGAGCGCATCCGCAAGCTCGACCTGATCGCCCAGATCCAAGGTGTACTCATCCACGCCAAAGTCTGTGGTGACATCCAGAGAAGCACTGCTTCCATTTTCTCCTGTGGCACTCGTTCCGATGACTTCAAAATCTGTGGTGGTGGTTTCCAGCTCCATCCCGTTTGCGGTTGCTTCGGAGGAGGACGCAGAAGCGTCGGGTTCAAGACCCACGGAGGATTCTGCCATGGATGCTTCCGCTCCAGAGGCATCAGCGGGGTCGGAGGAAGAAACAGCGGCTCCCTCCGAACTGGAAGCAGAAGCCTCCGGCGTAGAAGAGGGTTTGGAAGCACCACAGCCGACCAGCATAGAAAGAGCCAGAGCGAGGCACAAAATCAGCGCTAAAATCTTTGTTTTCATGATAAGGTTCTCCTTTCGAATCCCAATATGCCAATTACAAAGCCAGATATACTTTTTTCTCAATCCTGTTTTATACTATCATTTCCACCAGGTTTCGTCAAGAACCAAACTTCCCCTTTTGTTCTCCATTTTATGGCGCAGAAGGATTGTTGACAGGTTCTTTTGTCCGTGCTATGATGCTTTCTAGCAAGCGTTATTTTTGTATCTTATCTTTGCATCCCATCAAGGAGGAACACCATGGAATTTACCGAAGTCATTCAGAGCCGCTACTCCTGCAAGAACTATGATGGCCGCCCTGTAGAGCCCATCAAGCTGAACGCCATTCTGGAAGCGGGTCGTCTCGCCCCCACCGCTAAAAATCTGCAAGGTCAGAGAATTTATGTGATTCAGTCCCCAGAAGCCATTGCGAAGGTTGACACGGTGACTCCCTGCCGCTACAACGCCGCCACGATGCTGGTGGTCGCCTATGACAAAACCAAAATGTTCACTTATCCTGGCGGAAAGAGCTGTTCCGCCGCAGAAGATGCCGCCATCGTTGCCACGCATATGATGCTGGCCGCACGGAGCGTCGGTGTGGATAGCTGCTGGCTGAACTTCTTTGACCCGGAACAGGCCGCCAAGGTGTTGGGTTTACCCGAAAACGAACAGGTGGTCATGATGATGGACTTGGGGTATGCCGCCAAGGGCTGTGCTCCTCTCCCCAATCATTTCTCCCGGAAGGAGCTTTCCGAAACGGTTTGTTATCTGTAATGCCGTAGAAGGGCGGAAAGCAAACCCTTCTTCGTCTCTGCGTCAAACATCAATTGGTTCGGCTGGCAATATACGCATCCACGCCGTTGGCGATGCCTTCGGCAATTTTGCGTTGATATTCGGCTGTGGCCATGCGTTCATCTTCTTCTGGGTTGGACATATATCCCATTTCCACAATCGTGACCGGAACCTGACACCAGTTAATCCCGCTCATGGTGTCGGTTTCCCAAACAAATTCTTTCTCACAGCCGGTGGCCGCCACCAAATCATCCAGCACGCAGGCGGAAAGAAGCTTGCTTTGCGGGTAGATGGAGCTGTTATAAGGGTTGTTCTTGGTTTGGCAAATGGTCATTGCTCCCTGTCGGGCGCTGTCCTCCGCTCCGTTGGCATGAATGCGGAGAAAAACATCCGCTCCGGCGTGGTTGGCAATCTCTGCCCGCTCTGCGTTGGAAAGGTTCACATCATTCTCCGTGCGAACCATTAAAACCTGATAGCCTCGCCCTTTCAATTCTTCCTGCAATTTGAGTGAAACCTGCAACGTCAATTCATATTCTGGCATTCCGGTCGAACAACCGCTGGTTCCGCTGGCAACCTTCGCCTTGCTCTCAGAGGCACCGGGACCAATCGGTTCCTTTTCGCTGTTTCCGTAGGCTTGGTGTCCAGCGTCAATGACCACCAGCACGGCTTTGTCGTTCGTTTCCGGCTCCGGCTGGGGCTTTGGTTCGAGTTCTATGTTTGGTTCCAGGTCTGACTCGGTTTCCTCTTCCGCTTGGGATTCCGTCTCTGGGTCTGGGAGTGGCTCGGTTTCTTCTTCCGGTTCGGATTCAACAGGCAGCGCAGCTTCTATGGAGCCGTCAGCTGGAAAGGACTCCTCCGCAGAATCGAGCTCTAAGAGGCTTTCTTCGGCGCTTTCCTGGGGAACAGACGTTTCCGGCTCCTGGCTGCTCACTTCTGTACTCACAGAGGCGCTTTGTTCTGGAAGCGGTTCGTTTTTTGCCGCACCAGTGCAGGCGGTCAGTGAAATGACCATGGCAAAAGCCAACAAATAACACCATTTTTTCATATTTTGTCTCCTTTTTTCACCTTTGTTCTGCTGTCTGAATTATACCACATTCTGTCAGCAGATACCACTGTTTTTCTTTCCGTTTGCTCTGTGCACCAACCAAAGGGCTGCGGATATCATCATGCGTAACAAGAGCCTATCAGTCCATCGGCGCACCTTTATTTGCGGATAGGTTCTAAGCTGTCAGGTTTTATTTGACTGGCAGAAAGGAGAGGTTTTTCTTGAAAAAGTATCTAATCGTGGTCGATATGCAGCATGATTTTGTGGATGGTGCACTGGGCACCGCTGAGGCTGCGGCCATTCTGGAATCCGTCAAGGCCAAAATCGCCCAGGCATCTGCCGAGGGCAAGACCGTCATCTTCACCCAGGACACGCACGGGGAAGATTATATGCAGACCAGTGAAGGCCGTCATCTTCCCGTCCCCCATTGCCTGAAAGGTACCTGGGGTTGGAGGGTCATGGAAGAACTGGACGTAGCAGAGGCGCTTCACATCCACAAGCCCAGCTTTGGCTATACGGGCTGGGCAGACATTGTGAAGAAGCCCGAATCCATCGAGCTCATCGGTGTTTGCACGGATATCTGCGTGGTCTCCAACGCCCTGATTTTGAAAGCGCTTTATCCCGAGGTTCCGATGCGGGTGGACGCCGCCTGCTGCGCCGGTACGACCCCCGCCAATCACCTAGCCGCCCTCAACACCATGCAGTGCTGTCAGATTGAAGTGGTTGGAGCATAAGGAGAGACAATGAAAAAGCTGTTATCTCTGATGCTGGTGATGGCCTTTGCTCTGAGCGGCTGCTGCGCCCCCAGCGTGCAGACCTTATCTGGCGGTGAAGGCTCCGTTATCGAAGATGCTTCTGTCTCTGTGGAAGAAGCACATGATCCAGCCGACGCTGGCGCTGTCTCCTCGCTCGTGCCTGAAACGGAGTCCAAAGTGGAGGAAGCTCCAATAGAAGAACTGCCTGAGCCAGAACCCGAACCAGAACCGGAACCCGAACCGGAGCCCATCAAGCCCTATCACTACACCCTCTGTTTTGCAGGTGATGTGAGCCTGGCGGATGGAGGAAGCACGGTTTCTGCTTTGGAGCGTGACGGTCTGGAAGGTTGTTTCAGCGAAAAATTACTGAACTACATGAGAAAAGCCGATGTGATGTGCCTCAACAGTGAATTTGCGTTTACCAGCGGTGGCACTGCGCTGGACGGCAAAACCTACACCTTCCGTTCCAAACCGGAGCGTATTTCGGTTTTGCAGGATTTGGGCGTGGACGTAGCGGTTTTGGCCAACAACCATGTTTTTGACTACGGCGAAGAGGGACTTTTGGACACGCTGGACACCTTCCAAAACGCCAAGCTGCCTTACATCGGTGCTGGAAAGAATCTGGAAGAGGCTTCCGCCATCTGGTACGCCGAGCTGGAAGACTGCACGGTGGCTTACATCGCCGGTTCCAGGGTAGAATGGGCCATGCAGACCCGCAGCGCTACCAATGACCGCTCGGGTGTGTTCCGCACCGCCGAAAGTCATGATCTGATGGTTCAACGCATCAAAGAAGCCCGTGAAAAAGCGGATTTTGTGGTAGTTTATGAGCACTGGGGGCAGGAAGGAACCACCGACCTGGAGGAATACCAGACAAAGGCCGGCAAGGAATTCATCGACGCAGGCGCTGACGTGGTGATTGGAGACCATCCCCATGTGGTGCAGGGGATGGAATGGTACAAGGGAAAGCCCATTTTCTACTCTATGGGCAATTATTGGTTCACTTCTACCAAGGAACGGTATACCATGCTGCTGAATATGGAGCTTCGCCGTGATGAAGAAGGAACGGTTTCCGCCGTCTATCGTCTGATTCCCGGCTGGACCTCCAGCACAAAGGTGACGTACATCAAAGAGAAAGCCAAGCAGCGGGAATTCTTCGACTACATGGAGCGCATCTCGGTGAACGGCACAGTCACGGACAAGGGGTATCTGAAACAACCCAAAAAGAACAAATAACCAACTTTAAAAACCATCTATCATCTGATTCAGGAAAAAGCGGTCGGCCTAAGGGTACTCCGCTTTTTTCACTTTCAGAAATATTTTTCCCCTTCTCGATTCCTTCCTTGACGCTCTTTCTTTTTTGGGATAAACTGTTGCCGTAGACTAATCGCCTATCCGCAGAACAGCAGCACAAGGATGACACCCAGCTTTCTGGATAGGCGCTAACAAGGAAAGAGTGACGTTATGACACTGAGAGATTTAAAGGTCGGGCAATCCGCCATGATCGAGACAGTGGGCGGAGAAGGGGCACTTCGTCAACACTTTTTGGACATGGGCGTAATTCCCGGCGCAGAAGTGACGCTGGAAAAGTTCGCACCGATGGGCGACCCCATGGAGCTTCGGATTCACGGCTATCAGCTGACCCTCCGCTTGGCCGATGCAGAGCAAATCACCATTCATCCCGTGAAGATGGTGACACAAAAATCCTTTGCCGACACCTCCCGCAAGGAACACGTCAAAACGCCGGAGCATCCCGGTTATGGCGAAGGTGGCCGTTTCCACACCAAAGCGGATGAGCATCCTCTCCCCGACGGTTCTCAGCTGACGTTCGCTCTGGCGGGGAATCAGAACTGCGGCAAGACCACCCTTTTTAATCAGCTCACCGGCTCCAATCAGCACGTCGGCAACTTCCCCGGCGTGACCGTGGATCGGAAAACCGGCTCCATCAAAGGCCATCCCGATACGCTGGTGACAGACCTGCCAGGTATTTACTCTCTTTCCCCTTACACGGCGGAGGAAATCGTTTCCCGCCGGTACATTGTGAACGAAAAACCCCGTGCCATCATCAACATTGTGGACGCTACCAACATCGAGCGGAATCTCTACTTAACCATGCAGCTGATGAGTTTGGATGTCCCCATGGTATTGGCTCTGAACATGATGGATGAAGTGAAAAACAACGGCGGCCACGTTCGAATCAACCGTATGGAGTCGATGCTGGGCCTGCCCGTGGTTCCCATCTCCGCCGCAAAAAACGAAGGCATTGAAGAGCTGGTCAATCACGCCCTCCATATCGCCAAATACCAGGAACATCCAGGCCGTACCGACTTTTGCGACGAAAACGACCACGGCGGAGCGGTACACCGCTGCCTTCACGGTATCATGCACTTAATTCAAGACCACGCCCAAAACGCACAGCTTCCCGTTCGCTTCGCCGCCACCAAGCTGGTGGAAGGAGATGAACACATTTTGGCTGCTCTGTCTCTCTCGCAAAACGAACAGGAGATGGTAGAACACATCATTCAGCAAATGGAGGTGGAACGTGGTTTAGACCGTTCCGCTGCTATCGCAGATATGCGCTTTGCCTTTATTCACAAGCTGGTGAGTCAGTGCATGGTGAAGCCAAAGGAAAGCAAAGAGCGGGAACGCAGCCGCAGCATTGACAAATTCCTCACCGGTAAGTATACCGCAATTCCGGCCTTTATCGGCATTATGGTTTTGGTGTTTTATTTGACCTTTAACGTCATTGGCGCATTTTTGCAAAACCTTCTCGCTCAGTTCATTGACTGGCTGACGCTGGAGGCAGCCATTGGTTTGGCCTCCTGGAATGTCAACGAGGTGCTGCAATCCTTGATTTTAGACGGTATCTTCAACGGGGTGGGCAGTGTTCTCAGCTTCCTTCCCATCATTGTGACGCTGTTTTTCTTCCTGTCTCTGTTGGAGGATACGGGATATATGGCACGAGTGGCCTTTGTGATGGACAAGCTGCTGCGAAAAATCGGTCTTTCGGGTCGAAGCATTGTCCCCATGCTCATCGGTTTTGGCTGCTCTGTTCCCGGCGTGATGGCAAGCCGCACACTCCCCTCAGAACGTGACCGAAAGATGACGGTGATGATGATTCCCTTCATGAGCTGCACTGCCAAGCTTCCCATTTACGGCTTCTTTATCCAGACCTTTTTCCCCAGCTTGAGCGGACTCATTATGGCGGGGCTTTACTTCTTGGGCGTGGGAGTTGGCATTCTCACCGCCTTGATTGCTAAAGCCACCGTATTTCAGGGAGAAGCCGTCCCCTTTGTGATGGAGCTTCCCAACTACCGTATGCCCGGTGCCAAGAACGTGGCACAGCTGCTGTGGGAGAAGGCAAAAGATTTCCTCCAAAAGGCGTTTTCTGTCATTTTCATTGCTACCATTGTGATTTGGTTCCTACAGACCTTTGATTTGCATTTGAATTTGGTGACGGACTCCCATAACAGCATTTTGGCCGTGGTAGCGGGCACGCTGGCTCCCCTTTTTGCTCCGCTGGGATTCGGAGACTGGCGAATTTCCACTGCCCTGATTTCCGGCTTCATCGCCAAGGAGAGTGTTGTTTCTACCCTTTCCATTCTGGTCGGTTCGACCGCTGCCCTCTCTGAGATTTTGAGTCCCGTGGGTGCTGCTGCTCTGCTGGTGTTCTGTTTGCTGTATACTCCCTGTGTGGCAGCCATTGCCTCTGTCAAACGGGAGCTTGGCGGCTACTGGGCAGCCGGTATGGTGCTGCTGCAATGCTGCATTGCTTGGTTTTGCGCCCTGCTGGTGCATTTGATTGGTGTTATCATTCTGTAAAGCAATTGGCTTTACACACTATTTGTCCCCATTCTTTCAAGGAAAGCATTTTTACTTTACAGAGAGCTGGTTCCTCTTTTTCAACCAGCTCTCTTTTTCTGCCTCATTTTTTCAATGATGTAGAATTTCTCGCTCCTACTCCCGCAGTTTTATCCCCCCACCCGGCTTGCGAGCACACTTTCGCCATGCTATCCTTTTAGCATAATAAAGCAAAGGAGTTATCAAAGAATGCACATTCCTGAAAATTACCTCAGTCCGCAGACCTGTGCGGTCATGACCGCCGCTATGATTCCTGTTTGGGGGCACGCAGTCAAACAGGTTCGCATGGAGATTTCCAAAGACAAAATGCCTTTGCTGGGTGTCGGTGCCGCTTTTTCTTTCCTTGGCATGATGTTTAACGTACCCATCCCAGGCGGTTCTACCGGTCACGCCGTTGGCGGAACCCTGATCGCCTTATTGCTCGGCCCAGATGCAGCCTGTGTTGCTGTCACCATTGCGCTGCTGATTCAGGCGGTTCTTTTTGGAGACGGCGGTATTTTGGCCTTTGGCGCAAACTGCTTTAACATGGCCTTTGTGCTTCCCTACTTAGGGTACGGTATCTATACCTTCATTAAAAACCGCTCCTCCAGTGATAAGGCCGGTTACATCGGGGCTGCCATTGGTTCTTACGTTGGTATCAACGCCGCCGCCCTCTGCGCCGCTGTGGAATTTGGCTTGCAGCCCCTGCTGTTCCACGACGCTGCCGGTCAAGCGCTCTATTGCCCCTACGGTCTGAACCTTTCCATCCCCTCCATGATGGTGGGACACTTAACCGTGTTTGGCCTGTGCGAGCTGATTTTTACCACCGCTATTTTCGCCTTTATCCAAAAAACAAGCCCCGGTATGCTCCGTGAGAGCAATTCGACCAGCAAAACCCCGGTTTATGTTCTGATTGCCGCTCTGATTGCCGCCGTTCCTCTGGGTCTGCTGGCTGAGGGCACTGCTTGGGGCGAATGGGGGGCTGACGAAATCGCCGAGGTTGTCACCAACGGTTCCGCTTTGGGGTATACGCCCGCAGGCATGACCAGCGGCTTTGAGCTTTCCACCATTTTCCCGGATTATACCATGGCTGGCGTTCCTGACGTGGCCGCCTATCTTCTCTCTGCTATCATCGGCGCGGCAATTTCTGTGATTCTCTTCCGTTTGATTGCCTCCGCCATGAAGACAAAAACCACTTACTAACGGTAAAGCGAGGAATTCTACTTGAATGCTTCTCTTCCAGATTGGATGAAAACCGAAGAAGCCTATCAGCCCACCCATGACGCAGACGGGTTTATCACGCAAACCAGTTTGCAGCTCATGGGCGTGCTGGCACGAGCCAGACACAAAGGAAGCGCCGACGTTCATCGGGGAGCCAGCGCTTCCTTCAAGCTGCTTCTGACGTTCTATCTCCTTGTATTGCTGGCCTTAGCGCAAAATTCTTTTTTTGCTTTGGTGGTGTTGGCGGGTCTCTTGATACGGTGCTGTTTTTTGCCCGGAAAAACACTGAAAACCGTCATGGGTGCAGCATTGGGAGGGGCGTTTCTCTCCATTTTGCTGCTGCTGCCCTCGGTGTTCCTGGGTTCCCCAAAATCCATGCTGACCATCTCCTTTAAGGTGTTTCTTTCGGTTGGATTGGTGAACCTGCTTTCTGTCACCACGCCTTGGAATCGACTAACCGAAAGCCTGCGTTTTTTCCATGTGCCGGATCTGTTTATTTTCACCTTTGACATCACGCTCAAGTATATTGTTCTGCTGGGAGAGGTGTGCCTGCACATGCTGGATGCACTCCGGCTGCGCAGTGTGGGCACCAACAAACACAAGGGAAAGGCGTTTTCCGGCATCATGGGAACCGCCTTTCTGAAATCCAGAGCCATGGCGGAAGAAATGTATGGAGCGATGGTATGCCGAGGGTTTGAGGGAGAATATGCCTCTTTGCAAAAGCCCAAGCTGACAGCTTTTGACCTGCTTCCTTTGACGGTGATGATTGCCATGACCGTGTTATTTTTCTATTTGGAGGGCAAAATCTGATGAAGAAACCCATTATTTCGCTCAATGACATCTGTTTTGCCTATGAAGGTGTGGTAGCGCTGCGCCATGTCACGCTGGATATCTATCGTGGGGAAACCATTGTGTTGCAAGGAGACAACGGCTGCGGCAAATCTACCCTTCTCAAGCTGTTGAATGGACTGATTTTCCCAGAAGTAGGCACTTATCAGCTTGACGAGATGGCAATCACCGAAAAAGCGCTGAAAAACGCTCGGTTTTCCAAGCGGTTTCATCAGAGGATTGGTTTTATTTTTCAAGACGCTGATGTACAGCTCTTTTGCGGCAGTGTGGAAGAGGAAATCCAGTTCGGCCCGGTGCAAATGGGTCTTTCCGAGACAGAAATTCACCGCCGGACGGAGGATTTGCTCCATTTATTGAACATCGAACACCTCCGCAAGCGTGCCCCTTATCATCTCAGCGGCGGCGAAAAGCGAAAGGTTGCCATTGCCTGCATCCTTTCGATGAATCCCGATGTGCTGGTGTTGGATGAGCCGCTGGCCGGTCTGGATCAAAAATCTCAGGTATGGCTGATTGATTTCCTCCGCCAGCTTCACCAGGCGGGAAAGACCTTGATTCTCTCCACGCACAACGAAGCGCTGGCAAAGCTGCTGGCCGACCGGCTGGTATATCTGAACGACAACCACGAAATTGAGTCCATCGTGGAAAATAAGCCCAACAAAGCAACAGCTGACTGCGTTTGACCGCGGCCAGCTGGCTTTTTTTATCGGTTTTTGTAGTAGCTCCAATCCGTGAGAACGCCCTCAGTGAGATAATATTCCGGCGGCAGAATGCCCGGATTTTCTTCCGCTTTTCCCAGCACAATCAGCTTAATCTTTTCCCGCTCGGTGAGCTTGTTTTTGATGAAGACCGTCACCCGGTCGCCACAGGCGATTCCCTCCGTGGGCTCCGCAAGAGCCGGAAGATTCGGAGCCAGCTCCACGAAGAGTCCGTAATCCATGACTCCTCGGACGGTTCCTGTCACCACTTCTCCCGGTTGGAAGCGCTTGGCGTTCTGCTCCCAAGTTCCCATCAGCTCTTTATGGGAGAGCATGACCCGTCCTTGCTCTGGGAGCTGGTCTTTTAACAGTACATAAATTTCATCTCCGACACAAAATCGACTGGATGGATGGGGAATCCGGGAGACAGAGATGCTATCCAGCGGAAGCAGAGACGGAACACCACAGCCCACATCCACAAAGGCTCCAAAGGCTTCCAAATGGGTCACAATCGCTGGTAAAACCATTCCCAACGGAAGGCTCATGAGCCAGCGCAGGCAATGCTCTTGGGGGATGCGTCGGCTCAGTCGTGGAACAATCTGTCCGTTGTCGCCCTCCAATCCCTCCACGACAAAACAGGTGGGCTTCCCCACTCGTGTGAGAATGGCAATTTCTTTGACCCTCCCCTCTTGAATGCCCACGGCACATTCCTCTCTGGGCATGACGGCATGAAGCTCTCCCAGTTGAAAATGAAGGTTATGTTCCGAGTCACAGCGGATGGGAATGGCCTCCAGGATGCGGCCTGTTTCCATGGCTTCGGCCAGCGCTTCGAGAGAAAGATCCAGTCTTTGCTCAAATATCCTTCCTTCCGGCAAAAAACGTTCCATATTTGACCTCCTGTTCCGATTTTCTCTCCTCATCCTATGCGGAAAAGGCCAGAAAAGTGACCGTTGGAATTTGACGGATGAACGTTTTTTCAAGGCGCAATCCAATCTTTTGGGGAAAGGCTGTTTGTGACCATTTTTGAAGCCGAGAAGGATTATAATAACAGCGGTCAACCGAAGCAGAGCGGAACGTGAGGTGTTGATTTGACGGTTGTTTACCTTGACACGCTGTTTTTTCTCAATTTTGGGCTGGATGGATTGCTGTTATCTGCATCCAAGCGCCTGGCCGGAAGCCGAATGCACTGGGGGCAAACCGTGTTGGCCGCCACCGTTGGAGCCTGTTATGCGGCGGCGGTATTTGTGACCCGCTCTCCTCTATTGGGGCATCCTATCACACGGATGATAGCAGCGCTGGGTATGGTATGGCTGGCCGCCGGGCAGGAAGAGCAGCGTTTTCGGGTGTTGGGTGTCTTCTTTCTCCTCTCCTGCACACTGGCGGGCGGGGTTTTGATGATAAACCGGACGGGACTGGGAAGCCTGAGCAACCATTCGGGCTTTCCAACCACCACACGGGACGGCTTTTTGCTGCTTCTCTGCGGTGCGGGAGAATATTTGCTGGTGAGCGTTCTTTCTCTGCGGCCAATTGGACAAAAAACGGCGCTGGTTCCGGTGCTGCTGACCTGCGAGGGACGAGCGGTTCTCCTTCGGGCATTGGTGGACACGGGGAATTTGCTCCGAGACCCACTGACCGGAGAAAGCGTGCTGATTGCGGATTATGACGGAGTAGCCCCCCTTTTTCCGGCGGAACACAGGCCAAAAGCGGAGGCGTTTCAGCACCCTGACCAACTGCTGACCCAGCTCTCTCAGCAATGGAGCGCCGCTCACCCGTGTTTGCTGCCCTATCGAGCGGTGGGAACAGACCAAGGGCTGCTGTTGGCGGTGAGGGTGGATCGGATGGAAGTAGAGGGAACGGTCTCTCAGAATCGGTTGGTTGCTATCACAGCAGCGCCGCTCTCTCTCAATGGAAGGTATCACGGAATCATTGGGGCAGAAACGCAGGAGGGAATGACATGGAAATGGTAACAATGGTACAGGAAAGAGGATTTTGGAGCTTTGCAATGGAGCTGATGGCTCGCTTCCGCAGAACGCTTTCCGACCCAGAGGAGGGGATTTTTTACATAGGCGGCAGCGATGTGCTCCCTGCACCGCTGAACCGGGAACAGGAACGAGAATATCTGATTTCCGCCCAGAGTGGCAATGAGAGCGCTCGTTCAGTGCTCATTGAGCGAAATTTGCGGCTGGTAGTCTACCTGGCACGTCGATTTGAAAACACGGGAATCAACCTGGAGGATTTGATTTCCATTGGTACCATCGGGCTTATCAAGGCGGTGAATACCTTTAATTTGGAAAAAAATATCAAGCTGGCGACCTATGCTTCCCGCTGCATCGAAAATGAAATTCTGATGTATCTGCGAAAAATCAGCAATCAAAAAGGAGAAGTCTCCTTTGATGAGCCCATCAATGCCGATTGGGACGGCAACGAGCTGCTTCTTTCTGACATCCTGGGCACGGATGAGGATTTGGTGGAGCGGCCTGTGCAGGAGGACGCAGACCGTCAAATGCTGGCTCAGGCGCTGGATTGCCTCAACGAGCGGGAACGAACCATCATTTCCATGCGTTTCGGGCTGAACGGAAAGCGGGAAAATACCCAAAAGGAAGTGGCCAGCGTGATGGGAATCTCTCAATCTTACATTTCCAGGCTGGAAAAACGCATCATTTTGCGGCTGAGAAAGGAAATGGATCGAATCGGCTGAAATCAGGGCAAAGCTTGCATCCATTTCACACTGGAATTGGAAATATTCCCTTTCGAAAAATTGACAGCCGAAACGAGTTATGCTATACTTTCAGGTGCATCAAATCCAAAAAAAGAGGTGATAAAAGAATCGTGTTTTAGGTGCCCCATTCTTTAATTCATTAACCAAAGAGAGAGGAAAACAATTCAAATGAAAGACAATAAGACCTTTAAGCCCTATATTCCGGCGGACAAAGTTCTCCCGGAATTTACCGTGACTTCTGTCATTCTGGGCATTCTGCTGGCGGTTATCTTCGGCGGCGCAAACGCTTATCTGGGTCTGCGTGTTGGTATGACCGTCTCTGCCTCCATCCCTGCCGCTGTTATCTCCATGGGTATCATCCGCATCATCCTGAAGAAGGATTCCATTCTGGAGAACAACATGGTTCAGACCATCGGTTCCGCCGGTGAGTCTCTGGCTGCTGGCGCAATCTTTACCCTGCCCGCTCTGTTCATGTGGGCGGCTGATGATTCCTCCGTTGCCAATCCCTCCTTCCTGGTCATCGCCTTTATCGGTATGTGCGGCGGCCTGCTGGGTACTCTGTTCATGGTTCCCCTGCGCACCGCTCTGATTGTTGAGGAGCACGGCGTTCTGCCTTTCCCCGAAGGCACTGCCTGCGCTGAGGTTCTGCTGGCTGGCGAAGAGGGCGGCGACAAGTCCAAGCTGGTCTTCACCGGTCTGGGCGTGGCTGCTTTCTACAAGTTCATTGCTGACGGCCTGTGCCTGTTCCCCAGCGAAGTGGACTGGTCCATTTCCGCTTATCCCGGCTCCGGCATCGGCATGGATGTCCTGCCCGCACTGGTTGGCGTTGGCTACATCTGCGGCGCTCGCATCTCCTCCTACATGCTGGGCGGCGCTATGCTGGGCTGGTTCGTGATGATGCCCGCCATGGTTCTGCTGGGCGGCGATAACATCATGTTCCCCGCTGACGCACCCTTCAATACCCTGGACACCTGGACCCTGTGGGGCAGCTTTGTCCGTTACATCGGCGCTGGTGCCGTTGCCTGCGGCGGTATCCTCAGTCTGGTCAAGTCTCTGCCCCTGATTGTGAAGACCTTCGCAAAGGCCATCAAGGGCTTTGGTCATGCTGGCGGTAATGAGCGCACCGCTCGTGACCTGCCCATGCCCATCGTGCTGGGCGGCGTTGCCGTTCTGGCTATCCTGCTGTGGCTGATCCCCACCATTCCCATCAGCCTGCTGGCTGCTGTTATCATCGTGGTCTTCGGTTTCTTCTTCGCTACCGTCTCCGCTCGTATGGTCGGCCTGGTTGGTTCCTCCAACAACCCCGTTTCCGGCATGGCCATTGCTACCCTGCTGATTTCCACCGTCCTGCTGAAAGTCACTGGTAACACCGGTATTGGCGGTATGACCACCGCTATCTGCATCGGTACGGTTATCTGCATCGTAGCTGCTATGGCCGGCGATACCTCTCAGGATCTGAAAACCGGTTACATCGTTGGCGCAACCCCCGTCATGCAGCAGATTGGCGAGCTGATCGGCTCTGTTGCTTCCGGCCTGGCCATCGGCGGCGTTCTGTACCTGCTCAATGCCGCATGGGGCTTTGGCACCTCTCAGCTGCCCGCTCCCCAGGCTTCTCTGATGAAGATGGTCGTCGAGGGCGTTATGAACGGCAACCTGCCTTGGGGTCTGGTCTTCCTGGGCGTGTTCATCGCTCTGGCTGTCGAAATCGTTGGCATCCCCGTCCTGCCCTTTGCCATCGGTCTGTATCTGCCCATTCACCTGTCCACCCCCATCATGGTGGGCGGCCTGGTTCGTCTGTGGATTGAGAAGCGCAAGTTCAAGACCGAAGCTGACCGCAATGCTGTTATCAGTGACGGCGTTCTGTACGCTTCCGGCATGATTGCTGGTGAGGGTCTGGTCGGCATCCTGCTGGCAGTCTTCGCCGTCTTCGGCCTCAACCTGGATATGGGCGCTCCCCTGGGCAACTGGGGCGGCGTGGCATTCTTTGCCGTTCTGGTCGCTATCATGATTTACTTCATGTTCGCTGGCAAGAAGAACGCAAAGTAATCAAAAGCGGAACGAAATGACAATCCGGCTGTATGACAGCGATGTTGTGCAGCCGGATTTTTTCAACTCGGAGAAAAAACATGGCAAAAACACAAAAAATTGCGCCGAACTATCTGGACAGTGTTCCAGTTCGCCGTGAAGATCATCCCTGGCGTGAAAAAGAGGACGGCATGGTGGAAATCGACATGGAAAACAAGGGCTTTTACCATTCCATCGCCCAGAAGTTTTTCAAAAAGCCCCGTGTCAGTCATATTTCGCTGGATGGGTACGGCTCTGTGATCTGGAAGAACATCGACGGCACACATACCGTCTATGATCTGGTTCACATCATGGAAAAGGAGTTCCCCAAAGAGAAAAAGCGTATGCTGGATCGGGTCGTCACCTATATGGCAACCCTACAGCGCAACGGATTCATCTCTATGAAGGAGGGCAAGTGATGTCCTTACCAACTGCTCTTCTGGGAATCTTGTTATTCGCTCTGGCCACCGCTATTTTGATGGTCTGGGGCATGAGAAAATCCTATTTTGAGAAGCAGACTTTGATGAATATGCTGCTTTCCAAGTCCGCCGAAAAGGTGATGCACTACCTCAAAAGTCACGACAACATCACCGAGCCGGAGATGAGAAAGCTTGTGGAGGGCATCAGCGCCGGAGAGTTCCACAGCCGTAAGCGCATTGTGGCTCAGGCGGATCGGGCGTTCACCACACAGCTCATCAACGCCATGCTCCATGACGGCCTCATTGAGCCAGCCCAGAAAGGCCGTCAGATTTATCGTAAAAAATAATAGAGCGTGTTTTAAAAATGAAAAGCGCCCCCAATGGGTCAAATTCCCATTTTTAAAATACGCTCTGGTGATGAGGCATTCGCTGTCATACTGTGCCTGACGGTGGCGAATGCCTGTTAAAAACTCACCAAACAGGAAAGGAAGATTATTATGGCAGTATTAACCGGTCTGGAACCCGCAAAGGTATTCCAGTACTTTGAGGAAATTTGTGCAATTCCTCATGGCTCCTACAACACCAAGCCCATCAGCGATTACTGCGCCCGCTTTGCCGAGGAGCACGGCCTGCGCTATATTCAGGATGAGTTCAACAATGTGATTATTTTCAAGGATGGCACCGCTGGTTACGAGAACTCCGCTCCCGTCATTCTCCAGGGTCATGTGGACATGGTTTGCGAAAAAGAAAGCGATTGCACCATTGACTTTGAGAAGGATGGTCTGACCCTGATTCTGGACGAGGACGCTGGAGCCATCTCTGCTCAGGGAACCACGCTGGGCGGTGATGATGGCATTGCTGTTGCTTATGCCTTGGCGCTGCTGGACTCTGACTCCATTCCCCATCCCCCTCTGGAAGTGGTCCTGACCACAGATGAGGAAGTAGGTATGCTGGGCGCTGCCGCTATGGACTGCTCTCCCCTCCAGGGTCGCATCATGCTGAACATGGACTCTGAGGACGAGGGATATCTGCTGGTGAGCTGTGCTGGCGGCGCAACTGCAATTGCTCGCATCCCTGTCACTCGTGCAACCGCCAACGGCTTTAAAGTGACGATGACCATCAACAAGCTCAAGGGAGGACATTCCGGCGTAGAGATTCACAAGGGTCGTGCCAACGCAAACCAGCTCATGGGTCGTACCTTGAACGAACTGCGTAAGGTGGTTCCCTTCCAGCTTCTTTCTGTCAACGGCGGTTTGAAAGACAACGCCATTCCCCGTGAGTCCGTCGCTGAGATTCTGATTGATGCCCCCCAGAAGGCCGCTCTGCAAGCGTTTGTTGCCAAATGGCAGAGCGTTTATTCCGCTGAGTATATCACCACTGACCCTGACGTGACCCTGAGCATTTCCGCTGGTGAAGCTGGCACCTTCAAGGTGATGGACAGCCAGACCAAGCGCCGTGTGATTGCTTCTCTCGTCAATCTGCCCGGCGGTGTCCAGCGCATGAGCGCTGATATTGAGGGTCTGGTTCAGACTTCCCTGAACATGGGCATTCTGACCACCTCGGATGGTGAAGTAGCCATGCACTTTGCCGTCCGTTCCAGCGTTTCCAGCGAGAAGGAAGAGCTTCTCAGCCGTGTCGAATGTCTCATTGAGATGTTGGGCGGCACGGTGGAGCGTTACGGCGATTATCCCGCCTGGGAGTACAACCATGACTCCAAGCTTCGTGATCTGATGATTAAGATTTTTGAAAAGCTGTATTGGCGTAAGCCCGTTGTGCAGGCTCTGCACGCAGGTGTGGAATGCGGTCTGTTCGCTGGCAAGCTGCCTGGTCTGGATTGTGTCTCCTTCGGCCCCGATATGTCTGATATCCACACGCCCCAGGAGAGCTTGAACATCGCCTCCGTGGAGCGCACCTGGAAGTATCTGCTTGAGATTTTGAAGCGCTTGAATTAAGCGCCTATCGGTTTCAGCCCCCATCATTAAAAAACTCCGTTCAGCGTTTGTGCCGAGCGGAGTTTTTTGTGTCTATGGAACGAAAGGATGATGCTTCCATCGAAAAGCCTTCCATTACAACGTTTTCAGCGTTTTCCGTGCCACATCCAGCGTTTTGCAAATATCCTCTTCGGTGTGAGCAGCGGAAACAAACATTGCCTCAAACTGGCTGGGTGCGGCGTAGATTCCACCGGTCAACATTCCACGATAATACTGAGCAAAGCGGCTCAAATCACTGGAGCAAGCGTCGCTGTAGCCCGTCACGGGATGTTCCGTAAAGAACACGGTGGCCAGAGAACCAATCTGATTCACCTGCATGGGAACGCCGGTTTCCTTTGCGATGTCCCGGAGCCCCTCCGCCAGCAGTTGTCCTTTTCGGTTGATGCCTTCGTACACTTCGGGATGGTCTCTCAGATAGGTCAGTTGGGCATAACCGGCGGCCATGGCCACGGGATTGCCGGACAGTGTGCCAGCCTGATAAATCGGGCCGCAGGGTGCTACCTGCTCCATCATGGCACGGCTTCCGCCGTAAGCGCCCACAGGCATACCGCCGCCGATGATTTTACCGTAAGTCACCAAATCTGCTTTCACTCCGAACCAGCTCTGAGCGCCGCCCGGAGCCAGACGGAAGCCGGTGATAACCTCATCAAAAATCAGAAGCGCTCCGCTTTCGTTGCAGAGCTGTCGAAGCCCCTTCAAAAATCCTTCTTCGGGGAGCACAACACCCATATTAGCGGCAACGGGTTCCACAATGACCGCAGCCACCTGACCGGCGTTGGCATCCAAAAGGGTTTTTACGCTGCTTAAGTCGTTGAACTCAGCGGTGAGCGTGTCCCCCGCCGTGCGAGCGGTCACACCACGGGAATCGGGACTTCCGCCCGTCAGAGCACCGGAACCGGCTTTCACCAACATACTGTCGCTGTGGCCGTGATAGCAGCCGGCGAACTTGATAATCTTATCCCGACCCGTAACGCCACGAGCCACACGAAGGGCAGACATCACCGCTTCTGTGCCGGAGTTGACCATGCGGGTCATTTCCAACCCAGGAACCATCTCCGTCATCAGTTCTCCCACGAGAACCTCCGCTTCACAGGGAGCGCCGAAGGAAAGACCGTTGCAGACGGCCTTTTGCACCGCTTCCACAATCAAGGGATGGTTGTGCCCCAGAATCATCGGCCCCCAGGAGTTGATATAATCAATGTACTCCCGACCCTCCACGTCATAGATATGTTGAGCGTTTGCGTGGGAAATAAACAGGGGTTCGCAGCCCACATTTTTACAGGCTCGGACGGGAGAATTGACACCGCCTGGAAGCACCTTCACCGCACGCTGAAACAAATCATGAGAGCGCATTAGCCGATGTCTCCTTTCCGCATTGCGTCGGCCAGCTCCAACGCATAATAAGTGATGAGCATATCCGCTCCGGCACGATAAACAGAGATGGCGCTCTCGCACATGATGCGATATTCGTCCACCAGACCGGCGGCGGCGGCGGCCTTGACCATGGCGTATTCGCCGGAGACGGCGTAAGCGCAGATGGGAAGGTCATAGCGGTCGGCAACCTTGGTCAGCACGTCCAAATAAGGGAGGGCAGGCTTGACCATCAGGATATCAGCGCCCTCTTCCACGTCCAGATCACATTCTTTCAGCGCTTCTTTCACGTTGTGGGGATCCATCTGATAGCCCTTGCGGTCGCCGAAAGAAGGAGCGCTGCCTGCTGCGTCCCGGAATGGGCCGTAAAAAGCGGAGGCATATTTGGCGGCGTAGGACATAATGGGCGTATTGACATAGCCGTGTTCATCCAGCAGCCGACGAATCGCACCGATACGACCATCCATCATATCAGAGGGAGCCACCATATCCGCTCCCGCCACCACATGGGAAAGGGAGATTTTGGCCAGATACTCCAACGTTTTGTCATTATCCACCTCATGGCCGCAGAGAATTCCACAGTGGCCGTGGTCGGTGTATTCGCACATACACACGTCCGTAATGACGTACAGCTCCGGGTCATATGCTTTGATGGCTCGGACGGCCTTCTGAATGATGCCGTTCTCGTCGTAAGCGGCGCTGGCATGGTCGTCCTTGTGGTCAGGAATGCCAAAGAGCAGCAGACGGGACACGCCGTGGCTCTTGCAAAGCTCCACAAGGGTCGGCACCTTGTCCACCGACCAGTGATATTGACCGGGAAGCGAGGGAATCTCCTTCTGAATGCCCTCCCCTTCCACAAAGAACACCGGATAAATCAGGCTTTCCGGGCTGACCCTCGTTTCACGCACCATGGAACGGATGGAAGCGTTTCCCCGCAGACGACGGGGACGTTTGGTTAAATTCATAGAACACATCTCCTGTTTGAACAGTCAAGAACGCTTATAACTGATCGACATACTGTTTAGCGTCGGTTAAGCTCATTTCCCGAAGGGAACGAGCCAGCTTTACCGCCTCCACCATTTTTCCCTGGGCTTTCAGGCGCTTGATTTCCGCTTCGTCCTGCTCGGAAATAAAGGTGGTTGCAAGCTCGGGATGTCCCGTTTGGAGCGCCAGCGCATTGTATTTGGTTTCCAGCATTTTATAACGCTTTTCACTTTTGCTGCTTTCGTATTGAGAAAAACATCCCAGAAAAAAGGCGAAAACGAGCATAGAAACCAGAATATCCGACATGATTTACCACTCCTTTTTTTGTGTTTTTGACAGATTAGTTTGTTTTTTGCTCCAAAACGCTTTGAATGAGCGAATCAATGGTTGCTTGTTGGGCAATCACGGTAGAAATTCCGTGCTTTTGGCATTCTGCGGCGGTTTGTTTCCCGATGGAAACCCCCTGCACGTTTTCCAGGCCGATTCCCTGCGGCAGAGAGCGTACAAACCCCCGCACCGTCGAGGAAGAGGTAAACGTGACCAACGTTTTCCCCGCTTTCAGCCAGTCGAGCAGCAGAGCAGTTTCTCCGCAGCGGTATTCCGTGTCATAGACGGGAAGGTCGGTAAAAGGAATTCCTTTTTCGGTCAAAATCTCCGTCAACATCGGGCTTCCCATGGCTGCTCGTGGAAGGAGAACTGCGCCTGACGCAAGGTTGGCCAGCCCCAAGGCCAGATGCTCTGTATCATAGATTTCCGGCACATAATCCGCCCGAATGCGCCAACCCTCTAGCGCTTTTGCAGTCGCAGGGCCAATGGCGGCAAACCGCAGCCCAGATACCGCTCGGCTATCCATCCGGGATTTCCACAGCATCTGGAAAAAAGCCTCCACTCCGGCAGGACTGGTAAAAGCACACCATTCGTATTGCGAGAGCGTGGCCAGCGCCTGGGTGATTTCCTCGTTCCGTTCCCGAGGAACCGTCCGAATGCAGGGGTATTCCAGCACATCGCCGCCCAGATTGCGGAGCTGTTCCGATAAGCGCCCGGCTCGATTCTTTGGCCGAGTGACCACGATACGTTCTCCAAAGAGCGGTTGTTTGGAGAACCAGTCAAATTCCTCCGCCAGAGCAGCCACTTCCCCCACGATGATAACAGCGGGACTCTGAATAGATTGTTCTCTTGCGGCTTGTTCCAGGGTTTCCAGGGTGGCGACCACCTTACGCTGAACGGGCAGGGTTCCCCGCTCGACCAAGGCGGCGGGAGTAGTGCCCGGCTTGCCAGCCTCCAGCAGACCACGGCAAATCTCTCCCAGCGCCGAAACCCCCATCAAAAATACGCACGTTCCACCGGCCTCCACCAGAGCATGAAACTCGATGTTCAGCGGAGCGCCCGCCTTTGCGTGCCCGGTGATGATGTGAACTGAGGAAGCAAACTCCCGATGTGTGACGGGAATCCCGCCATAAGCGGGAGCGGCCAGAGCGGAGGTTACGCCGGGCACAACCTCAAAGGGAATCCCCTCCCGAGCCAGACCAGCCAGCTCTTCTCCGCCACGTCCGAACAGAAAGGGGTCTCCGCCCTTGAGACGAACCACGTCTTTTCCTGCCTTGGCGTATGCAAGCAGCAGCTCGTTGATGCGCCACTGCGGGACGGGGTGCTGCTGCGGCTGCTTGCCCACGTCCACCTTTTCCGCTGACTTGGGAATCAAAGCGAGAATATCCCGCCCAACCAGCCGGTCATATACCACAACCTCAGCAGTTTGGAGCACCTTTTCCCCTTTTCGGGTCAACAGACCGGCATCCCCCGGACCCGCTCCCACCAGCGTTACTTTTCCTGCCATAGTCCCTCACTTGCCGGCCAGGCGATTGGCCAAATTTTCGCCCAACTGGGCGGCTCGGACGCTGCGCCCAGCAATGGCGGCTCGCTTCTGCTCGCCCTTTTCATCCACATAGAGACCCACCATGCTGAGAATACCGTTGGGCTTCATGGTGGCGTGGGCGCAGGAGGGAGAGGAGCAGCCCCCATCCAGCGCACGGACAAACGCCCGTTCAGCGGTGGCGCAGGCGGCGGCGGCGGGGTCGTTCAACTGCCCAATCCAGGGCAGGTCAGCATCCATGCGGCACTGAATGCCCAAAATCCCCTGTCCGGCGGCGGGAATGAGCTGATCCGTGTTAAAATAACGAGAAACACGCCCCTCCAACCCCAGGCGCTTGAGTCCGGCGGCGGCCAGCAGCAGACCGTCATATTCGCCCCGATCCAGCTTTTCCAGGCGGGTTTGCAGGTTGCCCCGGATGGGTCGAATCTCGGCGGTGGGATAAAATTCTTTGATTTGCACGGCTCGGCGGTTGGAGGCGGTGCCAATGATGCCGCCTTTCAGCGGGAATTTCTCCAAGCCTGGACGCAGCACCATCACATCTCGGGCATCCTCCCGGGCGGAAAAGGCGGCCAGCGGCAGGAGCGGATGCTGCTCCATGGGCATATCCTTCAAGGAATGGACGGCGATGTCAATTTCCCGCTGGAGCAGAGCGTTGTCCAGCTCCTTGACGAAAAGACCCTTTCCGCCGATTTGATCGAGCGTTTTGTCTAACACCTGGTCGCCGGTGGTGGTCATGGTGACAAGCTCCAGCTCTAGCGTGGGGTCGATGGCGTGGATGGCGGCCATCACCTGCTGGGCCTGAGCGACGGCCAGGCGGCTGGCTCTGCTTCCGATTCTGAGTTTCATACAAAGCTCCTTTCAGCTTTTGTTAGGGGTTTCTGCGAGTGATGGTTGCGGAACAGCCGATGAATGCGGTTT
>JAKSQD010000024.1 GCA_024404315.1 Oscillospiraceae bacterium
GGAACCATCCTCGTTCAGGTTGTTCTCCAGGAAGGCAATGAGCATACGGGGAGGAGCAACGCAGGTGTTATTCAGGGTGTGAGCCAGCTTGGTGACTTTCTTGACCTTTTTCTTGCCCTTCTTGTCCACGGTCTCCACGGTCTCGCTGTAGCGGATACCCAGGCGGCGAGCCTGAGCGTCGCCCAGGTTGGAGCAGGAGCAGACCTCAAAGTACTTCTGCTGACGGGGGGACCATGCCTCGATGTCGCAGGACTTTACCTTCAGGTCGGCCAGGTCGCCGGAGCAGCACTCCAGCTGGCGGACAGGGATATCCAGAGAGCGGAACAGGTCAACGGAGTTCTTCCACATCACGTCATACCACTTCATAGAGTCCTCGGGCTTGCAAATGACAATCATTTCCTGCTTCTCGAACTGGTGGATGCGGTAAACACCACGCTCTTCCAGGCCGTGGGAGCCTTTCTCCTTGCGGAAACAGGGAGAATAAGAGGTCAGGGTCAGAGGCAGCTCGGGCTCGGGGATGATCTGGCCGTTGAAGCGGGCAATCATGGAGTGCTCGGAGGTGCCGATGAGGTAGAGGCTGTTCTTGGGGTCGGTGACGGAGGGATCCTCAATCTTATACATCATGGCATCCATCTCGGGGAAGGACATCACACCCTCGACCATCTCACCACGAATCATATAAGGGGGAATGACATAAGTGAAGCCACGGTCAATCATGAAGTCACGGGCATAAGCCAGTACAGCCTCATGCAGACGAGCCACGTCACCCAGCAGGTAATAGAAGCCGGTACCGGAGACACGGCGGGCAGAAGCCAGGTCGATGCCGTTGTAAGCGCCCATGATGTCGGTGTGATAGGGGATGTCAAAGGCGGGGACAGTGGCCTCACCGAAACGCTGCACTTCCACGTTGCAGGAGTCGTCGGGGCCGATGGGCACGGAGGGGTCGATGATGTTGGGGATGACCAGCATGATGTCACGGACTTTCTTGTCCAGCTCCTCCTGCTTGGCCAGCAGAGCCTCACGCTGGGCGCTCTCGGAGACCACCTGCTCCTGGAGCTGGGCGGCCTGTGCCTCATACTCGGCGGCGTTGTCGGGATCCTTCTTTGCCTTGCCCTTCAGAGCGCCGATTTGCTTGGAAAGGGTGTTGCGGTTGGCCTGGAGTGCCTCGGCCTGCTGCTTGGCATCGAGCGCCTGAGCGTACAGCGCAATCACCTCGTCAACCAGGGGCAGCTTGGCATCCTGAAACTTTTTGCGGATGTTCTCTTTGACAACCTCGGGGTTGTCACGGACAAATTTGATGTCTAACATGGTAATTCACCTTTTGATTGTTGATTGGATATATTGTTTAAAAATCAGCAGAAATAATAGACTTCGCCGAAGAAGTTTTCCCATTTCGTGATGATTTCTCCACTTCGTGCTTCAATAATTTTGACGATGTTTCGCAGGGTGCGGGGTGGAATGTTGGAATTGTTGTTTACCAGATAACATTTCCCGGCTTTTGTAATCCAAATTTTGGTTCCGTTCTCTTAAGGTGCTCCTTGAGAAACATGGACATGAATTGGTTCCATAGGTCTGCCTTCGTTTGCCCAGAAATAAACCCAGTATGAGCCGATTTTAAAAACTTGAGGCATTTTCGAAACCACCTTCCTGAGAAAATTGCAAAATCAGGTGTGCGGTGGATTCGATGACCTCACGGCATCGGTCGATTTCTGTTTGAGACAGACCGGAGAGGTTTTCCCATCGGTATTCCGGCAGCCAGCAGGTAGCAAAGTGGAAGCCGTCTTTTTCGTCAGGCTTTTCCATATAGACCTTTACCTGTCCATCTTCCTTCATTTCGGAGTGAACAATCTCTGTGCCGTCATCCAACGTCAGAAACGGATACATCATCATGCTTTCTCCTTTCGAACCGAATGCCGAATGAATCAGTTAATTCCTCTTGGGAAGAGCCTTGAGCGCATCCAACAGATCGTTCAGGTCATCCACGCCGTAGTATTCCAGCTCCAGACGACCCTTGCGCTTGCCGGAAACAATTTTGACCCTTCGACCCAGCGTATCGCCCAGCTCTTTGGCGGCGAGGGCGGCATAATCCACGCTCAGAGGGGGGGACTTGGGCTGCGGGGGGCATTCCTCTGCTGCGGAGAGCTTTTTTGCCAGCTCTTCGGCCTGACGGACAGAAAGGCCGTCGCTCATAATCTTCTCGGCCAGCGCATAGCGGGCTTCCTCGTCGGGGATGGACAGGAGGGCACGGGCGTGACCGGCGGTGAGCTTATCCTCTTCCACCAGGGCTTTGAGGTCTTCCGGCAGAGCCAGCAGGCGGACGGCGTTTGCAATGGCGCTGCGGCTCTTGCCGACCCGCTTGGAGACGGCCTCCTGCGTCATGCCGAACTCCTGCATCAGTGTGAGATAGCCCTGGGCTTCTTCCATGGCGTTCAGGTCTTCCCGCTGGAGGTTTTCAATGAGGCTCAACTCCATGGCCTTGCGGTCGTCGGCCTCAATGATGACCACGGGAACCTCGTCCAAACCGGCTTGGCGGGCGGCTCTCCAGCGGCGTTCGCCGGAGATGATTTGATAGTAACCGCTGGCCAGCAGACGGACGCAAATGGGCTGAATCATGCCGTGCTGAAGGATGGAATCGGCAAGGTCAGAGAGGGCTTCCGGGTCAAAAAACTTCCGTGGCTGGGAGGCGTTGGGCTGCACCTTGGTGATGGGCAGTTTGGAAACGCCTTCGGTTTCCGGCTCCAGAGCGGCCTCACCCAGAAGGGCACCCAGGCCACGGCCCAGACCCAGGCCGGAACTCATGTTTCTCTTTGCCATGTCTTTTCTCCTTTTGGTTGAGTGAGTGGTGGGGGACGGTAAGGAGGTCGTTTTCCAAACGGCGGGCGCTTGGAGCCAGTTGGATTGTTTTTTACGGTGAAACACGAAAAATAAAAACGGTGTTTCACGTGAAACAGCTATCAACTGTTTTTCTTGACGATCTCCCTTGCCAGCGCCAGATAAGCCTCCGTACCACGGGAATACTTATCGTAACCGAGGACGGGCTTTCCATGGCTGGGAGCCTCGGAGAGGCGGACGTTGCGGGGAATGATGGTGTAATAGACCTTCTGGCGGAAATGGCGCTTGACCTCTTCGCCGACCTCAACGGAGAGATTGGTGCGGGCATCGTACATGGTGAGCAGAACGCCCTCAATGTCGATGTCGGGATTGAGGCGCTTTTTGACGATGCGGATGGTGTTGAGCAGGTCGCTCAAGCCTTCCAGAGCGTAATATTCGCACTGCACGGGAATGAGGATGCTTTTAGCGGCGCAAAGGCCATTCAGCGTCAGCATTTCCAGCGAGGGCGGGCAGTCAATGAGGATGTAATCATAATCCGCCTCTAAGGAGTCCAGCGCCTTTTTGAGAAGGAACTCACGGTCAGGAAAGCCGATCAGCTCGATGCTGGCACCGGCCAGGGATTTGTGAGAGGGGAGCACGTCGCACCAGGGGGTTTTTACCACGGCACGTTTCGGCTCTGCGTTGGACACCAGCACATCATAGATGTTGGGGGTCACGGTGTTTTTGTCCACGCCCAAGCCGGAGGTGGCGTTGGCCTGTGGATCAAAGTCAACCAGCAGGACTCGCTGACCGATTTTGTGCAGCGATGCGGCGAGGTTGACGGAGGTTGTCGTTTTTCCCACGCCACCCTTCTGGTTTGCGATGACGATGCGTTTTGTCATGGGTTAGCCTGCTTTCTTCTATATGAGAGAGGGTTTTGTACCGGGGCGGGCAGTGCCCAGCCGGATGGGAAACCGTCTCTGACAATTACAGTAATATTATAATCACCGCTGTCAAAATTTTCAACTGTTTTGTTGCAAGGAATTGGATAAAAATTGTGTTTCACAAGCATTTCAACTGGGCACAATGGGGGAAAAGGCACTCTTTTTCCGGGGAAATGCCGGGAGGAAAGAAAAAAGCACCGCCTCTTTCTATTGGCGATGCGTGTCACAACGAATTAGCTGATTTCGGCTGGCTCCCGGCTGGGAGTTCCCTTTTTTCCGCCCTTTTGTTTGCTCTTGGGAATGGTGATGGTGAGGGTGATGTGCTCTTCGGTTTCCTCTTTGCTGCACTGGGAGGCCAAGCCGCTGCGCTGCATGGTGTCCAGTCCCCGGCGGACGGTGTTCAGGAAGAGGCGAACATCCCGAATATAAATGGTAGGGCGCTGACGGGGCTTGGGGGGCGTTTCGGGTTGGGCAAGCAGCAAGCTGTCAATGTAAGCGTCGGTTTGCGCTACGTTGAGCTGTTGGGAGAGGATGTGCCCAATGGCGGCCTCCCGCTGGTCTTCGCTCAGGCGGAGGAGGGCACGGCCATGGCGTTCGGTCAGACCCTCGCTGCGGAGCTTGTCCAGCAGTTCGGGATTCAGCCGCAGCAGCCGCAATTTGTTGGCCACGGCGCTTTGGCTTTTGCCCACCCGTCGGGCGGCCTCTTCCTGGGAGAGGTGATAGGAAGAAATCAGGGTTTGAAGAGCAGAAGCCTCTTCGACGAAATCCAGATCTCGGCGTTGGAGGTTTTCAATCAGCGCCAGCAGGGAGGATTCCAAATCGTCGGCGTTGACCAGGATGCAGGGAACCGTCTCCAAACCGGCCAGCCGAGCCGCTCGCAAGCGGCGCTCTCCCGAAATCAGCTCGTAGCGATACCCCGGCAGGCGGCGGACGGAAAGCGGCTGCAAAACGCCGTGCTCCTTGATGGAGGCGGAGAGCTCTAACAGCCCGTCGTGAGCAAATTGCTTGCGGGGCTGGTTGGGGTTGGGGACGATGCTGTCCACCGAGAGGAACATAACACGGGTGCTCTCAAAGAGGCCACGCTCTCTCTTTCGTGTGAATGCCAAATGGATTCACCTCCTTTCTGTTCTCCTACAGTGTAGCAAAAACCGGGTGAAAAGGTGGTCGAAAGAGCAATGTCCCCCAACGGAAAATGATAAGTAACCGGGCGGGAGAGAACCCGCCCCGGGAAATGTTCGATGCTGTTTCACGTGAAACAGCCGAAAAACAGAAAATGTTTAACAGGAATGTTTATTGCAGATAGGCGGCGGGGTTGACAGGCTCCTCGTTCAGTCGGACGGCGAAATGCAGCCAGGGGGTGTCACCGGCTTCTCCGGCGGCGGTGTTGCCCACGGTGCCGATGATGTCCCCGGCGGAGAGGTGCTCCCCGGAAGAGACGGCGACTTCCTCCGCCAGATTGCTATAAGAGACGGTCAGGCCGTTGCCGCAGTCCATCACCACCGTTTCCCCCAGCAAAGCGTCCTCGTGGATGGAAATGACCGTTCCGGCACAGGCGGCGGTGACGCTCTGTCCCAGCTCGGCGGCGAGGTCAATGCCGCTGTGGGTGCGCCAATCGCCCATGGCCTTGTTATAGGTGAGGGTGTCGGAGGAGAAGGCGGCGACCACTGCGCCATCCAGCGGCCAGAGCCAGCCGTGAAGCGGCTCCATGGCTTCCTCTGCCTCCTGGGAGAGCGAGGCGGGTTCCGCTGTTGGTTCTGTCACCGGCTCTTCGGTCAGGGCGGCGGCCTCCGTGTCGTCTGCGTCTTCTTCTTCGTCATCCTCTTCCTCGTCGTCGTCTTCTGCTTCGGAAGCGTCGGGAAGGGTCTCTTCCTCCTCGTCGGTGTCCTCGTCATACTTGGACTGGTCGGCGGGGTCGGTTTCCGGTTCTGTGTCGGTTGGCTGGGGAGCGGCGGTCTCCACCTCGGCGAAGGTTTCCGGCTCCACCACCACGGTTTCCGCCCGTCCCACCTCGGCGGCCAGTTGGCTGGCGGTGGACAAATCCCGCCACAGATACCAGCCGGAAACGCCAATCACCGCCACGCAGCAGGCAAGGGCAATGTAAAAGCCTTTGCCGTTGAGAAAGTGAGTCACTTTTTGCACAAAAGAACGTTTTTTCATATGAAATACCTCCTTAGCCAAAGTATGGACGGCAGGAGCGAGGTTTATTCAAAAAGTCGGGGCGCTGTGCTCCTTGGGCGGGAGGGAAGAGCCTCCAGCCTGGCCGGAGCGCTCCCCAATCCCCTGCCTCTGTGCAAAGCATTCCCCGATTGGCCTGAAATTCTGTAAAAATATGTGATTTTTCCACTTTACAATTGGGTAAAACTATGTTAGACTGAATCCCGGCGTGAGCGAAATGCCACAGCCCATGCCCGTTGCTGAGTTCCGGGAGTCCTTCCGCATCATGCGGTGATTCACCAGCCCAGTACCCGGCGGCGAGGCCAATTTTTTGAGAAAGGTGGATATCACTATGATCCGCAAAGAAGAGAAGACTGCTGTCATCGCAGCCAACAAGACCCACGAGAACGACACTGGCTCCCCCGAGGTTCAGATCGCTATCCTGTCCGCTCGTATCTCCGAGCTGACCGAGCATCTGAAGGTGCACACCCACGATAACCACTCCCGTCGTGGTCTGCTGAAGATGGTCGGTAAGCGCCGCAAGATGCTGGACTATCTGAAGCGTAAGGACATCGAGCGCTATCGTGCTATCGTTGCCAAGCTGGGCCTGCGTAAGTAATCTTTTTCGCAAAAATGACAGGACGGTGGAGCCTCTTTCTGCCGTCCTGTTTTTGCGGGATGCTTGCTATCTGGTTGTTTGAACATTGGTGATAGTAAGGAAGTGGGTTGTTATCTGTTGGACTCACCCCTCAGTCAGCTTCGCTGACAGCTCCCCTGCTAGGGCAATCACTCCACTGTCAGCTAACGCCGACATCCCCCCTGTTAGGGGGGACAGAACTTTCCTCTTTAACGTTTGTATGGTGGGAGAGAAAAATGCCTCCCCTAACAGGAGTTTCGGCGGCAAGCGTAAGCTTGCAAAATGCGTTAGTAACGCACTTTATCAACAGTGGCACGGCATAAGCCGTGACGGAGGGGTGAAACACACACAATCCACTTTGATACTAACACCTTGAACGTTTCACAAGAACAGGTCGTTTCCACTTTTTAGCCTTTGAGAATGCGTTTTGGAAATCCATCTCCACGCCGAAACCCATTCTTAAGTGCTAAAGAAGAGACTGCCTGTTCCACCCTACAAAAGGAGATTTTAAGGTATGTCTACTATTATTACCCATCGCCAGTTCCCTGGCTACCGTGTGTACAAGATGGACCTGTGCGGCAAGCCCCTGACCATGGAGGTTGGCAAGGTTTGCGAGCTGGCCAACGCCGCCGTTGTCGTCACCTATGGTGAGACCACCGTCCTCTGCACCGCCACCGCTGCACCCCGTCCCCGTGACGGTGTGGATTTCTTCCCCCTGAGCGTGGACTTCGAGGAGAAGCTGTACGCAGTGGGTCGTATCCCCGGTTCCTTCATGCGCCGTGAGGGTCGTCCCGGCCTGAATGCTGTTCTGGCTTCCCGCTGCATCGACCGCCCCATTCGTCCTCTGTTCCCCTATGACTTCCGCAATGATGTCGCCGTGGTCTGCACCGTCCTGTCCGTTGACCAGGATTGCCAGCCCGAAATTGCTGCTACCATCGGCACCTCCGCTGCCCTGGCTATTTCTGATATTCCCTGGAATGGCCCCATCGGCTGCCTCTCCGTCGGCCTGGTGAATGGCAAGATTGTCCTGAACCCCGACCAGGCACAGCGCCACGTCTCCGACATGGCTACCACCGTCGTCGCCACCGCTCAGAAGGTCGTTATGATTGAGTCCGGTGCAAACCAGGTGGACAACGAGACCATGATGAAGGGCATCAAGATGGCCTTCGAGGAGATTCAGAAGCAGATTGCCCTCATCAATCAGATGGTGGAGGAAATCGGCAAGCCCAAGTTTGAGTACCCCCACGCCGACTTTGACCAGGTTCTGTTTGACAAGATTGTGGCAAACACCTGGGACGACGCTTGCGCCGCTATGGATACCGACGACAAGAACCAGCGTGAGGCCGATTGGAACAAGCTGATTGACAAGTGGCACGAGATGTTCCTGGAGGAGCATCCCAACATGGATCAGTATCTGGAAGAGATTACCTACAAGTTCCAGAAGAAGATTGTCAAGAAGTGGCTGCTGGAAGGCCACCGTGTGGATGGCCGTGCTCAGAATGAGATTCGTCCTCTGGCTGCTGAGGTTGGCGTGCTGCCCAAGGTGCACGGCTCCGGCCTGTTCACCCGTGGGCAGACCCAGGTGCTGTCTGTCTGCACCCTGAACACCCTGTCCATGTGCCAGAAAATTGACTCCATCTGGGAGGAAGAGACCAAGCGCTATATGCACCACTACAACTTCCCCGGCTATTCCGTCGGTGAGGCAAAGTCCGCCAAGAGCGTGGGTCGCCGTGAGTACGGCCACGGCGCACTGGCCGAGCGTGCTCTGGTTCCTGTTCTGCCCTCCGAGAGCGAGTTCCCCTACGCCATCCGTGTGGTTTCTGAAACCCTGTCCTCCAACGGCTCCACCTCTCAGGGCTCCATCTGCGGCTCCACTCTGGCACTGATGGATGCTGGCGTGCCCATCTCCGCTCCCGTTGCCGGTATCTCCTGCGGCCTGATTCAGGATGACAACGGCGGCTATCAGACCTTCATTGACATCCAGGGCGTGGAGGATTTCCACGGTGAGATGGACTTTAAGGTGGCTGGTACCAAGAAGGGCATCACCGCCATCCAGATGGACTTGAAGAACGACGGCCTGACCATGCAGATCATCGAGGAGGCTCTGGACAAGACCTATGACGCTCGCTGCCAGATTCTGGACCAGATTATGCTCCCCGTCATTGCCGAGCCTCGCCCCGAGGTCAGCCCCAACGCTCCCAAGATGATTAAGATGACCATCCCCACCGATAACATCCGTGATGTCATCGGCTCCGGCGGCAAGGTCATTCAGAAGATTCAGGCCGAGTCCGGCGCTAAGGTGGACATTGAGGAGACCGGCGAGATCTTCATCTCCGGCCCCGACGCTGCCTCCTGCGACGCTGCTAAGAGAGCCATCGAAGCCATCGTCTTTGTTCCTGAAGTGGGCGCTATGTACTTTGGTAAGGTTGTGCGCATCCTGAAGTTCGGCGCTTTCGTTGAGCTGGCTCCCGGTAAGGACGGTATGGTTCACATCTCCAAGCTGGCCGATCACCGCATTGGCCGGGTCGAGGATGCCGTGAACATCGGTGATATGATTTGGGTTAAGGTCACTGACATCGACGAAAAGGGTCGTGTCAACCTCTCCCACATCGACGCTATCCGTGAAATCAAGGCCAAGAAGATGGGTCGCTGATTGTTATCAGCACAAGATAAAACGGTAAATCAAGCATCTGATAGGGTCTGGAAGGTGGAACGCCGCTTTCCAGGCCTTTTTTTTCGCTTTCAAGCGGCTTTTTCTCTTGTACGGCACTGTATGATGTGCTAAAATGACGTTATCTGACACGAAATGAGTGATTTTCATGCTGAATCGTGACCAGCTCAAACAGACGGAGCAGTGGCAGGCGCTCAACTCCATTTGGAAGCAGCTTTCTCCCCAGCAGAAGCAGGCCATTGCGCCGGAATTTCAACTGCTGTCCAATTTCATCCAAAACACGCTGGAGCCGCCCAAGGATGAGAGCGCCGAGGACAGGGACTATAAAGAGCATCTCTCCAACGATGCCGCCGCCTTTGCCGAGCAGCGGGAGCGGGAGGGACAAAATCTCTATCAAGGCATTCTGGCCATGCTCGCCCGCAGCAGCTTTGAAAGCCCGGAAAAGTTCATGATTTTCTTTGACCTCAAGTACCGGAAGAAATACCCCTGGGTGGACGAGAACCGGGATGAGCTGCTGGAAATTTTGGATCTGGCCTGGAAGCGGGTTGTGGAACGGGGGTTTGTGCCCGGCGAGGGCTTTTCCAAACCATGAAACCTTTGATTCTTTTTGGTGTTCGTATCAAAGTGGGTTGGTGTGTTTTTCACCCCTCCGTCATGGCTTATGCCGCACCTTATCAATTCTGTCAGCGTTAGCTGACAAGGGGGTGATTCCAATAGATAACAACCCACTTTCTTACTATCACCTTCTTTTTTTTCATAAGTGCGTTGGTTGACAAGAGACGAATGCTTATACTATAATGATTTATCATCTCCTGTGAGAAAATAGAAGAAACAATAGGAAAGAAGGATGTTATCATGGAAGTGAAAGTAACGGGTCGTACCAAGCTGCTGGGCTTTTTCGGTTCTCCCTCCACCCATTCCAGCTCTCCCGCCATGCACAACGAGGCATTCGCACAGCTGGGTTTGGACTATAAGTACCTGGCGTTTGATATCAACCTGGATCGCATCAAGGACGCAGTTCAGGCAGTTCGTACCTTTGGTATGGCAGGCGCTAACGTCTCCATGCCCTGCAAAAACGCCGTGATGCAGTACCTGGACGAGATTGATCCCGCCGCCCAGCTCTGCGAGGCCGTCAATACCATTGTGGTGCAGCCGGACGGCAAGCTCAAGGGCTATTCCACCGACGGTGAGGGCTATATGCGCTCCCTGAAGGATGAGGGCGTGGACATCATCGGCAAGAAAATGACCCTGGTGGGCTGCGGCGGCGCTGGTAAGGCCATTGCTGTGCAGGCCGCTCTGGACGGCGTGAAGGAGATTTCTATCTTCAACATCCGGGACGAGTTCTGGGGTCGCTGCGAAAAGGCCGTTGCTGACCTGACCGCCGCCACCGACTGCAAGGTGAACCTCTTCGAGCTGAACACGCAGGATCCCGCCGCTATGCAGGTGCTCAAGGATGAGATTGCAGATTCCGCACTGCTGGCCAATGCAACGGGCATCGGTATGCACCCCGTCGGCGTGACCTATATCCCCGACAAGTCCTATCTGCGCCCCGACCTGGTGGTGACGGACACCATCTATAACCCCGCAAAAACGGCTCTGCTGGAAATGGCCGAGGAAGTCGGCTGCAAGACCATCAACGGCTTGGGTATGCTGTTCTATCAGGGTGTCGCCGCCTTCGAGCTGTGGATGGGTCAGTCCATGCCCATCGAGCACATGAAACAGTATATCGGTCTGTAATTGGATAACGACAGGTCGAACGTTTCCTATAAACAAAAAATCGGTCTGGAAGGTGAGAGAATCACTTTCCAGACCTTTTCATTTGGTTATAGAGATCAGTGGTTGGCGGAGAAGGACTGTTTTTCTTCCTCCGACATTTTTTCCAGTTCTTTTTCCAGTTCTTTTTCCAGTTCACCGATGTCGGATTCGGAGCCGCCCTCTCCTATTGCAAAGGAGCCGTCCTTTCCTACTGCAAAGAAGACGGTGGACCCGTCCTGACCTTCTTCGATATAGGCAGATTGTCCGTTGGAGGATGCGACCTCATGAAGAAGGTGTTTTTCACCGTTGATATTCAGCGTCAGGTTCCCACGAAGGGCAAAGGCGGTGCAGACTGCCATCAGAGCGATCAGGGCTGCAAACAGCATCAGCTTCGGGAAAAGGCGTTTTCGGTTGTTTTGTTTCATATTCCAGACCTCCATCGTGTCGGTGGAGGAGTGAAGCGGCGAGAAAGCCTGCTGGTATCGTTCCTTATTCGTCATCGCTCCAGTCCTCCTTGAGTTGTTTTTTCAGAAGCGTCCTTGCCCGCTGCATTCGGGTGCGGATGGTGGAAGGGTTGCTTCCGGTGATCTGCGCGATCTCTTTGACCGAATAGCCTTCGTAGTAATAGAGATAAGTCACCACACGGCAGGGACGAGGCAGAGACATGACCGCTTCAAATAGCGTCCGATCCTCCGGATGTTCAGCGTACAGCGTTTCGGCGTAGTCCTCCAGCTGATCATGCCGGGTGTGCCACGGAGACAGCAGCAGCTTTTTGCAGTCGTTGGCCGTCACCTTCATCAGCCAGTTTTTCCGATGAGCTTCGCTTTCAAAAACAGGGGACTTGCTCAGCAATTTCAGCAGCACGGTCTGAACGACATCCTCCGCATCGTATGGATTTTTACAATATTGAAAGGCGAGGCGGTAGATACTGTCTTTGTATCGCTCCGCCGTCTGAATGAATTCCTGTTCGGTCAAGTTGATCGCTCCTCTTTGAAGGTCCCTTCAAATATATTATCCGGTGAGGACTGGTTTTGTCTGCGGAAATGGGATAAAATGATAGCCATATTGAACGCTCTATGGGAAAGGAAAATCGCCATGCTTCACATTTATCACGGAGACGGAAAAGGAAAGACCACCGCTGCCATGGGACTGGCGCTTCGGGCGGCCGGTCGGGGACAACGGGTGGTGATTGCCCAATTCCTGAAAGGCACTGACACGGGGGAGCGCTATGCACTGGCGCTGCTGCCCAACGTGACGTTGCTGCCCGTGCCGGAGAAGGTGAAATTCTCCTTCCGCATGAACGAGCAAGAGCGGCGGGAAGCAACAGAGCGGTTTGATGCCCTCTGCCAGTCCTGCCAGGCGGCGATGGACAGGGGAGAAGCACAGATGGTGGTGCTCGACGAAGCCTGCGCCGCCGTGACCACGGGTCTGCTGCCGCTGGAAGGGCTGCTGCACCTGCTGGACGGCGCACCCGATGACGTGGAGCTCGTTGTCACCGGGCGGAACCCTGCCCCGGAGCTGCTGGAACGTGCCGACTATATCACCGAAATGAAGCTGACCCGGCACCCGTATCAAAAGGGCATCCGAGCCAGAAAAGGAATTGAATTTTGAGGGGGAGCGGTCGCCGTAAGAGGCTGAGAGGGGAGAAGCCGCCTCCCCTCACGCAAGGGTGACTTGATACCACGTTTTGTCCCCGGATGGTTCCAGGGGAAGGAGGGCAATACCGGGGAAGCGCTCCGTCAGCTCCTGACACTCGGCGGGACTGAGGCGCAGCTCCCGTGTGCCGGGCTGGGGAACGCCGTCGAAGGCGGCCAGCAGCAGCGCCACCGCTCCGATACGGGGAGCATAGGTGGCGGAGGTAGATGGATGAGGCATGAAACTCCACCTTTCTATCAATCGGGAAATGGAAGCGGAAAGGGGCGGGCAAATCCGCTTCCCTTCTGCGTCATTATACCGCCTGCGCCAGGGGGCCGCAAGGGGAAAAAACTGGACAAGTGTCAAAATCTGTCCCGAATTGGGATGCTCTCCTCAAATTCCGCATTGCATTTTCTATCGTGCCGTTGTAAAATACCTCTATACTGAGTTACTATGGATTTTTTAGAAAAGGAGAGCAAATCATGAGCTTTACCTACAACGAATATAAAACCAGCGCCGACTATCTGAGAAGTCAGCTCGGCTCCTTTACGCCCAAAGTGGCCATGGTGCTTGGCTCCGGCCTGGGCTATTTGGCGGAAAAGGTGGAACAGCCCATTTCCGTGCCCTTTTATGCCATTCCGTACTTCCGCCGCTCCACCGCTCCCGGTCACGCCGGACGCATGGTCTTTGGTATGCTGGACGGCCAGCCCGTCGCCGTGATGCAGGGTCGTTTCCACCATTACGAGGGCTATTCCTTTGAGGAAGTGACCTTCCCCATCCGGGTGCTGCGTCTGCTGGGTGCGGAAAAGCTGGTCGTCACCAACGCCGCAGGCTGCGTCAACAAGGATTGGAACGCCGGAGACCTGATGCTCATTGCCGACCACATCAAGTTTGTGTTGGATTCTCCTCTCTGCGGTGCGAACATTCCCGAGTTCGGCCCCCGCTTCCCTGATAGCTCTTACAGCTACAACCCCGAGCTGCGTGCCCTGGCTCGTGACGTGGCGCAGGAACAGGACATCACCCTGCGAGAAGGCGTTTATATGTACCTCTCCGGCCCGCAGTACGAAACCCCCGCTGAGATTCGTGCCGCCCGCATCCTGGGTGCGGACGCTGTGGGTATGTCCACGGTTCCCGAGGTCATTGTGGCGCGCCATTGCGGAATGCGGGTGCTGGGTATCACCCTACTGAGCAACATGGCCGCCGGCATTCTGGATCAGAAGCTCACCGAGGAAGAGGTGCTCGAAGCCGCAGAGAAGGCAAAGGGCAAGTTCTCCCGCCTGATTCGGGGCTGCCTGGAACGGTTTTGAGAGAATAGAAGAAGAGATACTTGGTGTTGGTAAACGATAAATGAGCATAATTGGCAAATGATACAACCCCCTCAGTCAGCTAACGCTGACAGGATTGATAAGGTGCGGCTTCGCCGTTTTCTCTGTTTTCGGCTAATATGCGTTACCAACGCATATTACAAGCTTGCGCTTGCCGCCGAAACCCCAAAAAGGGGAGCCAACTTTCCTATTTAATCAAAGAAAAAAGGGCAAAAATGCCTCCCCTGTCGGGGAGGTGGCGACTGAAAGGAGCCGGAGGGGGTTCTGTTTTGTCTTTTTCACAGTTTTGCTCTTTTATAGGTCTAAGAGACTGTTTCGCATCCCAGACGCACACCGCTAACTCGGCTCTTTTCCGCCATATCACTGCGAAATTTTTTGAAATCCGTCAGGATTCCTGCAAAATTTCTCAGCAATCTGACAAAACATATCCGTCGTTATCGGCATACGCCGGGATACGAAACAGCCTCTAACACCCGACACATTCAAAAAGGAATACTGCTTATGAAAATTCTGTTCAAAAACGCCGCCGTTGTGACGATGGATGCCGCCCGCAGCGTGCTGAAACATGCCTGTGTCGTTGTAGAGGGAAACAAAATCGTCTCTGTGGGTCAGACCCTGCCCGAGGGCAGCTTTGACAAGGAATATGACTGCGCCGGAAAGGTGCTCATGCCCGGCCTGGTCAATGCCCACACCCACGCCCCCATGACCATGCTCCGAGGCTACGGCGGCGGCCATGATTTGCAAACTTGGCTCAATGACTATATCTTCCCGGCGGAAGACCGCCTCGACCCCAAAATCATCCGCACCGGCACGGCTCTGGCCATGGCCGAGCTCATCGCCAGCGGCTGCACCGCCATTGAGGATATGTATTATTTCTGTGACGACATGGCGGAGGAAATCATTCAGGCCGGTTTGAACTGCAACCTCACCCGGGGCATCACCTGTTTCCAGCCGCTGGAGCGTCCCGCCGATTACTACGCCTGTAAGGAAATGCGAGCCACCGCCGAGAAGTATCACAACTACAACGACGGTCAGATTTTGGTGGATGTCTCCATCCACGGCGAGTATACCTCCTTCCTGGCTCCCAACCTCTGGGAGTACCTGGGGCGCTACGCCGCAGAAAACGGCCTGGGGATGCACGTCCATGTGTCTGAGACCCTCTCTGAGCATGAGGATTCCATCCGCCGCCACGGAAAAACGCCCCTTGCCATTCTCAATGATTACGGCGTGTGGGACTGCGGCAGAAGCGTGGCTGCCCACTGCGTCTATGTCTCGGACGAAGATATGGAGCTGATGGCGAAAAAGAACATCACCGCCGCCCACAACCCCATTTCCAACCTGAAGCTCGGCAGCGGCGTGGCTCGTGTGCCGGAGCTGCTGCGGGCGGGGGTCAATGTGGCCTTGGGAACCGACGGCGTTTCCAGCAACAACAACCAGGATCTGTTTGAGGAAATGAAGATGGCCGCCATTCTTCCCTGTGGTGTCCGCCGTGACCCCATGGCCATCACCTCCATGCAGGCGCTGGAAATGGCCACCGTCAACGGCGCAAAGGCTTTGGGTCGTCAGACCGGCTCCATCCAGCCCGGCTATGATGCCGACCTCATCCTTTTGGACTTCCACAAGCCCAACCTGTACCCCTGCCATGACATCGTAGAAAACCTTGTTTACGCCGCAAAGGGCGGGGATGTGTGCCTGACCATGGCTCGGGGAAAGGTACTGTATGAAAACGGCGTGTTCCTCACGGTGGACTTGGAGCGAGTGCGCCGTGAAATGGAGAGCTATGCCCTCCCCACCATGTTCCCCGGCAGTTTTTGAGACAATGGGAATGAGGCGTTTTGCGGAGGAACAAAGGAATCCTGCGCCTGACCTGCCCTGTTTCCCGTGAAAGGGGCGGGCTGGGACGAGAGATTCCCTTTTGACCCGTGAATGCCTGGAAAAGGAGTTTATTATGGCTGAAAAGCAGCAGAAGGGCAGCAGCACCTTCTTTGGCGGCGCAGCGATTCTGGCCGCCGGTATTTTGATGGTCAAAATCATTGGTATCATTTATAAAGTTCCCCTGGTTGGTCTGCTGGGCAGCGGCTACACGGATTTTGGCATTGCTTTTAATGTGTTCAACGTGCTGCTGATGGTCTCCACCGCTGGCGTGCCCGTGGCCATCTCCAAGATGGTGTCCGAGGCCAGAGCCAAGGGACAGAAACGACAGGTTCATAAGATTTTCCGTGTGGCCTTTCTGTTTTTCGTCAGCGTGGGTTTGCTCTGCTCGGCTATTATGTTCTTTGGTGCCAACCAATTCGCCGCCCTGATGGGCGATGCCAAGGCCGCCACCTGTATGCGGGCGCTGGCTCCCTCGGTGGTGATGGTCTCCGGCCTGGCGGCCTTCCGGGGCTATGCCCAGGGACACCGCCATATGACCCCGTCCTCTATTTCTCAGATTTTGGAGGCCTTCTTCAAGCTCATCATCGGCCTGCCGCTGGCCTGGTATCTGATTAACGTGCTCAAACAGCCCGACCATGTGGGTGCTGCGGGCGCTATCGTCGGCGTGACCGCTTCTGAGCTGCTGGCGCTGATTTATATGGTGCTGGAGCGTCAGCGCTTCCGCCGCACCGAGCCGAAGGGAACCGACAAGCAAACCCAGTCCTCTGTGACCATCTTAAAGGCTTGTCTGGCGCTGGCCGTGCCCATCACCCTGACCTCTGCCTCGACCTCCATCATCACCATGGTGGATAACGCCCTGGTTATGCGCCGCCTGCAATTTGCCGGACTGCGCCTGGCAGAGGACGGCGCACGCAACCTGATGAGCAACTACACCGGCGTGCAGACCATTTATCAGATTCCCCCTGCCCTGATGGTGGCTATCACCGCTTCCGTTATTCCCGCCGTGACCGCCTGCTTCACCAACCGAGACAGAAAGGGCGCCGCCCGCATCGTGGGTTCTGCCCTCAAGACCTGTGCGCTGGTGGCCTTCCCCTCCGGCGTGGGTATGGCCGTGCTGGGAAAGCCCATCGTCAAGCTGCTGTTCCACGGCCTGGACCCCGATATTGCAGGCCCCATCCTCTCCATTTTGGGTCTGGCGAATATCTTTGTTTGTCTGGTGCTGGTCTGCAACTCCATTCTTCAGAGCCACGGCATTTTGAACCTGCCCATCTATACCATGCTCACCGGCGGCATCATCATGGTGCTCTTTGATTACTTCATGGTGGGTACGGAGGATTATAATATTTTTGGTTCCCCCATTGGTACCTGCATCGGCTATGGTATCACCTGCGCCATGAACCTCATCATTGTCTATCGTGTGGTTCCCGGCTGCCCCCGCTTCCGCAAGGTCTTTGGCAAGATTATGCTTGCCTCCGTGGTGATGGGCATTGGCGTTTGGGGCGTGTATGGCATCGTCGCCCGCAACGCCGGCAATGTCATGGGTCTGCTGGCGGGTCTGGTGTCCGGTGGAGTGATTTATTTCTCGCTCATCGTGCTGCTCCAGGTGTTGACGGCGGATGATCTGGCGCTGATGCCCAAGGGCGATAAAATCGGCAGATTGTTGAAAATTAGTTAAGGCAACACCTTCCCGCCACCTCCCAACGAAAGGAAGCATCCGTTTTGAATCTCTACCTTGACCTGTTTCTCACCTTCGCCCGGTGCGGAGTGTGTACCTTTGGCGGCGGCTACGCCATGCTTCCCATTTTGCAGCGGGAAGTGGTGAATAGCCGCCACTGGGCCACTGACGAGGAGCTGACCGATTATTACGCCATCGGCCAGTGTACCCCCGGTGTCATCGCCGTCAACACCGCCACCTTTGTGGGAACCCGGCTCTGTGGCCCGCTGGGTGGTATCGTCGCTACGCTGGGTGTCGTCTTCCCCAGCATTGTGATTATCACGGTGATTGCCGCCTTCCTGAAAAACTTTGCTGACCTGCCCGTGGTGATTCACGCCTTCGCCGGGATTCGAGCCTGTGTCTGTGTGCTCATTTGGAACGCTGTGGTCAAGCTGAAAAAGTCCAGCGTGATGGATGCGCCCACCCTGGTGCTGTTCCTGCTGACGTTTTTGCTCTCCGCCCTGTGGGGGGTGTCACCGGCCATCATCGTGCTGATCGCAGGCGTGACCGGCCTGGTCGTGACCAACCTCAAGAAAGGCAGTGTGACGAAATGATTCTGATTCAGCTATTTTTTGAGTTTTTCCGTGCGGGGCTGTTCGCCGTGGGCGGCGGCCTGGCCACCATTCCCTTCCTGACCGACATTGGCCAGAGAACCCATTGGTTCACCAACGGTGACTTGGCCAATATGATTGCCGTTTCCGAGTCCACCCCCGGCCCCATGGGAGTGAACATGGCGACCTATGTGGGCTTTCAGACCGCCGGTATCCCCGGCAGTGTGATTGCTACGGTGGGACTGATTACCCCTTCCGTGATTGTTGTCCTGATTGTGGCGGCGGTGCTCCAGAAGTTCCGCAACAATCCCACCGTGGAGGCTGTGTTTTATGGTTTGCGTCCCGCCTCCACCGGCCTGATTGCCTCCGCCGGATGGAGCGTGGTCTGCATCTCTCTGTTGGTTCCTGACTGGCGACTGGAGGGGGCAAGCCTGCTGCTCAACCTGGACGTGAAGTGGAAATGCGTTTTGCTGGCCGCTGTGGTTTACTTCTTCACGCACTGGAAAAAAACAAAGAGCCTCCACCCCGTGGCGTGGATTGCCCTTTCTGCCGTCGTTGGTGTGGCGCTCGGTTTGTAACAAAAGATGGGATAAAACGCAAAGAAAAGACCTGGAATCAACCGGGTCTTTTCTTTTTTGGATATATAAGAAAGTAAGTTGTTATTTGCTGTGCCTCAAGGCTTGGTCTCAAAAATGCAAATCAGCTTTTTGCAGGTGGGGCAGTAATACCCCTCGTTGGCCACGTCGTGGAGGTAGGCGGATTTGTGGTTTTTGAAGGTCAAAAAGCGCTTCACGCCGGAAGCCTTTTTGTAATCCAGCTCCGGCACCCAATCCACAGAGGGGAAGCTGCCCATGGAGGATTGGACGTTGATGCGTCCACCCTGCATGATGGTATCGCAATAGGGACAAATCATAGTTGGTTGCTCCTTTCTGGGGCGGTTAGCGGCGTTTTTTTTGGCGGATGTCGGGGCCGACGCACCGCAGAAGCTGATATTCTCCCTTGAGGCGGGAGGCAGATTGGCGGCTGTAACGGGTGTCGATGTCCGTCAAGGTCAGGTTGGTGGAGATGACGGTGCAGCGGTTGGAGACCAGCCGGGCGTTGATGAGATGATAAAGGGTGGTCTGTACCATGGGAGAGAGGAACTCGCTGCCCAGGTCGTCCAGAATCAGAAGGTCACAGGAGAGATACCGCTGGGTGCTTTTGATGGATTCCGGGTCGTGGGTGAATTTTTCCATCTCAAACTGAGAGAAAATTTGGATAGCGGTGTCATAGACCACGGAGAAGCCCCGCTCACTCACCACCCGGGCGATGGCGGCGGAGAGGAAGGTTTTGCCCACACCGGGCGGGCCGAAGAGCATCAGGTTTTGGTAAGCGTAGGTTCCGAACTCCACGGCGAAATTGCGGCAGATGTTCAGCACCATGCCCATGATGGCCTGATCCGTGGGGCTGTAGTAGTCCAGGCGGAAGTTTTCGAAGGACTGATCCTTCAAATCCAGCATGGAGGAGAGCAGCAGATTTTGCTCCTCGGTACACAGCGACTTCAAGCAGTCACACATCCGTGCCCCCACCCAGCCGCTGTCCTTGCAGAGGGGGCAGACGGGTTTTTCCAGCAGATAATCCGGGGAATAGCCGTTGCGTTGGAGCAGCTGCGCACGCTCCTGCTGTAAGGCGAGATTGGCATCCCGGATGGCGGCGATGGCCTGAGCGGGGTCTGCTCCCTTTTTTAAGGCGGTTGTGGCGGCCAGCGTCACAGTTTTGCGCAGCTGGTGGTCAATCGTCTGAATGCGGGGCAGGCGCTGATAGACCTCACTGCGCCGCCGGGCATATTCCTGTTGGTTGTCCTCCCGCCGCTGGCGCAGGCGCTGGGTGGCGGCGTGAATGACCTTGGCTTCAAAAGGCATAGCTTCACCTCATTTGTTATGACAGGCCGAGTATCTTCATCATCTGACGGCGGCTCTCCTCCAGCTCCTTGTCCTCGGCCTCCTGCTGGGCGGCTGTGACGGGTTTTGCTGGGGTAAGACCCGTGGTGGCGGCGGCGTTTTCGCCCTTTGTGGGGCGTTTGGGGCCGTCGTGGAGGGCGATTTCCTCCGGGGTGTGGAGCCCCTCCTGATGCCAGCGGCGCAAAATGCCGTTGCAATAGCCCCAATCCATCGTTTGTTTGCGGAAGAGGGTTCGTTCATAGGCCATGTGAACCACCGCCGGGGAGAAGCCCCAGTCAATCCACTGGGTGAGGAAGCGCTTTTCCTCGCTGACGGCGGCTCGACCCCAGATGCCCACGGCGTTGAGCAGCTCGCCCTCCTGACTGCGGTAGTATTCCAGCCGCTTGAGGTAGGATTCCGCCGCCTCTAAGGTGTCCACGCCGGAGCGTTTCCAGCGGTAAGCGACGGTGCGGATGTGGCTGATGGAGGGAACCTTAACGGTGGAATGGTGCTTGCGGCGGTACTCGTTCACCTCGTGGTCGATGAGCATCATCATCACTTCCGTCGGCATCCCCAGGTGGTCGTAAAGCTCCAGCAGCATTTTGGTGTCCCGGTCGGTGAGGCTGGGCGTGTTGTAGCAGCGGGTGACAAAGCCATAGAGGGCGGAAAAATCGTTGCTGCGCTCCAAAGCCTGACAGAGATCTTCCTGGGAGTATTCGGGAGCCTCGGAGGGGGCGGGCGTGGGGGGCGCTTGGTAGTCGGGCACCGGCTGTCCGGTGGAAACGCCCAGCTCCGCCAGGAGAATGAGGCCAGCGTCCAGCCGGGCACGGCTCCATTGAAAGGCTCGGCACACCTGCTCTGGCTCATAGAATCCGTCATGCCGCAGCAGGTACAGATAGAGCAAGGCGGCATCGCCGCTGGCGGTGGTTAAAAGACGGTCTGCCATCTCAGCAGACAGGGAAATGGAATCGGCAGGGAGTTGGATTCTTCGTGCCATGGGGTTCCTTCTTTCGGAGAAATGGGGCTTATCCCTCTGTCGGGCGCAGATTGTGTCCCCCGTTCGCCGGGGAAAATCGGTCTGACTCGGCAGGGGAGGAGCCAAAATCAAGCCGCTCTGCAAGCGGGTTAAAAACTCTGACTTTTTAGCTTCTCTGTCACGGCGGTGAAATATGCGGGCAGGGGGCATTCCACCTCCACCAGCTCGTGGGTGGAGGGGTGGAGAAAACGGAGTTTTTTTGCGTGGAGGCACTGTCCGGCCAGGCCGGGGTAAGGCTTTTTGCTGCCATAGACGGTATCGCCCAGCAAGGGGTGATGGATGTAGGCCATGTGTACCCGAATCTGATGGGTGCGTCCGGTTTCCAGTTGGCACTCCACCCGGGTGTAGCCGTTGTAGCGCTCCAGCACCCGCCAATGGGTCACGGCTCGCTTGCCGCCCGCCACGACCGCCATCTTTTTTCGGTCGCTGGCGCTGCGAGAGATGGGAGCGTCAACCGTTCCAGAATCTTCTTTTAAATGGCCAACCGTGACGCACTCATAGGTGCGGGCGAGGGTGTGGTCTTGCAGCTGCTCGGCCAGGGAGAGATGGGCGGCGTCGTTCTTGGCCACGATAATGAGGCCGCTGGTGTCCCGGTCAATGCGGTGGACGATGCCCGGACGGAGGGTTCCGTTGATTCCAGAGAGTGAAGTTCCACAATGATATAACAGAGCGTTGACGAGTGTGCCGTCCGGGTGGCCTGCCGCCGGGTGGACAACCATGCCAACGGGCTTGTTGACCACCACCACATCAGCGTCCTCATAGACAATATCCAGGGGGATATTTTGGGCAACCACGTCCAGCGGCTCCGGGTCGGGGAGGGTCAGGCGGATTTCGTCGCCCACCTCCAACCGGGCATTTTTTTTCAGTTTTTTGCCCACCTGCTCCACCATGCCGCTTTCAATCAGGCGTTGGGCGGAGGAGCGGGTGAGACCCTCCACAGAGCGAGCCAGGAACTGGTCAAGCCGCTCATTGGGGGTGTCGGCGGTGAGAGTGAGGGTGTTCATTTGTTGACCTCTTTCGGCTCCAGCTTCTCCCAGAAGAAGAGGACATAGACCGCCACCAGAATGCCGCCCACCACCACGCAGCAATCCGCCACGTTAAAAACGGCGAAGTTGACAAACAGCACTTGAATCATGTCGGTGACGAAGCCCAAAAACGCCCGGTCGATGAGGTTGCCCACCGCTCCGGCGAAAATCAGGGTCAGCGGCCACTTTCCATAGGGGTGAGAAAACAGGAGGTTTTTTGCCAGCGCCACGCCGATGGCGACGGAGGCGGCGAGGGAAACAACGGTCAGAAAGAACGTCTGACTGCTGAGGGAGGAAAAGGCCATGCCGGTATTTTGCACATAGGTCAGACCCAGCACGCCGGGAATCAGCGTGGTGCTTTCCCCCAGCGCAAAGGCACTACGGATGGCCAGCTTCACCAGCTGATCGGCCAGCACCAGCAGAGCGGCAACAAAAAAGTAAATCATAGAATTGTACCTGATAATCCTTGGTTGGCAGGGAGGAAAGCAGTTCATCCCTTGCGTCGGTCGCTGAGGTAATAGGGCTTCATGAGGGATTTCTGCTCGTCGGAATCCTTCTGACGGGGCTTGCGGTCGGGGCGGCGAGATGCCTTGGCCTTGCGGTCGGGCTTGAGGGGCTTTTCCTTATCCGCCACGGTAAAGACCACCCGCTGCTCGGCCTTGGGAGCCTTCTCCGGCTTTTTTTCGGCCTTTTTCTCCGGCTTGGGAGCGTGTTTGGGGTCGGGCTTGGCGGAGGGCTTTTTCTTCGGCTTTTTGGGCGCTTTGGACTTCGGCTGCTGAGGCGGTTCCTGTTTCACGGGCTGGTCAGCGGCGGCCTTGTTGGGCTTGGCGGACTTTTCCTTCTTGCCGGAGGGGGCTCGGGTGGGGAGCGGGCTGGACGGGGGGAGGTTTTCGGGACGAAATTCCAGTCCGGTGGCGTTGTTGCCGAAGGTCTCCTTCAGCTCGATGGTGGGCAGCAGGGAGACGCTGGCGAGGCTGGGAATGACCTTCTTTTCCGGGCGCTTATACTTGCGGGTAAGGATGTCTTTGGTGTCGAATTTCTGCTCCGGCTCGGCGGGTTTTTCCTCCCGCTTGGGCAGCAGGTCGGGGATGGGCACTACACCGGCGGGGGCGTTCGGCTCTTGTGGGGTCAGGGGCTTCTTTTTGCCGCTTTTTTTGCCCTTTTTCTCTGTTTTTTCCGGCGCAGGAGGGCTTTGTGCCGCCTTGCCTCCACCGTTCTCCGGTTCACCTTGTTTTTTCCGCTTTTTTGCACCGGATTTCTCCTTTTTGGGGGCGGGCTGTGCCTGCTCCTGTTGGTCGGCTTTGCGAGCCTTTGCTTTTTCACGGGCGGCGGTTCTGGCCTCCTCGTCCTCGGGGTTGCGAACCTTGCCGTGTTTGTCTTTTTTCAGTTCTTCAAAGTTTTCCATGGGGTATGGGTGCTCCTCTATGACGGGGACAGTCTTTTTCATCAGGTGTTCAATGTCTTTCAGCAGGGGCAGCTCCGCATAGTCGCAAAGGGCGATGGCCACGCCCAGCCGACCGGCTCGACCCGTCCGACCGATGCGGTGGATGTAGGTTTCCGGCACTTCGGGCAGGTTGTAATTGACCACGCAGGCCAGGTCTTCGATGTCGAGGCCACGGGCGGCAATGTCGGTGGCGACCAGCACCCGGATGTCACCGGCCTTGAACCCGGCGAGCGCCTCCTGGCGGGCGGTCTGGCTCTTGTTGCCGTGGATGGCGGCGGCGGAAAGCCCCGCTTTGGTCAGCTCCTTGCAAACCTTGTTGGCTCCGTGCTTGGTTCGGGTGAAAACGAGGACAGAGCTGAGGCGCTCGTCCTTCAACAGCTCCACCAAGAGCTTGGTTTTGTTGGTGCGATCCACCTGGTAGACGGTCTGTTCAATGGCCTCTACGGTGGTATTGACGGGAGTGACGGCGACCCGCACGGGGTCATGCAAGAGGCTGGAAACCAGATCGGTAATCTCCTGGGGCATGGTGGCGGAGAAGAAAAGGGTCTGCTTTTTCTGGGGCAGCCACTTCAAAATCTTCCGCACATCGTGGAGAAAGCCCATGTCCAGCATACGGTCCGCCTCATCCAGCACGAACAGTTCCAGCTCGTCCAACTGGACAAAGCCCTGCTGGTGGAGGTCTTCCAGGCGGCCAGGGGTGGCGATGAGGATATCAGCGCCCTTTCGGATGGCCTCCACCTGCGGAGCCTGACCCACACCGCCAAAAATGACCACGCTGGTCAGGTTGAGGTAACGGCTATAGGCTTCAAAGCACTGTTGATTTTGAATGGCCAGCTCTCGGGTAGGGGTGAGCACCAAGGCTCGGATGGGGTGGCCGGGAACGGGGCGCTGATGCAGGCGTTGGAGGATGGGGGCGGCGAAGGCGCAGGTCTTGCCGGTTCCGGTTTGCGCCAGACCCAGCACGTCACGACCCGCCAGAGCGGGAGGAATGGCTCCCTGTTGGATGGGAGTGGGATGGTCATAGCCCTGTTCGGTCAGGGCACGGACGATGGGTTCTATCAAATGACAATCGTTGAAGTTCAAGTAAATCGTTCCTTTTGGGGGAGTGAATGGAAGGTCACGCTCACACAAACACGGATACCACGCTGACGAGCAGGCTCAGGAGGACGGTCAGCAGGAACCAGGGAGAGCGCAGACAGGCACGGCGTTTTTCGTGCTTGGAGAAGGGCAGGGGGCCGGGCTCCAAATGGTAGTGCTTGGCATTGCGCAGGAACATCAAGAGACCCACCAGGATGAGCACCACCACCAGCGTATAAAACGGCTTTTGCAGCGCTTCGTAATGATCCACAAAGACGGAAGAACCGTTGATGATGGCGTGAAGCAAGAAGGTATCCCGGATGGAGCCGGTCAACAGGGTGATACAGGCAAAGAGGATGCCCAGCACAAAGGCATAAGCCAGTTGGTAGAGGTTGAGGTGGAAAAAGGCGAAGGCCAGGGCGGAGAGCAGCACGGCGGAGGTGTCGCCCAGTCCACGCAGGCGGTGGAGCAGGATGCCCCGGAAGATGACCTCCTCAAAGAAGGGAGCCAAAACCGCAAAGGACATAACGGTCAGCCAGAAGGGGAGGCTGGTTTCAAACTCGCTGACGAAATTCTGGCTGGAGGAACCAACCAGCGTTTCGATGGCGGTGATGATGTAGCTCGTCAGCAGGGAGAACAGATAGCCCACGCCCATGCAGACCACCACCGCTTGCAGCAGCTCCCAGGGGTCGAGGGGGTCTTTGGGCAAGGCAGGCGACGAGGGCAGCTTACCCAAAAGCAAGGGAAAGACAATCAGCGGCGGAAGATAGCAGGAAATGTCGTTGAGCGCCACTTGCAGCACCGCAGACCAGCGCTCGTGCGCCGGGTTTTTCAGCAGCCAGAGCTGAATCCCGGCGGAAAGGGCGGTGGCCGTGAGCTGAACGAGAACCATGCAGAGGAGGAAGGAGATAAAAAATCGGTTATAGCAGCTGCGCAGCTGCTTGCGTGTCATGGTTTCCGGGGTGTATTGTGCCATATCTCTCACCTCTTTCGGGGCATCAGCCACAGACCGGCGGGGTTTGCGGCGGGATGCAGTCGGGGGCGGAAACGTTCAGCGCTTTGCGGTATTCCTCCTCCTGGGCGACCTTGCCCACGGCGGAGAAGCTGACCTGCTCCCAGCGGAAGGTATCCCGAGCCAGTTGGAGCACATCCTCCGGGGTAACGGCATCGTAAGCGGAAATAATCTGGTCAGGGGTGAGGATGGGGATGCCGGAAAGGACGCTGCGAGCCATATGGTTCATGTGGGCGGTGTTGGACTCCATGCCCATGAGCACGCTGGCTTTGGACATCTCCCGCACCCGGTTGAGCTCCTCGGCGGTGATGCCCTCCTGGAGGAAGCAATCCACCACGTCCCGGATGGCGGAGAGCGCCTGCTGTTCGGTTTCCTTGTTGGAGGCGGTGTAAATGGTGAAGTTGCCGGTGTCCTGATAGCAGCTGCCGGAGGTGTAGACGCTGTAGCAGAGCCCCCGCTTTTCCCGAATCTCCTGGAAGAGGCGGGAGGACATGCCGCCGCCCAGAATGGAACTGAGCACCTGGAGGGTGAAGCGTCGGTCGCTGGAAACGGAGAGGCTGGGGAAGCCCACCACCAGATGGTTTTGCTCGGTGGCCTTGCGCTTGAGGGTCAGGGCGGGCTGGTAAAGGGCGGGCTTGGTCTTGAGGGGGGAGCCGGGCTCCATGGAGGAGAAGCGGTCGGCAATCTCGTCCAGGATGCTTTCTTCAAAGGAGCCAGCCACGCACACCACCACCTTAGAGGGCAGATAGTGGGAATTTTTGTAGTTTTTCAACCATTCACCGGTCATTTTCTCCAGGGTGGAGCGCTTGCCCAGGATGGGGCGAGCCAGGGGGCTGCCCTTGTAGATGGCGGCGCTGTGGCGCTCATAGACCAAATCGGCGGGGTCATCCTGATACATGCCGATTTCTTCCAGAATGACACCCCGTTCCATCTGCACGTCATTTTCGTCAAATTTGCTGTCGAAAAACATGTTGCAAAGGATGTCCAGCGCCTCATGGAGGTGGGACTTGAGGGCACGGGCGTGGAAGCAGGTCAGCTCCTTGGAGGTGAAGGCGTTGACGTGGCCGCCGATGGCATCCATCCGACCCGCAAGTTGGGCGGCGGAGAGGGTTTCGGTGCCCTTGAAGAGCATATGCTCGATGAAGTGGGCGGCACCGTTCTCGGTGGAGCGCTCGTCACGGGAGCCGGTGGACACCCAAATGCCCAGGGCGGCGGAGCTGAGGCTGGGGATGTGCTCGGAGAGAATCCGAACGCCATTGGGGAGGGTTTTCATCTGATAATCATACATGGTTTCAAACACCTTTGTAAAAAAAGATAGGGCTGTACAGTGAAAAAGTTTGTTTCTTTCGGAACCCCATAGGCCGGGGAAGCAGGAGAGCGTCAATGGTGCTTGGGGTGGGGGCGCTCTATGGTGCGCAGGCGGTTCACCAGCGTGACCACCACATAGGAAAGCGCACCGAAGCCCACCGTCAGCACGAACATCCAAATTGCTTTGTCACGGTTGGGCAGGTCGGGGCAATAAAAACGGATGCCATCCTGAAAGAGCTGTTGAATCAGGTAGATGGGCAGGCTAACGCCGCCCAGGAACACGCAGACCCGATTCTGGAAAAGGGGGGTTTTGGCCAGCAAACCCACCTGACTGAAGCTGAGGGTGACGGCCACCGTCAGCAGCAGCACCACGGAGACCTCATAGGAGGCTTCCAGCAGGGAGCAGATATAGCGGAAGGTGAGACCGTAGCACAGCGCCTCCGCCACCGAGAAGAGCAGACGCTGCGGTGTGGTGAAGGAGCGCTTTTGCAGCGCAGTGGAGACCTCATAACAGGTCACGCCCAGCGACAATTCTGCTATAGCACGGAGGTTGCAGTGGAAGGTGAGGCCGTCCCATTGGGTGCTGGTGGTGAGGTAGCCATAGGTTTTCTGCATCCAGCCCAAAATCAGCAGCGCCGCCACCGGACACACCAGCCGAGCCATCAGGTCATAGTGCCGCCGCAGAAGGGGATAGAGCACAGCCATGGCCAAGAACATGGCGGAAAGATACCATTCCACGCCCAGCAGGTTGGAGCTGTCCCCCATCAGGCCGGTGCGGTTGACGAGGAAAAAGCTGGGCAGGCGGCGAACCAGCTCCATTCGGTCGTCCGCATGGGTCTGCCACAGCAGAGCGAGCATCAGCAGACAGTAAGGGACGTGATAGGGGAGGATTCCCTTTGCCTTCCGCCACAGGAATTGGAGGGTTTCCGTGCCCAAGGTGTCCGAGTTGGTCAAGGAGCCTTCCCGACGGATGCGCCCGGCAATGCTTTTGGCCATCAGAAAGCCGGACACCAAAAAGAAAAACTCCACGCCCATATTTCCCCGCTTGCAAAGGCTCACCCCTGGGGCGATGGTCTTTTTATAGCTCCAAAGCTGCTGGTTGATGTGGAACACCAGAACGCCGATGGAAAACAGAAAGCGCATCAGCTCTATTTTGCCGTTTCTCTTCATAATGATACCTTTCCCGGGAAAAATACGTCCGCCTGGTGGAACGGCGGGCTGGGCACACTCCCAACAACTTATCATACCATGAATCGGAAAAAATCTCAACTCCATAGAAAAAGATTCAAGTTGGAAATGTTGAAATCCAGAAAAACGCACAAAGGAGGATACTTAAAAAGAGGCTTTTATCACAATTGTGGGATGTTTGGCGGGGGTTCTTTCCAGAAGAGTGGGTTATTTCGCAAAATAGAGGCAAAAAAGAGGAATCCTCCCAAGCCGGGAAACGGGAATCAACCGTGCCGCTTTGGGAGGATGGTTTTTTATTCATGTTCGTTCAGCGCTTCTTCAAAGAGCATCATGAGATAGTCGGGACCTTCTCTCCAAACCTCGGTGTCAAAATCGAAGAGCAGCTCATAAGCGGATGACTCGGCGAAGCGAAGCATTGCCTCATCGAAAGAGATTGCCTCACGCTCCGCATATTTTAACAGCATCGTCCGCATCAGACGGATGGCGCAGGAGTTTTTTTGTTTGGTTGGGATGGTGTCAGCGGTGGTTGCCATAACGTTCACTCCTTACATACTCCAGGACTTGCAGGGAACGCTCTGTCCGAAAACAAAATTGGTCTTTTAAACGGTTGGGAAGCAGACTTTCGATGGTAAAACGGTCAATTCGTTCCGTGCCAGGCGTGCCGTAATCACCGGAAATATAGGCGTTTAGGGTTGCTGCTGTGCTGTCATCCGCAATTTTTCCGCCGATGATATCGAATCGTTCCAATTCTGCACGATATTCCTGAAAGAGCCAGTTGTTTCGGTTGGAGGCTACAAAATGCAGCCAATCCACATCAGCAGTTTGAAAACAGTGGATCAGAAGCGAGGGGTCAGCGTGGAATTGATACACAGAAACGCATCCATCCTTGACATCGAAGTCTTTGGGGAGCCTTTTACGGCGGATGTTCTTCTTGACTGCGGCGGGGATGTAGCCCAAGGCTTGCTCAAAGGATGTGGTTACATAGAACCCCTTGCCAAAGTCAAGGCCAGGACTGCATTTGGAAAGCTGAATCTCTGGAATTGCTGTGAAGCTGCCATGATAAAGGAGTATTTTGTCAGGAAGCGCAATCATATCGCCACCCCATTTGCTCTGAGGATTTCCTCAACGTCGTGGAGGGCACAATGATAGCCGCTCACATGAAGAAGCTCGTAGCATTCGGACAGAAAACCAAGGATATCGTAGTCACGAAACAGCTTTGCGCACTCTTTGGCGGAAATGTTCCATTTTTCCTGTGCTGTGCGGAAAATCCAGCACTGTATATCCGCAATATCAATTTGTCGCTGGCTCATGGTAACGCACATCCTTTTCTATCGTCAGTATAGCGGTTTGGGGAAGGGTTCATTCCGTTTTTTCATAACCCGTATGCGTCAAGCGCAGGCTCACGGCGGTCAGGGCGACCGCATGACACAGCAGCAGCAGCTGGTCACAGAGGGCTTCCTCCCCGGCAAGGCTTATCAGGCAGAGCACCACCGCCGTCAGAGCACAAAACAGTGTCCGGCGGGGCTTGTTCTGGTTCATGGCGCTGCCCGCCACATAGTACCACGCAGCGGCGGAGCACACAATGGCCATCAGGAACCAGGCGAAACGGGGCACTACGGGGTTGCTGGCGTGGGCGTGGTAGGCGTGAATCATCCAAAAGCAGCAGCCAAAGCCCGGCCCCATGATAATCGCCGGGTCAGACTTGCCACCCCGAGCCATCAGCAAGCAGCCCACCGCCAGCAGAGCGCAGCCCAGCACCATCAGCAGGGGAAGCGCCTTTGCCGCATAGCCGACCACGGAGGATTCCCGAATCTCGCTCTGATAGTTCTGCACAAACAAGGTTCCGGCGGCCACAGCGCCCAAGAAGGGCGGAACCAGGAGGTACATGGGGCGAGCGCCAAAGCTGCTCTTCCAATCCGGCTTGCCGGAGAAGCACCGGGCGCAGACCAGCGCCGCCACCATAACAGCGGCGGTGAAGCCAGCGAGCACGGGCGTGGCCGGGCCGGAAATGGGCAAACCCGCCGCATCAAAGCAGGTGGCCAACTGCCAGCGCCGCAGCAGCAGACCCACTCCGCCCAGGAGCAGCGCAAAAAAGGGGCAAAGTTCCGTTAAGCGTTTCATATGTTACCTTCTTTGTTGAAAAAAGTGGAAAATTTGTCTGGTGGATTTATTATACTCTTTCTGTTGCGGCTTCGCAATCGGAAAAATGCAGAAATATCCAGTATGCGCCCGGCGGCGATGCGCAAAATAAAAGAGGTGATAGTAAAAAAAGTGGGTTGTTATCTGCTGGAATCACCCCATCAGCCATGACTGAGGGGTGAACACCAACCCATTTTGAAGCCAACACCCAAAGAAAAGGAGAAACAGAATGGAATTTAGCAACGAAACCGCTTTGTTACAGGCCATTTACAAGGGAGGAGCGATGGGAACGCTTTCCATTGCCCAACTGCTGCCCAAGGTGCAGAACCCTTGCTTCCGCACCGACTTGCAAACTCAGCTCAACGAATACCAAAAGGTGATGAAGCAGGCGGAAAGCCAGCTCAAGGCGCTGAGTGTCTGCCCCAAGGAGCTGCCGCCCTGGGAAAAGACCATGCTCACCATGTCCCTCCAGGCGCAGACCCTGCTAAACAAGGAAACCAGCCACCTGGCGGAGATGATGATTCAGGGCAGCAATATGGGCATTGTCAGTCTCACCAAGGTGCTCAACTGCTACCGCATCCCCAATGAGGTGGAGAGCGGCCCCGAGGGTCCCAAGCACATGGACGCACACCAAAAGGCCAGAGACCTGGCAAACAACATGATTCAGGCGGAGAAGGATAACATCAACCGCCTGAAAACCTACCTCGGGTAAGGTAGGCTGCTCAGGGCAAAAAACACCGAAAAAATGGGTCTGGAACGTGGAAAAGCACACGAACCAGACCCGTTTTTTAGTTCATCAGAGGGATTCCATCAGAGGGGAGGGATACAGACCGGAGTCCGTCTTCTCCTGGAGGGCGGCCACCACGGTGGGGCGATCCTCATGGTAGGTGACACCATACCACTTATCGTGGCTGGGGAGCACCTTGATGTCAGCGATGTCCTTTTGGAGCATCTCGGTGACGGTCAGGGGCAGGAAGAATTCACCCTTGAGGGGATTCTCCACCATGGTCTTGTCCAGGAAGGCGGGGAACTCACGGATCAGCTCTTCCACAAAGCTGGGACGGAAGCACCACAGGTTCATGGAAACCAGGGTGTCAGGGTCGAGGTCAGCCCAGGTCTTGCCGCCGTCCATGGAGGTGCGGATGCCGCCGGGGTAGGTCTCAATCTGAGTGTTCTCTACCACGGCCACCAGGTTGCCCTCGGCATCGGTCTGGCAGACACCACGAGCCACGCTGCCGTGGTCGGTGACGGTGTTTTTCAGCTGATAGCCCACCATGGCGTAATGGCACTTGTTGGGCTCGTCCTCCACGGTGGTCAGGAAGTCATAAGCGGACTGGAAGGCTTCGGGACCATAGTAATCGTCGGCGTTGATGACAGCAAAGGGAGCATCCAGCACGTCGGCGGCGCAGAGGACAGCGTGACCGGTGCCCCAGGGCTTCACACGGCCTTCGGGCAGGGTATAGCCCTCGGGCAGCATGTCCACCTGCTGGAAGGCGTAGCGCACGTTCATATATTTTTCCACACGAGCGCCGACGGTTTCCTTGAAGGCTTCTTCAATCTCATGCTTGATGATAAAAACGACGGTGTCAAAGCCGGCACGGTGTGCGTCAAAAATGGAAAAGTCAATGATGAACTCACCGTTGGGGCCAACGGGATCCATCTGCTTCAATCCGCCGTAGCGGCTGCCCATACCAGCGGCAAGAACGGCCAAAATAGGACGTTTCATGATAAAACCATCTCCTTGATAAGATAAAGGCAAT